>NZ_CP108996.1:5225124-5532484 GCF_036226565.1 Kribbella sp. NBC_00709
GACCCCGAGCGTGAACCGGCCGTTCAGCAGTACGGCGCTGGTCGCGGCGGCCTGTGCGATCACGGCCGGATGGATCCGCACGGTCGGGCAGGTCACCGCCGTCGTGACCGGCAGCTCGCACACCTGCGAGATCGCGCCGATCGTCGACCAGACGAAGGCGCTCTCGCCCTGCTCGTCGTTCCACGGGTGGAAATGGTCACTGATCCACAACCCGTCGAACCCGGCCTCCTCGGCCATCCGAGCCTGTTGGATCAGCTCGGCGGGCGTGTACTCCTCACTGGAGAGGAAATATCCGATCTTCACGCGCACCTCCGGGTCATTGCGGCTATCGCTGGCTGCGGGTGAGGTAGACGGTGGCCGCGGCTGCGCCGGTGGCGAGCGCGGCGACGAGGCGGCGGTGTCGGGATGCCCAGACCTGGTAGCTGCGGGCGGTTGAGCGGTCGTCGAAGGCTCCGTGGGCGCCGTAGTCGCGGTCGTCGTCGGCGGGCTCCCAGAGGTTGGCGGCCTTCTCGGCGGGCTCGTCGGCCTGTTGTGACTTGTAGCCGGTGCGGGCCAGATAGCGGTCCAGGAGGCCGGCGGCGAACTTGTTCGCGATGATGGTGGCGGCCGTCGGCATGCCAACCCAGTACTCGCGCCGGTGCGGGTGATCGGCGGCGTACAGGACGGCGTCCGCGGCGACCTCGGGCTGGAAGATCGGCGGTACCGGTTGGGGGTGCTTGGGTAGCCGGTTCAGGACCCAGGAGAACTGGGGTGTGTTGACCGCGGGCATCTGCACCATCGTGGCGTGCACGTTCGTCTTGTCGTGCAGCAGTTCGCAGCGAAGCGAGTCGTGGAACCCTTGGATCGCGTGCTTGGCTCCGCAGTACGCCGATTGCAGCGGGATGCCGCGATAGGCCAGCGCCGACCCGACCTGGACGATCGTGCCGTGGTCCCGGGGCTTCATCCGGTCCAGCGCCGCGCGCGTGCCGTACACGTACCCGAGGTAGGTGACGTCGGTCGTCCGCTGGAACTCGCTCGGCTCGATCTGCTGGAACGGCGCGAACACCGAACTGAACGCCACGTTCACCCACACGTCGATCGGCCCGAGCTCCCGCTCGACCTTCCCGGCCGCGTCCTCGACCTGCTCGTAGTCCGCGACATCGACCTCGACCGGCAGCGCCGTACCGCCCGCCTCCTCGACATCCCGCGCGGCCGCCGCGAGCCCGGTCTCGCCCCGCGCCAGCAACGCCACCTTGGCGCCACGACGGGCGAACGCGACCGCACTCGCCCGCCCGATCCCACCACTGGCTCCGGTAACCACAACGACCTGTGCCACCTGATCCTCCTTCAGCTCACTTTCCAGGTGACCATCGCGGCTCGGCCGAAACCCGTTTTGCCGGGTTGTGCCTGGGTACCCGGGCGATCCGCGGTCGGAGGCCGGCATCCATTACTGGCGAGCGTGGTCACCGACGGTGAAACACCGGGCCATCGCGAGTACCGGCATCGGCAGCTTGGTGCCGAGCAGCTTGCCGGAGTCCTCTTCGTCGCGCTCGAAGGCGCGGTAGAGCTCAGACTCGCGAGTAACGCGCCGTCAGGAGCCGGCCCGCGTTTCGAAGACGAGCACGGACGGCCAGGTACCGCAACTCGAGGTCGTAGCACTAGTCCTCCGCGGTCAGCAGTTCGTTCAGGCGGCGCCGGGGTTTGGTCAGGGAGCGGCCGCGTCGGGTGTGGGCGCTCCAGGGGTCACCGTCTTGGTCGAGGCGGCGCGGGACCGTTCGGATGGTGAACCTGTCGCCGCGCAGCCGGCGATCGTCGAGCTCGCGCCAGTCCAATGGTGTGGCAACGGGCGCTCCCGGTCGGGCTCGCACGGCGTACGGCGGGACGGCGGTCTGGCCGTAGGCGTTGCGCATGATGTCGAGGTACAGCCGGTCTTGTCTTTTCGCCTTGCGCTGTTCGGTGGTGTACCGCTTCGGGTCGCGTACGACGAGCACCTGGGCGACCTCGTTCGCGAACTCGCGCACCTGGTCGAAGTCCGCCGTACGGTCGAGGGAGACGTGCACGTGCAGGCCCTTGCCGCCGGTGGTTTTGACGAAGGAAGGCAGGTCGAGTTCGGCCAGCAGTTGCCGGATGTCCAGAGCGGCGCGACGTGCGGCGGGGAAGTCGTCGCCGGGTGGGTCGAGGTCGAAGATCAGCTGATCGGGGTTGCGCGGGCGGTCGGCGCGAGACAGCCAGGCGTGCGGAGTAATACAGGCCTGGTTGGCGAGGTACACCAACGCCGCGGCGCTGCCGGCGACCGCGTGCTTGACACTGCCGCGGCCCTCGACCCGTTTCACCGAGGCGGTCTCGATCCAGTCCGGGAAGTACCGCGGCGCGTTCTGCTGAAAGACCTGCCCATCCTGGATGCCGTCGGGGTATCGCTCGAGCGACAGCGGACGGCCCTTCAGGTACGGGACCATCTGTGCGCCGACCGTCTCGTAGTACCTGATGAGGTCGCCCTTGGTCAGGCCGCCGTCGGGGAACAGGACCTTGTCCGTCCTGCTCAGCTGGATGGTACGGCGGCCCACCCGGATCTCGTCGCTGTTCACTGTGCACGCTCCCGGACGACCTCGCGTGGGCGCTTGTCCTCTCGCAGCCCCTGGAACCTGGGATGGCGGAGTTGCCCGTCGCGGGTCCATTCGCTGAAGCCGACCTGGCCGACCAGCCGCGGTTTCACCCAATGCACCCGTGCGTGCGGCAAGTTGCCGGAGGCAAAGGCCGGTTCGTCCTGCTCGAGGTCGGCGAGCTGCCTGCTCAGTTGTTCGAGCATCGACCGGTCGAAGCCCGTGCCGACTTTGCCGGCGTACCGCAGTTGGCCGCGTTCGTAGTACCCGATCAGGAGCGCGCCGAATCCGATCCGGCTGCCCTGCGGATCGGTGTATCCGCCGATGACGAACTCCTGCTCGGCCACGCACTTGAACTTCAGCCAGTCCTTGGAGCGGCCATGCGCGTAGGATCCGTCGGCCCGCTTGGCGATGACACCTTCCCAGCCGCGCCGGCATGCCTGCTCCCAGTACGCGACGCCGTTGCTGGTCCGATGTGGCGTGAAGCGGAGCGGGCCGCCGTACCGCAGAGCTTGGCGCAGCAGCGCCTTGCGCCGGCGGAGTGCGAGGCCCGTCAGGTCGTGTCCGTCCAGATGCAAGGCGTCGAACACGTAGAAGAACACCTTCACGCCGGTACGGCGAGCCGCGTCCGGATCGTTGACCTGCATCCGCCCCTGGAGCCGGGCGAAGCTGGTCCGGTTGCCCTCGAACGCGACGATCTCCCCGTCGACCACGAAATCCTCACTCGGCTGCCCGGCCAGCGCCTCGACGAGTTCGGGGTAATGGCCGTTCAATTCCTTGCGGTTGCGCGACAGCAGCCGAACGCCATCCGCAGTACGAAAGGCAAGACACCGTTCCCCGTCGAGTTTGCGCTCGTAGAACCACTCCGGATCCGAGAAGCGATCCTCGGTCAGGGTGGCGAGCATCGGCGCGATCCACTCGGGTTGGGTCGCCTCGGGGGCCGAGAAGTCCACTAGCCGGCGACCTCCTCGATGGTCCGGCCGGACAAGGCCGACTCGGTTGCGACCGCATGGGTCTCCCAGACGATCACTGTCCCACCGCCGTACTCCTGCTCCGCGGTCACGCCTAGCCGGTGCCCGGACACCCCTCAGGCAAACGATCTGAGGCGGACGCGCTGGGTTGCGCAGTACGAGCGATGAGCGACGGCAGGGCACAGACCGCGAGGGTCAGCTGCGGCTGACGACCGCTGACGGACCGGCTCCCATTCATGGGTTGGGGGCTGCTCGTCTCAGTGGTCCTGCTCGAGGACATGAAGGACGGGTACGCCGAGGTGGCGGCGAGCCTGTGCTGACCAGTCGACGTGGAGCAGTTCGGCCACGACGTGCGGTCGGGTGAGTACGACGGCCTCCTGGCCATGCACCCGCTTGATGTCGTCGACGAGTGCGTCGACAGGCCGCTTGTGCGTGCACACCCCGTCCGCATCCCGGCCGAGCGACCTCAATCGCTGGACGCTGCGCTCAAGTGCTGCGGCGGCGTGCGCGTCAGCGGCCCGTTGTGCTTCACGCTGTGCGGTGACGGTCGGCTCGTCCGCTCGGACGGAGTACCGCTCGGCGGTGATCCCGTAGAGTTCCGTGCCGGCCAGAGATGCCTGCACCTGGGCCTGCGCGTCGTCGCACGGAACGATCAGATGGAACCTGATCTGCTCCCGTGTGCCCGCGTACAGCTCCACCAGCCGCTCCGCGTCCGGTACCGTCAGCTCCTGCTCGACCAGGACCACAACGTCGTACATCAAGATCACCTGCCTTGACGTGATTTGTCGGCACAATGAAATCCGGCCGATCCGGCCCGAACGATGACAATCCTCGGTCTGTCCATGCAGCGCCTGTACCAGCCCGGTGACTCGTCAAAACAGGAATCGGCCAGTTTGCGGACCTCGGTTGCCGCGTGGGCCTTGCGGGTACCTGGAGACCGGCTGTCCGACGAGCGTCGGACCGTGTCCGACGGCCGGCACAGCTGGTTCACGGTGCCTGGCGAGACGGCTTCGCCGCGATGGAAGACGTTCCTGATCACCTGGGCGGCCGCCTACCCGACTCTGCTGGTGATCGCGACGGCGTTGAAGCTCGTGGTACCGGGTTTGCCGCAGCCCGTTGCGCTCGCGATCAGTTCCTTCACGCTGACGGCGTTGCTGACCTGGGTGATCCTGCCCAGACTGAACCGACAGGCCCGACCGTCGTTGCTCCGCGGTGCCCAGCCCGAACCGGCCGAGAGACCATCTATGCCTGAAGCGAGTGGTGACGATCACCGCGACTTCGAACAGAGCAATCGCGGTGCAGAGGCAAACAGCGAACAGCAGAAGCGGTGAGCACCCGCTACGGAGCCGTCTGGGTCGTTGCCGGTGTGTCGAGCGTCGCCGCGAGCGAACGGCGTGATCGCTCAGTGGGGGAGTTTGCGGGTCTGGATCAGCTGCTCGGCGACGTCGCGCAGTTTGGTGTTGGTGTCTTGGGAGTAGCGCCGTAGGACCGCGAACGCCTGATCGGCAGTTATGTCGAAGCGTTCCATCAGGATTCCCATCGCCTGTCCGACCAGCTTGCGGGCATCCACCGCCTGGGCCATGGACAGTTCATGGCGGGCGGTGGCAACCGCGACCGAGGCATGCCGCGCCAGAATGTGCGCGATTGCTTCGTCGTCGACAGTGAATGCGTTCGGCTCGGCGTCGTAGAGCGACAGGACGCCGGTGGTCTGGTCGCTGACCTTCATCGGGACCTGCAGGACACTTCCGATGCCGGCTGCCACGGCCGCGGTCTGCCAGCTCGGCCAGCGGTTGTCGGTGGCGACATCGGGCACGGTGACTGTATCGCCGGTCAGCGCAGTCAGCATCGGACCCTCGTCGGCCTCGATCTGGACCCGATACAACGTGTCCACGACCGGAGCGGTGACCGCCCCGACCTCGGCGCGGTCCCCGCGGGCTGCGAGCGCGACGCCGGCATACGTGCAGTTGGCTGCCTGTAACGCGAACTGCAGCACCGTCTCCAGGGTCTCGTCCACGCCGGCAGCGTCGTGCAACTCCAGCGCGAACTGCGCGAACGCGCCGGCGTCGAACACGTCGGTGGGCTCTGACAGTGCCATCTCGATCTCCAAGCGGGATGCGGTTGTGGTGATGCACCCCGGCGGCCGAACCCCGCCGATACCCGTGGTGCTAGCTTTCGTCTCGCAGTTGTTCATTGACGCGCTGCGCTTCTGCGAGCTGATCTTCCAAGATGATGATTCGGCAGGCCGCCTCGAGTGCGGTGCCCTGGTCCACGAGCTCCCGGGCCCTGGCCGCGAGACGCAGTTGGTAGCGGGAGTAGCGGCGGTGACCGCCGTCGGAACGCTGCGGCGTGATCAGCTTCGCCTCGCCCAGGCTCCGTAAGAATCCTGGTGTGGTGCCGAGCATTTCGGCTGCTCGGCCCATCGTGAACGCGGGGTAGTCGTCATCGTCGAAGCTGGCCGGCCCGGGTGACGGATCTGAACCCATCGAAGTCTCCGTGTACGTCTGGGGTCATCGAGCCTCCGCGCCGAACGGCCCCGGTGCACTCGCACCCGGAGCCTTGGGTTGTGAATTGGCAATCCCGTTAGCTGTCTACGTCAGCTTCGATGTTCTTCTCTGTTGGTACCAGGAAGACTATCTCGATCGAGTCGTAATGTCTATGGTCGCTGCTACAGATATTGCGACAGACTCGTGACAGGTTCGTGGTGGCGGGCAGGCCGTTTCCGACGGTGGTTCCACGGCCACCGGAGATGCGTCCCCTGGTAAGCGCCGGGCCCGCCGACGATGTGTGCCAGCAAGTCCGCAGGCCCGGCGCAGAGCCTCGTGTTCGTCGCGACTGGGGAGTGTTCGCTCCAGTCGTCCCGCTCGTCCTTGACCGTCTGCTACCTGGGCTGGTCCAGGTGAATCGGCGGTCCGCGATCAGTCGGGGGTGTGTCGGTCGGGTGATCAGGGGCACCGGGTGGCGGCAGATCAAGATCCCTTGGAGGTAAGGCGATGAGCACGATCACGCAGTCGATCGACGTCGACGTGCCGGTAACCACGGCATACAACCAGTGGACGCGGTTCGAGACGTTCCCGCAGTTCATGGAGGGCGTGGAGGAGATCCGTCAGCTGGATGCGACCCACAATCACTGGGTCGTGAAGGTCGGTGGGGCGACGCGGGAGTTCGATGCGACGGTGACCGAGCAGCACCCGGACGAGCGGGTGGCCTGGAAATCGAATTCGGGGCCGCAGCATGCCGGTGTCGTGACGTTCCACAAGTTGTCGGACACCACCAGCCGGGTCACCGCGCAGATGGACATCGATCCCGACGGCTTCCTGGAGAAGGTCGGTGACAGGTTCGGTGTGGTCGAGGGCCGGGTGAAGGGCGATCTCCAGCGGTTCAAGGAGTTCATCGAGGAGCACGGCGACGAGACCGGCGGTTGGCGCGGCGACGTACCCCGTGATCCGGGCCGGTAGGAGGGGTGTCGATGAGGTTGGGGTTCAAGCTGATCGCGGAGGCCTACGGACCGTCGGACATCGTCGAGCAGGCGGTGCGGGCGGAGGAGGCCGGGTTCGATTTCGTCGAGGTGAGCGATCACTTTCATCCGTGGGTGAGTGAGCACGAGCACTCGGGGTTCGCGTTCTCGATGCTGGCGGCGATGGCGATGCGTACGTCGTCCATCGGGCTGGCGACCGGAGTCACCTGCCCGTTCATCCGGTATCACCCCAACCGGGGTGATGGTTGGCGGCTCAACGCTGGCCGACGGGCGGGAGTGGAGATTCCGGCAATGATGCGAAGCGTTGTGATGTGACGCACAGTCACGATCAGATGAAGGTCGATCGGGTTGGAAGTGGCGAGAGGTGGCCGCTCGGATCTGTGAGGGCAAATTCGCAAAGTGGTGCGTAAGTGGTGTGTCGGAGACACAACGAAGCCCAGGACACCGTGGTGACCTGGGCTTTTGTGCGCCGCCAGGGACTCGAACCCCGAACCCGCTGAATTCCGGCTGAAACTGACCATCGTTTGCCGATGATGAGCGAAAACTCCTACTGGCAAGGGATTCGGGGCTGATGTCGTGCACATCGCTTCTCATCGCTCACCATCTTCTCGCGCTGATTGAGGTGCGTAAAGAGGTGCGTCGTGGGGTCGGCTGATGGAGCCTGGAGATCGTCGATGACTCGTCGGGCAGTTCTGCGGATGGGCGGTCCGCAGCCGGACGGTGCTGAAGTACGGTTCGGCGCGAGTGCCCAGGAGTTACACCGGTGGGAACAGGCCGCAGCCGCCAGAGGCACGGACGCCGACAGCCTCCGAAAGCTCGCCACGTTCGTGGAACGCTAGCGGCCTCGGACGAATCGGGAGTCGTTCGCGCGCAATCGACGCCTGACGACAACGGGCGCCGGCTGAAGCTGTCGGCGGAGGTCCAGAGCGCCGAGCGCAGTTCGTCTGTGATGACGGATGGGAAGAGTTGATCGATCGAGGCGAGGCACCTAAGGCAAGTCGGCAGTGTCGGTCAGCAGCCGGTGACCGTCCCAGGTGAATCTCGCGGTGGTGACGGCGTCGTCGCCGTCGGCGGCGGTAACGAGTTGGTGGATGCCGATACCCGGCAGTTCGCCGTACGTGCACCATTCGTGGTCGGACGTCAGCATCAGGTCCAGGTCGAGGGCGGCGAGGAGCGCGAAGATCTGGCCGCGGTTGGCGGTGTCGACGCCGACGAAGACCTCGTCGAGGAGGATGACTCGGGGAGCAGTGGGAACGGACTGGTAGTGGGCGGCCACGACGGCGAACAGAGGGAGGTGCAGAGCGATCGCCTTCTCGCCGCCGGACAGCGCTCCGTGCAGTTTCCTGGTCAGGGGTTGCCAGCCGTCGCCCGTGCCGCGGTCGACCTTGACGACGAAGTGGTGCCAGGCGGTGTAGTCGAAGACCTGGGCGAGTTGTTCGGCCCAGGTGGTTGCGGTGTCGTCGGCCCTGGCCTGCTCGACTCGGTCGCGGAGGAATCGGTGCAGGGACTCGCGGTCGTCTTCGGACAGATTGGCCGGGTCTTTCAGCAGCAGGTCGCGCGCCGTCTTCGTGCCGGCGGGCAGCTCGGGCGCGACCTGCCAGACCAGTTGTACGGCGACCCTCGACGCGGTCCGGACCTGCTGGAGCCGGGTGTTCATCTGGTCCACCAGGTCGTTGGCTTGCCGGATCCGGTTCGCGAGGTGGCGACGGGTGTCGCCGGTGAGGGTCCGGTCGAATAGTTCTCGTTCCTGGTTCGTGATCTCAAGGCGGCTCTGATCGGCGTCGCGGCGCAGAATCTGGAGGAGTTCGGCCGCGCCGACCCGCAGCCCGTCGACGATCGCGGTGAAGACCTGGATGTCGTCGTCCGTCTCGAGATCGAGGTCGGCTCGGGATCGCAACGATTCGCGGCACTCGTGCACGCTCTCCGAGAGTCGCCGGACCGCGTCGGCAAGATGGCTCGGTGCGTGCGGGATGTTCGGCCAGGCTGCCGCCACCAGACGGGCCGCGTCCAGGCTCGCGCGGACGCCGTCCGACGCTGCGAGACCTTCGACGAAGTCGGGAAGGTTCGGGAGCTTGCTGTCAGCAGGGAACGTGCCGATAGCGAGCTTTCGGAAGTCGGCGGCAGCCGCGTCTCTCGCGGCAGTGGCCTGCTCGTGGGCCGCCGTCGCCGTCTCGACACGGGTGCTCAACTCTCCGATCGTCCGTGCGAGTTGGGTCCGGAGATTGCGGGTATCGTCCTGAGCGTGGCCGAGCTCCTCGAGCGTCGTGCGCAGTCGACTGATCTCGTCGAGAAGCTCTCGGTAGTCCTGCCCGACGCTCGCTTCGATGGTTTCCAGCCGTACGGCGAGCTCCTCGTGAGCTGCCGCGTCCTCGGCGGCCTCGCCGGCGCGTTCATCGGCCTCGGCCGCCGACCGTTCGACCCGCGTCCGCAGTTCGTCGGCTTGTCGGCGGGTCGAGTTCAGCTCGGCCTGTCCGTCCAGCCAGCTCTCGGCGAGATCGGAGAAGGACCGCAACGCATTCCTGACCTCGGCCAACGCCGATCGCTGCGTCGGCAACCGGGCTTCTGCGGCCAGCTGCGTCAGTGAACGTAGAGCGGCAGCTACCTGGGACTCTCGTAGTTCGACGGTCTTCATCCGGCCGTGAACGATGCCGTCGGCGGAGTTCGTCTCGGCCTGCCGCTGGGCCAACAGCCGGGTCGCGTCGTCGAGCACCTCACGGGACGGGACGGACGCCAGCTCGGTGCCAAGCACGTCCAGACGACGCTGCAGAGCGCGCAGGTCGGCTGTGCGGGCGTCGCTGTCCGCTGCGATTGCTGCCAGTTCGGCGCGGATCTCGGTCGCGCGCTGCTCACGTGCCTGTCGCCGCGCCGCTCCGCCGATATGCGCCGCGGCCTCCTTCTCCCAGCTTCCGGTGAGAGCTCCCATCCGCCAGGTGCCGTCGAGGCCGATCGCCACGAGCCCGTCGGCGGGCAGTTCGTTGGCAACGGCAACGACTGTGAGCAGACCTCGTACAGCGTCCTCGTCCACAACGCCGTCGCGCTCGGGCGTGAGTACGTCGGCCAGCGACGGACCGGCCACCGGCTCGAGCCCGGCCGGATCGGCGTATGTGTCGTGCTGTCCGACGGGACGAAGCCAGGACTCGTGACCGTCAGCCGCGTGGTGAATCCGGGCGTGGCCGGTCGGAGTGATCCAGGCGTCGAGGAGCCCCGAAGCCTGCAGCGCGGCCTCTAGCCGGGGACGTGTGTCTGTAGGAACGGATGCGGCGAAGTCGACGAGCTGCCACAGCGGAGCACCTTGCGCCGTCGTGCGATCCGCCGTTCGGTACGGCGGGGCCGCTGGCGGGAGCTCTCCGACGTCGAGTTCCACCAGCTCTTCCTGCAGCGCGGCTCGAGTGCTGATGAGCGCATCGAGCGCGGCCTGGACTGTGGTCCGTTTCGCGGCGACGTCCGAGGTGACGACCGTCGCCGCGGCCGCGATCACGTCGTGCAGCCCCGACTCCGACTCGGCCTGTTCCTCGAGCGCCTCCGGACTCGGGAACACCAGTTCCCGGCAGTCGTGTCCCCAGGTGGCCAGCCTCGACACCAGACCGGCAAGAGCCAGGTCACGTTCGTCGTCTGCTGCGGCCAAGTCCTGCCGAGCCTGGTCCAGTTCGCCGCGCGCGTGGTCGAGTTCCGCTTCCGCCTCCTGGCGCCGTACGACCGCACCCTCGTGCGCGTCGACAGCGGCGCCGAGCTGCTGGATCTCGCTCTCTCGACCGCGAACAGTAGCCCGCAACAGACCTTTGGCCCGTGGGACGTCCGCGATCGGCTCCGGCAGGAGCTCGTCGGTCAGCATGAGCAGGTCGACCCTGGTAGCGGCTTGCCGGACTTCGTCGCCCTGTCGCCGTACGACGGACTCCGCGCGCTGCACGCCCTGCGTCGCGGTTTCAAGAGCTTGTTCGTCGGTCGCGGCCTGTTCGGCGGCACGGGTTGCCAGACCTGCAGTCCGTTGAGCGTCGTTCCGGGCGCGCTGTGTCTGTTGCCGCAGGTCATCCAGCTGCCGACCGGCCCGGTACGTGTCGGAGTCGGTCAACCCGTCCCGGCGAGCCGTCGTACGGCGAATCTCGCCTTGCAGTTCGTCCTGTCGCCGCTTGAGCTCGGTCTCCCGGTCGATCGCCTTCTCGTACTCGTCCGCGGTCTCCTTGGCCTGCTCGCTCAGTCTGTCCAGCTCGGTGGTCGCGCTAATCAGCTTCCCGGCGCTCGCTCGCAGGACGCGCTGGGCATAGGTACCTTGTCGACGAGCCAGATCGCCGGCCGCGTCAACCTCAGCGTCGAGCGAGCGGAGGCGCTCGCGCTGTGCGTCGAGCCGCTCGAACCCTTCGGCGAGGTCGGCGATCTCCTGCTGGTCCAGCGGCGGCAGTGCCCGGGACAGCAGAGTAGACAGCAGCGCCGGGTCGAGCCGCTGCGAGAGTTTCGGTGTGCGGAGCTGGAGCAGCGCCATGATGAGGGCGTCGTACCGCTGCTCGCTCAGGCCGGGGAACAAAGTCGTACGGATCGTCGAACGGTACGCGGTGGCGCTGTCGTGCACGATACCGCGCTCGCCGAGCCGCTCGGCCAAGGCACTGCTCGTCAGCGGCATCCCGAGATCGTTGACCAGGGAGAGACCGCCGGGCTCGATCCGCAGATCCGTGGTGAAGTAGTCGGGATGGACGGTGGTCGTGTGCGACCCGGCCTGCAGCCGCGCGCCACAGGTGAACCAGCCGGACGGACCGGCGAACTCGAGCCACACATAGCCGACCCTCGTCGTGCCCGAAGCGCCTTCGCCCATGAGGTTCCAGTGCATGGTGCGCTCGCCGGTGCCGAAGGTCGACAGGCGACTGGCCCGGAGGCTGGCGTCGAAGAGGAACGGCAGTAGCAGTTCGAGCGCCTTGGACTTACCGCTCCCGTTCGGTCCGCGGAGCAGCAGCCGGCCGTCGTGGAAGGTGAAGACCTCGTCGTAGTACCGCCAGACGTTGAGGATGCCGGCGCGACTGGGCATCCAGCGGTCCTCCGGAGCTGCCGGCGCCTGCGGTGGGTGCTCAAGTCGTGTAACTGTCATGGATTCGTCTCCTGACCGGATGTGCGCAGTGCCTGTACGGCGTACCGCCCGGCGGCAGGCAGCGGCCTGACGACACCGCCGGAGACCTGCGCGAGGCCGAACATGGTCAGCTCCGCGAGCGAGTCGTCGACCAACCTGGCCGGTCCGTCCGCGTCCCGGTAGGCCTTCGCCCATGACGGGTGATCGCTCAGCAAGCGGCTCGTGGTCAGGTGAAGCTGCTCGACGGTGGCCGGTCCGGTGAGTGTGTCGAGGATCAGGAGTGCGGTGATCTTCGCCGTACTGACATCGTCAGGAAAGCGGCTGTCCGTCGCGAGGCCGTCAGGATCGACGAACAGCACGCCTTCGGCCCGTTCCTCCAAGACGAACCCGCCCTGCTCGGCGGCGCGCCGCAGCAGCTGCCGCCCGGTAGGTGAGGTCACGTAGGCGTGTTCCGCGGGGGAAAGGTCCGCGAAATACACCACGGGATCGTCCACCAGCCGCCGGAAGATCGAGTGGCGTAGCCACAGGTTCTGCTGAGTGGGCGAGATCTCTGACTCGCCGGCAAGGGGATCGGCAGCGAGGCCATAGCGGCGCTCACGCGTGATGGTGACGAGGAGCTCCTCGAAGCGATGCGGCACTTCCTCGATCGGTACGGCGAGAGTGGACGGCCCGACTGGTGTGGCGAGCAGGCGGATCAACAGCGTGGTGTTGACCTGATAGAGGACCTTCGCGTCCTCGCTGTCGATGTAGGCGTCGGTGCTGCCATCGACGACGGCAACGGCGCTGTAGCTCTCGAGCAGCCGCAGTACGTCGACGAAGGCTCGCCGTTCGGTCTTGCTGGCGGTGTCCAGTGTCGGGATGACCTCGTCGACGGCGGTTGCCTGGCGGACGCGTTCGGCCAGCTGGCCGATGGTCGTCACGGGGACGGTGAGCAGCTCGGCGATGACGACACACAGCACGGCGTACCGGCGGCGGTCGAACGGTGCCCGACCGGATCGGCGGCGCCGCACAGGGCGGCTGGGGTCCGTCGACGGCTGAACTTTGACCAGACGTGCGTAACCCAGGCGGGGCTCGAGTCTGAGGACCCATCCGCAGTAGTAGTCGAACCACTGGCGGATCGACTCCTGCCGGCGGCGGATGAGGTCGAAGAGTTCGGGCGCAGCCTGCTGAGTGACGAGTGGGATGCCGAGTACGCCGCGGATACCGCGGGAGATCTCGTCGCGTTCGGCCAGTGCGAGTTGATTGGCGAGCTGGCTCATCCGGAGTCTCCCGACTCCGGGACCGCCCGGCTCCGAACCGCCCGGATCTCGATGACGTAGTCGGGGCCGCGGAAATCGCCCCGAGGGGTTCGGATGGTGGCGATGGCGTCGTCCGACGGAAGCCACAGTACGATCTCGGCTCTGCCGTCTGAGGTCGTCGCCCGCCGATGCCCAGAGCGTCCTGGGACGCTGTCCAACGCCCGTCCGAGCAGCTCGCGGAGTCGCTCGAAGAGGTGGTCGTCGAGTTTGGCCATCAGCGACAACCGAATCGGGCCGCCGGTGTCGAGGAACTCCCAGGCAGCCTCCAGCTCCGCCCGCTCCGCCGCGGCGCGCTCGGCGCGGGCGGCCTTCAACGCCGCGACGTCGCGGACGCGTCCGGTTCGACTGAACTTCTGGACCTGGCCGGACGACCGCAGCAGCGGTGAAACCGGCACCGGCGGCGCGTCCCGCCAGGACACCGATGACGCGATGAGCTCCGGATCGTCGACGGCCAGATGTGCATGTCGCGCCGGGGCGAGGCCGAACGCCGTCACCCAGAGCCGGTGCAGGTCCTCTTGCGCCGGGACAACAGTGAACCAGCGCGCAAGCTCCCGGAAGTCGGCCACGGCGCTGCTGGCCCGGCGTCTGGTCTCAGTGATCCGGTCCAGCACCTGTAGCAGTGTGACGATCGCCTTGCGGCCGACGGTGTGCAGCTGCTCGACCCGTGGTGGCGCCGTCTCCGACCCCACGAACCAGGCGAGTAGGCCCTCCCATCGGGCCTGCCGGCGTTCGAGCCAGGCCGGACCGGGATCGACACCGCTGAACCGCGGCAGCTCGGCGCCGATCAGCGCCCGGCGCTGCGTCCAGGCGACCCCTCGATCGAGAACCGCCTCGATCCGGGTCCGGATGAGGTGTGCGCGGTGATCGAGATTGGTCAGGAACTCCTCCAGGTAGGCAACCGTCGACACCTTGACGTCGTGGAACGTCGAAATGTCCACGCCCTCCACCCGTAGCAACCGCTGCAGCTCGCCGTTGAACTGCTTGGTGTTCGCGCGCAAGGCCTCCAGATGCGATTCGAGCTCCATCAAGGCGGTGAAGACACGCCGATCGGAGACTCCGTCGAGCTCCACCACGAGGTCGGCCAGCCGGTCGCCGATGGCGTCGAGGACCGCGGTCTGCAAGGCGCCGGTTGAGGCCAGCACGCTCATAGCGTGTGTGACGCCCGCGAACGCGGCCTCGCCACGCCTGCTGAGCGAGTAGCGGACGTTGTTGCGCTCGTACTCGAGAGCGGTCCGGTAGTTTTCCGTGTGGTCCTGGATGAAATCGACCAGTTGCCAGGCGCGCAGCTGCTCGAGAGCACTGCGCAGCGTGTCGTCGGACGCGGCCGGAACCCAGCCGAACGTTCGCAACCCGGCGGCCAGTTCGTCGATGCCGAGGGTCGTGTCGAGCCGTTCGTTCGCCTCGGTGAAGGCGTGCAGGATGGCGACGTACAGCTCCGCGCGATCTCCCCAGGTGAACCGGAACAGCTCGGGCGGTATCCGGATCGAGTCCACACCGCCTCCCCTCTGGACCTGCCGAACACGCGCGAATCAGGCTAGGGCAGACTGCCGACAGTTTGTACAGCGAGCGTGTCGAGGAGCGCTTCGGCCACTCGTTCCTCCGGAACGGAAGTCCCACGCCGGATCAGTTCGGCACCGAGGTCCTCGTCCCACGGGACCGGTGTCACGCGTCCGACCTGAGGACCCTCCGCGTCCGATGCACGGATGTAATCTGCGGTGGTCAAGAGCCAAGGTTTCGCACCGATCCGCGCAACCACGGAGGCCGCGATGCGCAGGCCCTCGCCGTCGAAGTCACCGTGGTAGTGGACCACAGTTCCAGCGTCGCGCAGTTGCTCCAGGAACAGGATCCCGGCAGAGCTGGGCCAGCCGGAAGTACAGATCAGGGGCGGACATGTGCGCCCGAAACGCTCGAGCGCCAGGGCCAGGATGCTCGGGTTCTCGAAGACCCAGACCGCCGCCGGTACTCCGGTACGCAGCCGGCTGCGCCGCAGTTGGCGCAGCGTCAGCGGGGCCGCGTCGCCAGCGTCAGCGCACGCCCGCAGTACTGTCGCCACCAGGCTCGCGCCTGGCGGCCGGAAGCCGGCGACGAGCACCGTGGACGACAGTTCGTCGTCAGACACGCCAGCTCGTGTCCACAGCGTCCTACGCGCGATCGCGTCGGTCGGCAACGGTACGTCGAAGATCGCAGCCATGGCCTTGACAACCAGAGTGGCGCGTCGCGTGCCTTCGTCCAAGGCATGCGGATCGCCCAGCACCGCGTCGGCGAAGACGGGCAGTGGAGCGCCTGTCGCGGGGAGGTGGCGAATGACCTTGAGCACCTTCGCCAGTTCAGCGCGCGTCTTGTCGACCGAGCTGAAGAAGACGCCGGTATTTTCCACCGCGGTGACCCAGGGCTGCAGAGCCGGCTGTGCCTGGACCACGGGATGGGTACGCAGCCAGCTCCAGAGTTGGGCCTTCACGGCCTTGTTGTGGCGTATCTCCTCGGCTCGATTTCCGAGCGGTCCGAGGAGATCCGTGACGACGCTGTGGACGCTCTCGCCAACCGCCCGCTCCAGCGCGGCCATCGAGACGGTCACATACGAGTCCGGGAGACGGTCGAGCCCCAGAAGATCAGCGAGCGCCTCCCGCTCCGCATCACTCAGCGGCCCGACCCGCACACGACTCACTGTCAGTCCGCTCGACAGCCGCCTATGCACCTCCTGCCACACAGGCAACAGCCTCGACGAGTACGAGCGACGAGTACCCACCCGCCTAAACCTACCGTCCCGCCTCGTCTCGACGTGTCCGAAACGGAGCGGCGCCGGTCGGATCCCGTCGCCGCGGTAACGGTGGCATACCTCAGCAGCCCCCGTCGTTATCGCTACCTCGGAGAGGCGTTGAGGGTGATCGCGGCGCGGAACGAGTCTGCCCATTGAATGCTGTCGTGGGTCAGGACCTGGCGGCGCAATGCGCGCATTCGGCGGTGCCTTTCTGCCGGATCCACGGTGATCGCGTCGAGGATCGCGGTCTTCACGTTCTCGATGCTGTAGGGATTCGCGAGAAATGCCGAGGTCAGTTCCGGTGCGGCGCCGGAGAATTCGGACAGTACGACGGCGCCGTCCAGGTTGTGGTGGGTCGCGATGTACTCCTTGGCCACCGACGTCATTCCGTCCCGGGTAGGCGTGGCGATGAGCACGTCGGTGGCGAGATAGATCGCTGTCAGTTCCGCTGGGCGCATCGACCGTTGCAGGTAGTGGACGACCGGACGCCCTAGCGGCGCGAAGAGCGAGTTGATGCGAGCGATCGAGTCCTCGATGCCTCCGCCCAGGTTCAGGTACGTGGACGCGCCGCCCTTGGCGACGAAGTCGACGAGTGAGACGGCGACGAGATTCGCGGCGTCCACTTGTCCGTCGGCGAGCAGCTCGTACAGCGCTTGCAGCTGTCGATTCATACCCAAGGTCGAGTCGAGATCACGCATCCCGTCGACGTGGCCGAGGCGCTGCACGGTGAGCAGCACCGTACGCGGGTGTCCGAGATCCGCACGGATCTGACGGGCGCGTTGGATCGCTTCCGGTGTTCTGGCGACCGCTTCGATGCCGACCGCGTCGACGGACCCGGGAAACGCGCCTACCGTGATCTGCCGATCCTCGATCTGGAGCGTTCTCGCCTCCGGCCGGAGGCCGGTCAGGCTGGCGGCCGCCGACAGGAAATTCGTCGCACTCCTCGCGTTGTGGAACCCGATGGCGTCCGCGCCGAGCAGTCCCCGCACGATCTCCGTCCGGGACGGTAACTGCATGAACGGCTCGAGCGGTGGAAACGGGATGTCCAGGAAGAACCCGATCCGGAGATCGGGTCGCAGTCTCCGGAGCATGGCGGGCACCAGTTGCAGTTGGTAGTCGTGGACCCAGACTGAGGCGTTCTCGGCCGTCACCCCTGCCGTTGCCTCGGCGAAACGGCGGTTGACCACGACGTACGCCTCCCACCACGAGCGGTCTTCCGCCGGACGTTGCGTCGCATCGTGATACAGCGGCCATACGGTGGCGTTCGCGTAGCCAGCGAGGCCGTCACGGGTCTCGTCCTTCGCGACCGGCACCGACACGACGGTCAGTCCGGTGTCGTCGAACGGCTCTGGCCTCTCGTCCGCCAGACCAGGCCAGCCGACCCAGGCTTGCTGTTCGGCTCGCTGGGATCCCGGTGGTTGTCTGCGGAGCGCAGTGCGGAGAGCGCTCGGCCGTGGGATCCACTGCGGCGGCGCGTCGGTGGGCTTGTCGAGATCGAACGGCAGCTGTGCGGTGACGACGACGAACTCGGCGGCGACCGGTGCGAGATCGGCCCCGGCGCGTGGGAGGCCGCGTGTGCGGGTCGCTATGGAGCGGTGCTGGTTGCGTGAAAGCGCCAGTTGCCCCGCGGTCCCCGTACCGCGACGTTGAGGGCGGGGGAGGCCGCGAGCGGACAACGTACGTGCGAGGTGAGTGTAGATCTCGTCGAGCGTGATGAAGGCAGCGTCGTTCGGGAGACCGCTTCCGAGCAGGTTCAGCAGTTCACCGATGAACGCCGTATGGCGAGCGTCCTTGGGAGCGTGTGATGTCTGGGTCGCCGCAGAAGAGGTCAGAGTGTAGGTGCCCTCGATGTCGACCTGCCCGGACACCAGCGAGTGTGGGTCGCTCATGGCCTCGATGGCGCGACCGGAGAAGCAGCAGTCGAGAATCAGCACCCGATTGGTTGCTGGGCTGTCGAGGAACGCGTGACGGATGAACTCGAAGGGCATCGCCGTGTAGTTGACGTGCCCTGGCTCGGTCGTGGAGAGACCGAGGTACAGCGCTCCGTGTCGGTCGACCAGGCCGTGTCCCGCGTAGTACACGAGGAATGTGTCGGTGGCAGCGCGCGCCTCGTCACCCAGGAGCACGCCGACGGCGCTGGAGCGGTCCGGGTTGTGGACGGTCTGGAGTTGCTGGAACGACCCGTTGTGCTCGTCGCCCAACTGCCGTTCGAGGTCGGTGATGTTCGCGTGAACGCCGGGTAGATCGTCGAGTCCGGAGTCCTCGTACCGCCCGGTGCCGATCAGCACGGCGCGCGAGGCAGCCGGGTCAGGGAGTCGCATCAGCTGTCACTTGCCCCCAGGACCCCACGGATCGTCGCCTCGGCGTCCTTGACCCTATGGGCGGTCACCTTGACGGTACGCTGATGAGCAGATTCGACGATCTCCACCGTCACGTCCGATCGGCGGGTCCGCAACCAGGTGGCGATCGCGCCGGCCAGGACCGTTGCGGCGCCACCGCTGCCGACGGCGACGACGAGCAGGTCGATCACCGCTCCCATGTCCTCTGGGCTCCGGTGCGACCTCTCCATGGTGACGCGTCCGCGGAAGGCGTCGTCCGTGGCCAGCCAGTCCCGGAGGGAACGCAACTCGTCCTCGGAGTCCTGTCCGGACACCCGAACCGTCACGTTCATCGCGGAACCTCCCCAGTCCTGATCTCGGCGCCGACCAATCGTAGGGCCTACCCGGTGACCTAAGCCACCGGAGCTGTAGCGGAGCGTCGTTAAGGTTTCTGCTGATGCGGCGAGGCACATGTATGCAGGCGTGCCCTGCTCGACTTCAGGTGACGTGTCGGTGTGTTCGGTGAGTGATTCCGGAGATGCAACCGCAATCCGCTCCCGTACAGCCTCAACCGGGTCGCCCAGGACGGTGCTCGCGATTGAGCCATAGGCTGTGGAGTCACCGCCAGAACTGCGATTCCGATCTGCCGACGTCGAAGACGTCCCAGCAGGCCCGTGTGCGGATGAACGAGAAGGCGTCCTGCACGGATAACAGTTGGCCCAGATCGCGGTGTTCGGTGCTGCCGACTGGGGAGAGAGCAGTTCGACAACGTTGTCGTCGCGACAACATGCTGTGGTTGCCGAAATCTGACGCAAGTGCGGTTGCGGGCTCCGTAACGCTCTGTGTCGACCGTGCGATGGAGCGGGTGGTGGGGAAGAAGCCGCACCTCAGCCCGTGGATCGCGGAACAGTCGTAGGGCTGAGTGCGGCGCTACGTGCGACTGAAGCATCAGATGCGAGCAGTTGCGTCCTTTCCCCGCCTTGGTTCGGCAGTTTGTCGCTGCCGTTTCGTCGAGGGCTGGGGGACAGATGGTTGACTACCGAAGTTTCTTCGAGGTCGGTGACGTCGAGGATTTTGAGCACGAGATCGATAGGCAGCTGCATAGTTGGCTGCTGAGCAAGAGCCTCCGCCTCGAGGCGCTGCCGACCGGACGCCAGATTGTTGCTGAAGGCACCTTTGTGGACGTGGTTCTCGACGTGTCGCCCGATGGTTCGAGGCGGCGGCGGATCCGGCTGAGTGAGCCGTCCGGATGGACGACGCAGCTCACAACGGAGGTGGGACCGCATCAGCCGTCGTCGGTCTGGCTCGAGCTCGATGCCGCCGAGCCTGGCAGCTGGACTGCAACTCCAGGTCTCGTCAGGCGGCTTGTGGACGCGTTTGATGCGACGGATGGTCTGGCGATGCTGCGTGGTCAGCCGGTAATCGTTCGCGAGGACGACGTCGACGACCTTCTTGACGTCGTCTGCGATCCGGACCGCCGAGGGTTCGTGTTCGTCGCCGGTAGTTCGGATCTGCTGCCGTGGCAGGCGTGGACGCAGCAGGTAGGGGCGCTGCTTGCAGAGACAGTTGGCCTGGCGGGCGCGTATCTGATGGATCCGCACGCCACCGTAGCCTTCGCGGATCGAGTCGGGCATTCGCATGCGGTTCCAGCAGGCGGTGTTCGGACATTCCTGCCGGAAGCCGATCCGGCTGTCCGCGTTGACGGGCGAAGGCATCGCATCCTCGGGCCCGCGCGGATCGCCGCTGATCCTGACTGGAAGCTCAGGCGCATGCTGGGCTGGGCGAGTCGGGAGCAGCTTCTCGGCCAACAACTGCCACCCAGGTTCAGCCGCGTCGACCGAAGTCTTCAGAGAATCGAGACGGAGACGCTGGTCGACCAGCTCTCCCCTGGGCAGCAGGAGATCTTCCTGTCCGACGGACCTCCTGCGGAGACCTCCGCCCGCGAGGTCAGCACAGGCCCAGCAGATATGCTCACGATAGGGCCGGATGTAGTCGCCGAGCCGAGGCCGTTCGCTGGGTTGGATGTCGCGGTTGTCGACGCTCTCCAGGAACTTACACGCGAGCTGCTGGGCAGCACCGACCTCGGAATCGAATCGATCGCCGCGATTGCGCGTCTTGCAGAGCATGGGCACGCGACACGCGAGAGTGTTGGCGAGCTACGTGCCAGGCTCCTGTCCGACCTCGAGCAGATCGCCAACCTCGAAGACACGCAGGCTCGTCTGCAATCGGAGCTCGAAGACGTGCAGTTGTCCTGGGCCGAAGAACTCGAGGCGACTAGTCAGCTACAGGACCAGGTCCGGCACCTGCAGCGCGAGCTCATGCAGGCCGGCTTGGGCAACGACGCTTGGTCCGAGGTGCCGCTCGAGGATCGTACCAACCCACCGGAGAACTTCACCGAACTCTTCGAGCGGCAAGACGAACTGAAGTACCTGGTCCTGACAGCGGATCAACGCGTTGCGGAGGAACTGAATGACCACGACTTGCTCGGCAACAGTGCCTCCAAGGCCTGGACCGCGCTCCTCGCGTTGAATGACTACGCACGGGCACGCGA
Source organism: Kribbella sp. NBC_00709 (assembly GCF_036226565.1). Taxonomy (GTDB): domain Bacteria; phylum Actinomycetota; class Actinomycetes; order Propionibacteriales; family Kribbellaceae; genus Kribbella. The sequence continues at coordinate 5,246,128 of NZ_CP108996.1, forward strand.
GTCGAAAGCGTTCAACCAGGGGTTCCATGCGTACCTGAAAGATGCTCCCGCCGGTTATCGCAGCTACTCGGCTCACGGCCACAGCCCGGTGGAGAGCCCCACCGTGAAGAACAACGGCAAGTTTCACGACTGCCGAGTGTTCCCGGTTCCAACCAGCATCGATCCATCCGGCAGCCGGTACATGGATGCCCATCTCAAGCTCGGGGCGAAGAAGTCGATCAGCCCGCGCATCCACTACCTCGACGCTGTCGCGCTCGACGGCAAGATCTACGTCGGCTACATAGGCCGCCATCTACCCAGTCCGAAGACCAACTGATCGCAGCAGAGGGAACGACGTTCCGCTCAGCCCCGCAGGTCGTCGAGGCCCAGCATCACAAGGTGCAGGCTTCGCGATCTACGGCCACCTCCAAGCAAGCGCTCGGCTCTTTCGGCCTTATCCCTCGGCAGATGTAACAAGGATTGGCGGGCGCCTCGACTTGCGTGCCTGCGCAGTGCGGCTCGCCGATTCAGGTGCGTAAAGGGTGCGCAGCCCGGTTGGCCGGCCTGCTGATGGACGTGTCGAAGACCTCGACCTGGCGGTCCAGGGTTTGACGCGTTGGTTAGGTCCACCGGGCGTTCTCTGGGTCCCAGTCCTTGCCGCGGGCTTGGCCGCTGATGAGTGGGTCGGCGAAGGCTGTGATCACGGCGACTGCGTCCGCGAAGCTGGTTGGGTAGCCGGTGGCGGCTGGGCCTTGGCGTCGTAGCCATGCGGTGTAGGAGGGCTGTCGTCGCTGGGCGAGGTCGGTGATGCTCGAGCTGAGTGGTCGCAAGGTGATTTGTCGGTGGGCTGCTGTGGCTTTGAGAGCGGAAGATACTTCGTCGGCGTGGAGGGTGTTGGCGCGTAGCAGGCGGTAGAGGTCGCCGTAGTCGCGGTCGCGGGTGTTGAGGTCGCCGAGTTCGATGGCGGTGGACAGTTTCTCGGCGATGACGGTGGCGAGTGGATAGCCGAGGATGGTGAAGGTCCCGGCTTCCAGTAGTTGTTGGTACGCGATGAGTTGGGGCTCGGGGGTGATGGGATCGCCCAGACTGACATCGAGCTGGAGCTTGAGTTGTGCACGGGCGATCGAGGCGGGCATGACGAGTCGGAGCCCGTGGTAGCGGCCGTCGTCTCGAATCGGCGCGGTTCTCAGGCTTGTGCTGTCGAACGTGACGCCGTCGTCGACTTCGGTCGCGGCGATCGCCCTGATTCGTCGGATGATCTCGGTGTCTTCGCCGGTGAAGGCTTGCCCGAGAATGTCGATGTCTCGTGTCGTGCGGCGTGCGCCGAACTGGGCGAGGAGCAGGCCGCCTTTGAGGACGAAGTGTTCGCGGCCGGCTGGAGATGTGGCGAGCCGGTAGAGGAATCGTTCGAGGACGTACTCGACCATGACTTCGTCGGTGGCGCGCTTTTGTCGGCGTGCTGAGTTGCGCAGGTCGTTGTAGATGCGACCGGCAACGGTGTCGCGGGCCGGATTGACCATCAGGCGAGCACCGCTTCGACAGCTGGCCGGATGACGGAGAGGGCATGCAGTTCGCGGGCGATCTGTTGGAGATTCCCGACCCCGTTGGGCCCACTGGTTCGCAGGTAGCGGCCGAGTGCCGCCAGGGCTAGTGTCTGGCCGATGCGGTTACGGTGGCGCATGGCGTCGACCACGCTCCGGGCGGCGTCGTAGACCGGCACGAACTCGCCTGGTGCCGCCTCGTACTGCTCGATGTTGAGGTCGAAGGTCTTGGCCGCGTACTGCGCGACGACGACGGGCGGGTAGGAGATCGCCGGACGGCGGGTGCCGCGCGGTACGGCGATGTGTACGGCAGCCGGTATGTCGTCGATCAGATCGTGCAGCGCGAGCGCGGACTCGCCGCAGACGACCGCGTGGGATGCTCGTGCGTGCACCGCCAGAAGATCGAGGTGCGCAGTCTCGGGCGCGTCGGACCGCCGGTAGACACCGCGCGAGAGTTCAATCGCAGCGCCTTCGCTGACCAGCGTCGCCAGATCCCGCGACGGCACGCCGGCCCGGCGCGCATGCGCCGTGGTGAAAGTGCGCGGCAGCATCGTCAGGCGTTGGTGTGCGCGATGTAGCGGCTCGACGGGCGTCATGTACCAAATCATACCCGGAGATGGTGTTAAAGGGTGCGATTTGGTACCGAATGATCTCGGTGGGCCTTGAGATCGGCGCAGGCCAGCGTGGTAATCACGGGGTGACTCCGGCTCGCCTCCGATCGCGAGCGTCGCCCCAATCCCGGCCCCGACCGAGACGCTCTCCGGCGTCGTCGACATAGGTGCGTTCCGAGTGGTCCGTGACCGCCCACCAACGCGAAGTCTCGGTCGAAGATGCTGGTGACCGCGTCGAGTCGTCTCCAAGTCTGATAAGCGGAAAGTGTCGGTGCTGTCGCGGACAGTGTCCTCATGGACGGGTTTCTCGATGCGCTGCGTGCGCAGGTTGTTCTGGTTCTGTCGATCGCGGCGCTGCAGTTCATGGCTGTTGGATTGCACGCGCCGGTCGTGCTGAACGTCCAGGCCAGCACCTCAAAGCAACCGGTGAACCGGCTGTGCCGCTGGGCGGTGCGCTCGGTACAGGCCGGCCTGATCGCGACGTCGACCGTCTTCCACCTGTTCTTGATCTGGTCCACCGGGATGCTGATCGCTCGGGTCGACAAGGCGACCGGGCTGATGACCGGCCTGTACGGTGTTGTCGCTTTCGTGGCCGTCTTCGTCATCACGTTCCGCGAGGGGAGGCGGGCCTTCTCCGAGCTGAAGTGGACTATGGACAAGGGCCTCTTATGGACGGGGTACATCAGTGCGGCCCGCCGTCAGGTGTATGCATTGCTGGTACGTATCGGTCTGGGGCTGATGATCGTTTCTCCCCTCGTGGGCATGGTCGCCGCGACGGACGCAGGCGAGGTGTCCCGGCTGTTGGCGTATTTCGCGGCGATGATCCTGATGTGCCTGGCCGCGGTCCCAGTCGCCATCGCGCACCCGCGCCATTTCGGTCTGACCGATTTCATGGCGGCCGTCGGGCCACTGTTCCGCGAACGGTCTGAGTCGGACTCGCCGGGAGGCCGCCGGTTTACCCGGCTGAGGGATGCGTGGGAGCTGGCCTGGATCCCGAGTGACTTCACGTTGAAGGCCCGCGCGGCGGCAACGGTTCCGGACCACGCCCGCGTACGGCGGGCTGTCCGTCCGCTCCGGTTCGCGATCCTCCGGCAGTACGCCGCGCTGCAGCCGCCGAGTCGCCGGGCCTTCCTGTCCGCCGCCGACACGCTCCTCGCCGAGTTCGCCGAGGCTGTCGTCAAGCCGGATGACATCAAGGGAAACCCTGCGATCCGCCGGGCTGTTCAACTCGTGGTCGCCGACGACCTCAGCGTCCTCGAACCGACCTGGGCCACGCCACCCTCGATCATGGACAACCGCGCCTGGGCACCTGGCGCTCGCCCGCGGGCCTGGCGGCTGTCGTCGCGATCGTCCCCCTGGTAACCGGCTTGCTCACTATCGTGAAAGAGCTCGCCGGCCTGCTCAAGTAGCCGCCGAGGCGAGCTTTATTCCTCGGACTTCGATGTCGATCGGGACTCGGGCGGACTGCAGCATGCGCGCGGCCTGGATCAAGGCGACCTGTGCGAACGGAAAGAGTGTGCTGGGCGTGACGGCTTCGCCCTTCTTGAGCAGGATGCCGAACACGACCTTCGTCGGCACGAAGTCGTGCGGTAGCTCGCGTCCTCGTCCTTGCTGCCGTACGAGCTCTCTGAAGCGGGTCCGTGCCTGGGCCGATCCTTCGAGACCTTGTACGGCGACGCAGGCTTGACTGAACAAGTGGCTCAGCGGTGAAGAACTCGTGGCTTGCTTGACGTGGATCAGCTCGTTGTCCGGCCCGAGCAGATCGCAGGCCTCGAAGCCCCACTTGTTGTGGAACTCGTCTTTGACACCTCGGCGGTCGAGGCAGATGAAATTGAAGTCGGGGTCGAGCGCCGAGTTCTCGTTGTAGTCCCGTTCGGTTTCACCAGGTCGCCACGCCCGGAGCGCGAGGGCCGACCTGGTCTCGAGCAGTTGGTGTACCCGTTGCCGCAGCCGGTTGCGGTACTCGGCGTCGATTTCATACCACCGGCCGTCGACCATGGCGAAGTGGCGGTCCTTCGGCAGGACTGCAGTGGCCTCCAGCCATTGGACCGCCTTGCTGCTGCCGACCGGGTGCGTGCACGCCTCGTCTTTGAAGGCGTACACACGGCCGTCGCGAAATGCCTGCAGTCTGGGGCGTTCCCGGACGATCCTCGCCTGGTTCAGCAGTCGGTCCAGAGTCACCTCCAGGGAGGTGCGGTTGCTCTTGCCCAGCCGCACCTTGAAGGCGCGGATGTCCTCGATCCCCTCTGCCAGGTCCATCGGTACGACGGCGCTGAGGCGATGGCTGATGTTCTCTGGTGTGTCGGTCAGGAGGTTCTCGATGTCGTCGTCGAGTTGATCGACGAGGTCGGTATCCCGGACCGGAGTGATGCGGTCGATGAACTCGAGTTCCGGACGCCGTTCCCGGTTGAGAACGCCGGTGATGGTGCGAATGTCGGAGACGAGCTCGACCGGATCGGTTGCCAGCCGGATCTGTAGTCCGACGCCGCCGTCGACCGAGGTCGCCTGCGTCGGACGCGAGCGACTCAGCTGGATCGTCTGCGACTTGCCGCTGGCGCGTCCGACCAGGTCCGCGTAGGCGTCGGCGACGTCGAACGCCCAGATCGCGGATCCGTTGGGCATCAGCGTGACCTCGGTCCGACCTCGGGCACCGGGCCGGCGTCGCATCAGCTTGTGCACGTGCGTCGGGTCGAGGGCGCGGATCGCGAACTCGAGCCCGAACCGATGGTCCTTCGCCTCACTGGGAAGCAGCCGGTATCCCTGTCCGTAGGCGATCGCATACGCGGCATCGTCCACGATCAGCTGGAGTAGGCCGGCGGAGTGCGTGTCGGCGAAATGCACGGTGTGGCCGAGCGTGCGGGAGGCGGCCGCGCACCACTCGGCGGATTCGCCGGCCTTTGTGCGAAACGAACCCTGGACCCACAAGCCGGAGCAGTCCGCTACCGCGACTGGTCCGAAGTCGAGGTCTTCGAGCTCGTCGAGCTGTTCGTGGTCGAGTACATCGAACAACTCGTCGGCGCTCGTGGGCGTTCGCCACAGCCGGTGAAGCGTGACCTGCCTGGTACGCACAACCTTCTCCGCCATCGCCACACTCCCCCCGGCGTCACTCTCCGTGCTGTTCTAGGACAGCACGGTGATCCCGGCATCGCACCTCATCCCGGCGAGCCGACGCAACCGGCACAAGAGACACTCGGCTTCGTTGCGCCAGCAACCGACTGGGCGGCTCGGGCCGAGTGCGCGCTGAAGATAGCTGACACCCTCCTCGAGTTGATCCGAGGCCGACCGGTGACCTGCTTGTCCGACTGTGCTGCGTCGGAGGCAGACAAACATCGATCCGTGCCCGGTGCGGGCCAGAGGTAATCGCAGGTCAAGGGCAAAGGTGACAGGTGGAAGATGCTGACAACGGTCGCCACCAGCGAGACTTCATAGTTCGGAGCAGCGTCGAGAGCGCCGCTCATGCCAGATCGGGGTCGTCGAACGCGTGTTCGAGGGCTTGGGCGGCGGTGGGGTTGGCGGGTTGGCGGCCAATGTAGGTGTCTTGGGTGATGGAGACTTTGGCTTGGCCTAGTTGGTCGGCGATTTGGCGGGCGGTGTGGCCGGCTTGGTCGAGGGCGGTGGCCGTGGTTTTGCGGAGTGCGTGGGAGCGGATCCAGGTGAGTTTGTCTGACTCGGCGGGTTGCATGGCTTCCTCGAGTTGTGCGGCCAGGCCAGGACCGTCATCGAGGGCGATGCCGTAGGTCTTGGTGAGGCTGGAGATGAGTCGATGGTTGGGTTTGATGCGGCCGGTTTCGATGAGTTCGATTCTGGTTTGGGGCCAGCCGAGGGTCTGTGCGACTTGCTTTCGGCTGAGGTGAGTCTGGCGGCGGAGTCCGCGGAGGGTTCGGCCTAGTTCGCGTCGGGCGGTGCTGCCGACGGGGGAGAGGGCGGTGCGGAGGGAGCGACGGGTGTTGGAGGGGTCGCGATGGCCGCCGGTGGTGTTGGGGAAGACGGAGGCGTCGGGGCGGGGGCCGGTGGTGTGGCGGCCGCGGAGCATGGCGGTAGCCCAGTTGGGGAGGCTGAGGGTGCGCTCGCCGGTTCTGGACTTGGTGGTCTTGCGGATCAGGCCTTCGCCGGGTGGCCGCGCGATGGTGTGGGTGATTTCGACGGTGCCTGCATCGAGGTCGATTTGGCGCCAAAGGACGGCGAGGGCTTCGCCGATGCGGACGCCGCTGCCGAGCATGAACGTGACGAGGTCAGGTAGGTCCGCGTCGACGGCGTGTTCGTCGGCGGCCAGGCTCCTGTTCAGGAGAGTGACTTCTTCGGTCGTGAGCGCTCGGGGTGGGTTCTTGGGCTTGGCTTCGATGGCGTCGGCTTCGCGGGCGGGGTTCGTGGTGATGGCGCCGTAGCGGACGGCGAGTTTCATCGCACCGGAGATGACGGCGCGGCAGGTTCTGGCGGTGGGGGCGCCGGCGTGGTGCTTGATGTTTGTGAGGACGGTGTCGAGGCGCTGGGTGGTGGCTTCGCCGATGTGGAGTTCGCCGATGGCGGGACGGAGATGGTTCTTGAGGGCGCGTCGGTAGGTGGTGAGTGAGGTGGGTGAGCGTGTTTCGTCGGCGACGAGTCCTTCGAACCTTCGCTCCCAGAGGTCGAGGAGGTGGTTGACCTTGTGGTTCGTGCTGAGGTCACCGGAGTAGTTGGTCTTGGCGCGGTTCTGGAGCTTGGTGAGCAGTGCCGTTCGCGCGGCGGTCTTGGTTTTGCCGGTGGCGGTGACGGCGCGGACTTTGCCGTCGTGGTCGCGGAACCTGGCGTGGGCCAGGTGCTTGGCGGGCTTGCTGTTCTTGGTGGGCTTCAGGGTTCTGGTGGAGATCTCTCCCCAGGTTCCGATGGGCAGCGGTGTCCTCGGCATGTGTTGCCTCCAACCGGTGTGAGCGTTACCTGTTCAACGCGTGCCGGTGTGGAGGATCGGCTAGTTCGATGATGGCGTTGCTATGTGATGTGACGCACAGTCACGATCTCGTGAGGTCAGCACTTCGGTCGGCGAGAGAGACGTGCAGCTGAAAGCGTCGAATAAAAGGTGACCTGGGGGCATGAAGAAACCCAGGGCACCTTGGTGACCTGGGCTGTTGTGCGCCGCCAGGTGTGCTCCGTCAGGACATACCGGACAGGTCTCTCAAGACATACCGGACTGGGTCTGAGGGTTCGGGCAGGGCTGCGTTGAGGCTGCGGGTGTGTCCAAAGCCCGGCTGGTTGTCACCGCGATCGAGATCGAAGGACGTAGCGTCGCCGAGGTCGTTGCCGCTTATGGCGTTGCTCGTTCGTGGGTCTACGAACTACTCGCCCGGTACCGAGCCGAGGGCGAAGCGGCGTTCGAGCCGCGGTCACGCCGGCCCAAGACCAGCCCGACCGCGATACCGCAGTCGACGATCGACCTGATCATCACGGTCCGCAAGCAGCTGATCGAGTCCGGTCTGGACGCGGGTCCGGACACGATCGCCTGGCATCTGCGGCACCGCCATCAGGTCACGGTCTCGGTCAGCACGGTCGCTCGCACTCTGACCCGCCAAGGTCTGGTGGTGCCGGAGCCGAAGAAGCGCCCGAAGAGCTCCTACCTGCGGTTCGAGGCCGAACAACCCAACGAAACCTGGCAATCCGACTTCACCCACTACCCGCTCACCGACGGCACCGACACCGAGACCATCACCTGGCTCGACGACCACTCCCGCTACGCCCTGCACGTCTCGGCCCACCGCCACATCACCGGCCAGATCGTGCTCAACACCTTCACCCAAACCGCAGCCCAGCACGGCTATCCCGCCTCCGTGCTCACCGACAACGGCTTCGTCTACACCACCCGCTTCACCGGCGGCCGCAACGGGCTCGAGACCGAGCTACGCCGTCTGGACATCGTTCAGAAGAACTCCCGCCCCAACCACCCCACGACCTGCGGCAAGGTCGAACGGTTCCAACAGACGATGAAGAACTGGCTGGCCGCGCAACCTCAACAACCCGCCGGCCTGGACGAACTCCAGGCCCTGATCGACACCTTCGTGCAGATCTACAACCACGCCCGCCCACACCGGTCGCTGCACCACCGCGCGACCCCGGCGACCGCCTACCAGGTCCGCCCCAAAGCAGGCCCCGGCACCGACCGCAGCACCGACACCCACTACCGCGTGCTCCACGACATCTCAGACCCCGCCGGCAAACTCACCCTGCGCCGCGCCGGCCGACTCCACCACATCCCCATCGGCACCGAGCACGCCCGAACCCCCGTCCTCAAACTCGTCGACGACCTCCACATCCGCATCATCAACGCCGCCACCGGCGAACTCCTCCGCGAGCTCACCCTCGACCCCACCCGCGACTACCAGCCCCTCGGCCGACCCCCAGGCCCACACCCCAAGAACAGAAAACCGGACCCCAAACAGGGGTCCGGTCCGTCCGGGATCTCTTGAGAGATCACATTTGTGCGCCGCCAGGGACTCGAACCCCGAACCCGCTGAATTCCAGCTGAGGATGATCACCGTTTGCCGACGATGCGCGAAACCTCTTATAGACAACAGGATTCGTGGTGTTGTGTTGCGCATAAGTTCTCATCGGCATCCATCCTCTCGCGCTGATTGAGGTGCGTAAAGAGGTGCGGAAGACCTCCGCCGGAAGGTGAGGTCGGCTTGCCTGGCCGAAGCTGAGCCTGGGTTCCGCAGGGTCGCTGTTGGTGGCCGGTTACGGCGCACGGCCGTGGGTCTGCTCGAGACGGGGCGGGAACAGTTGTTGACCGAAGCACATGGGCGGCAGATCTGCAGTTAGGGCGTCGGCAGATTTGCAGGCGCATCCAGCTCCATCGCTGCCACGCGGCGTCTGCTGAGTGGATCTCGTCCGATCGTGTTGTTGTAGCCGAACGTGGCGGTGTTGTCGCGGTAACGCTTCAGCTCCACGCGGCCAGGATGTGATCGGGGGTGAGGTGGGTGATGTCTGGTGTGATGCAGCCGCTGCGGCTGACCGCGATCAGGGGTGTGTTGTCGGAGGCGCCTGGTAGTTGTGATCTGTGGTGGATGAGGCGTGCGAGGTCGCGGGTGTCGAATGGCTTGTTTTCGAGCCACTTGATCGATCCGACGGCTGTGATCTTCTTGGCGATCGGTGCCCGGTCGGCGCCGACGATGTCGATCTCCGGGTCGTTGGTGCGGGTCCAGTAGCCACCGATCGCGTTTGTACCCTCGGGGACGGATCCGTCGGTCAGACGCCAGAGGGCGTCGCGGATCACGGGCTCGACAGCTCGGCCGCGCCACGTCGTCCAGCTCGCACGAATCGTCTCCAGGACCCGGTCGCCTCGACCACGTTCGATGAGCGGGATCGCGGGGTTGACGAAGGACAGCCAGAAGCGCAGGTACGGGTCATCGATCCGGTAGCGCGTCTCGCGGCTGGGCCGGGTGGACAGGGGTGTGTCGGCGGCGACGATCCGGCGTGCTGTGAGTAGGTCCAGTGAGCGTTTAACCGCTCCTGGATTGAGGTCGCCGGATGTGCGTCCGATCAAGGTGAAGGTGCGCTCGCCGTGGCCGATGGTGGTCAGTATGCGGCGTGCCTGGGCTTCGGTGGGGAACTCGGCCGCCAGCGCGCGTTCTCCGCTGACGAGGAGCGCCGAGGTTGGTCGGTGTACTGCTTGCTCGAGGTATTCCATCGGGCCTGCGCCGGAGGGCCATTCCTCGAGGATCAACGGGAGGCCGCCGCTGATGAGGTAGGCGTCGAGTGCGTCGGCTGGTGGTAGGTCGAGCATGCGGCTGACTTCGGCTGGGTTGAGCGGAGGGACGACCAGTTCGGTGCCGCGTTGGTAGAAGGGCCGGCCGTAGGTGTTTAGCTGCTCCATCATGGCGAGGTCGGAGCCGATCAGGATCAACAGAACCGGAAGCTTGGACAGGGACCGGTCGTAGGCCTTCTGCAGTGCGCCCTCGAAGGATGGGTCTTCTTGCACGAGGTAGGGCATTTCGTCGATGACGACGATGCTGGGTCTGTCGGTCGGGAGCGCGGTGGTGAGCAGGCTCAGCGCCGCGTCCCACGTGCGCGGAACGGTGAAGTCCGCGTAGCGTGACGCGTCGGGTAGCGACGATGCCGCGACCTCGGCGCTGAAGGCGGCCAGATCTCCCTCCCGGGATCCGCCGACCGCGGTGAAGAAGACATGCGGGAGTCCGGCGCGTTCGAGAAACTCTTCCACGAGCCGGGATTTTCCGACTCGCCGGCGACCCCGGATGAGGACGGCGCGCCCTCGCCGTGTCCCGCGGCCGCGGGTGTTGGCGGATCCGAGCAACTCGTCGAGGAGACCGAGCTCGGTATGCCGCCCGACGAAACCGTCCACTGTGAGCACCTCCGTCGAATACTTGCATGGATGATACTTTCATTGATGAAAGTTTCGCAAGTGATAGTCAGGCGACCAGAACGCTGACCTGCTACTCGGCAGATCCTTCGCGATGAGTCACTGGGGAGACGGCGAAGGGTAAATTGGCTCAACTTTGGCCACCGAGCATCACCGGGCGACGTAGTAGCCCTTGTGGGTGTTGGCCATGATGAAGTCCACGAGGATCTCGCGCGAGATGAACTTGCGGTTGCCGATCGCGACCCACTCGATGTCGCCTTGGTGAGTCATCTGGTAGAGCGTGGAGTAGCTGATACCGAGCGCCTTCGCGGCGTCCTTGATGCTGAGCAGCAGTGGTCCGGCAGCGGAGAGGTGCGTTGGTCCGATGACGGTTGTCTGCTCGGCTTCGACGACATCGACCTCTGACATGGTGGTCTTCCAGGAGCCGAGATACCCGTACGGTCGCTCGAGCTCTGCCTGAATCTTCTCGGCGGCGTCTTCTTCGCTGGTGGCGCGTACGAAGCGCTCGGCGACCTGCACTCGAGTGACGACAACCTTGTAGCGGGTATACGTCTCCTTGATTGTCCGCGGCACCTGCTTGACAGCCGTCGGTTTCTTGCGCGCTGCAACCCGCCGCATCTGACGAGCTGTCGAATCCGGGGCAGGTTCCTCTCGCCGGGCAAGCGCACGAGGTTGCGCCGGGAGCGCTGCTGTGTCCGTCTCGGGTGGCTTTGGCTTTGGCTTTGGCCTAGGCATCGGGTGACCGTGGGTGAGGTCAGCGCATCGATCGGAGCGCGGGACGCCGGGTCGTAGAACTCGCCCGCTTCGGTGATTCCTGCCGTCCAGACCTTGTTCTTGCGGCCGACACGGGCGAGGCCGCGGCTGGCCAGCGCGCGGGCGGTGTTCTTTGTGGGTCTGATCGGGCCAGTCATGCGGTGGGCAACCCTGGCCGATCCACTTGAGTACTTCCACATGACGATCAGTCAGCTTCGGCGTCCGAACCACATGCAGTAGTCGACCACACCGTCGCACTCCGCCAGTTACTGACACAAACCCCACGGCGTCCCCGACACGGAATGTTCACCGGGCACCTGCTGTAGCTGTCGAGCGCGGTCGACCAGCATGAATGCATGACGGAGACAGGCTCGCGAATCCAGACGCTGCCAGACGGTGTCTACAAAGACGGCGAACGGCCGTGGCGCGCGAAGAAGGGTGCGACGTCGACCTTCGAAGAGCACGTCGCGGCTAGAAGGCTGTTCATGGAGCTTCATCGGGATGAGTTCTGGAATCCATGGCGGTTAGAGGAACAGGCCGCCGAACTCGAACGTGCACAACAGATCATGGGGGAGTGGGAGCGCGCAGAACCGGGATTTCGCCGCCAGACCAAGCGCCAGATCGAGGCCGAGATGGCCCGCTGGGACCGCGACAGCAAAGTGCGCGCTGAGGAACGGGAGCGGTCGCGTGTCGTGAACCGGGAGCGTTATGACCAGGTGCGGGCCGAGGCGCGGTTCGAACTGTTGGAGCAGCAGTGCATCCTGCAGCACAAACGAACAGAGGTGGCGGCTCTCAGATCTGGTGAGCGATATCCCGCCATGGACTCGAAGCGGCGGGCTGACCAAGTTGCCGAGTTGGATACGGCGATCGTGCGCCACCGGATCGCGGTCGAGCGGCTCACTCCGGTCGTAGGGGATCCCGAGGACGTCCCGGACGAGTACGGCCGGCTGCCCGGCGATCGACGCCACTTGACCCATTGCTGGTACCAAGAACGCCGGATCGCCGAGGTCCGCCAGTTGCGGGAGAAAGTGCCCGAGTTGGAAGTTCAGATCAACGCAACGTCAGACCGCAGCCAGCGATCCAAGATCCGTACCGAGCGCGACATCAAGAAGTGGCGGCTCGAGAAGCTCCTCGCGGTCCCGCGTCAGGAGATCGAGGATATGTGTGCCGACTGCGCACTTCCGACCAGACACCACGGATACGTCAGCCCGCCGTACGACTGGCCCTGCCCGGCTTGGCCAGGCCAACGTGCCATCCATGCCCGCGTCATGAAGTTGCTGGAAACTGCCCGCCATAGTGAGACACACCTGACATCGCCACCAGTTCCGAAGCCCGAGCCGCTCGCCATCGTCCCATCAGGTCTGCCCATCGCCGAGGTGGTGCAACGACTCCAAGAACTGCAGGAACAGTTTCCAGACGCCGAGGTGCGACGAGGGCGCGCCAACCGCTGGGAGTTGTGGCCAAACGCCGCCACGCGCGAACCTTGAGTTAGGCGCGGGCGATCGAGCCGTTGCTGGACATCGAGTATGACAAGAACAGGGCAGCCCGCGCGGGTGGGGCGAACCGCTCCTGGGATGCCTACGATATGCGGCCGCTGCAGGTCTCCGCGTTCGACGCCATTGCGGCGGAATACGGTCAGCATCCGGAGGGCAGTGTCCCGAGGGCGTCCGTGGATGTGGCGGTCGGCGCGCACGCAGCGCGATCCCCGCCCACCAGATTCGCGCCAAGTTCGTTCGTGAACGCTCAGGTGGCTCTGGTCAACAGGGGTGCTGGAACGGTGGGGTCTTCGGGGCGCGCGATGGCCCAGCGCCCACCGTCGGCGTGAAAGGCCGGCCGTTCGTCGGGATCCTGATCGTCGACCAGGGCGACACGAACGCTGACCACCTCGTTCTGATCCGGAACGGGCAGCTCCAGGTGCGCTGCGAGCTCTCTGTGGCGCCGATCCAGAACGAGGATGCCTTCAGGTTGCAAAGCCTGTCGAGCGAAGCGAACTCGCCTGGCCGCGTCCTGCTGCATGGCGACGGCCTCGGTGGTCACATGCCTGATCAACTTGCCTTCGGCTCGTCTGAGCAGTTCGTTCACTCGTCCCTGTGCACTGCGCGGCTTGAAGATATGCGAAACGTCTTCAGCCGGCATGTGGAGCAGTACATTCTCCGGCAGTTGCGCCTCGAGATGGATCCACTCGATCGCGGCTCGACCTTCGGGTGTCAGGGTCGCCTTGCCGTCCCTGTTGGTGCCCTGGCGCACCAGGCCGGGGGTGATCTCCAGAACTCCTGCGCTCCAGATTGACCTGCTGTCGTTGACCGTCACCAGCATGCACAGCTTGCCGATGAGCTCGGCCGGAATCATCCAGTTGTTGCTGACCGAGAACTTCAGGTCGAATTCGAATCCCTCATGCTCGAAGTCGAGATACTGGCCGTCGCGAAACGGGAACGCTCGTCGGAGTTCGATCTCGACGAGAGTGCCGAGATGAGTCTTTTCGGTCTTCAACAGCTGATCCCAGCGGAAGCGACCAGTGTGTGCGCCGTCGTACAGCGTGTCCAGCGTTCGCCTAAACACATCAGCGAAGAGTCGACCGTCGGGATCCAGAGCGCGAATGGCTTGGGCGAAGGCCAACGGGATGGCACGATCTTGCCGGGGAGGCTGGGGGTGGCTTGTGGGCGATCGGCCCGAGGATGTGGAGGAAGTGCCTTCCCTGATCGCCAAGACGCGTTCGAGATTCGATATCCGGCGTTCAGATTCGGAGAGGAGTCGGCTGCCGTCGAGATTTGCCGCCCTGAGTTGTGACAGCTGTTGTTCGAGGTGCGCCAGCTTCGCGCTGTCGTGCACACCTGGTGATCCATCAGCCGCGGACGGGGACGCCAGCATACGAAGCAGGAGGAGGTTCAGTTGGTGTACCTGCAGCAGCGAACGTTCAGCCCGCAGCCGGTGATCCGTTTGAGTGGCCAAGCCCTCGCGCGCCTCGACGAGTTTGTTGCGCAGGCGACTGTTGGTTGACTTGAGCGCGAGCAGGTCCTCATGGCGGGCCGAGTCGGGCTCTAGCAAAGTCGGATCTCGACGAGCCTTGCGATTGAGTTCCTCCGCCTGCCGGGTGACGCGGCGACGCTCGGCCGCGGGCGTGCAGACGGCGATCACTGCTGGCACCAACGGCCAATGGTTGGCCAGGCCTTCGCCGTTCAACCTTCGGTGGACCGTGGCTTCAGCGGGAATGGCGCCGGTTGGAAAGTGCTCGACTGTGAACGCCGCGCAGAGCCGGCGGACGGACATGCCGGACCTTTCGATCTCGCGTTGTAGCAGCAACGCGAGATCGTTGATCTCTTGTGATTCACCCCGCAAGGCGCCTCGAGGGCGGCCCCTCAAGGACCTGCCGGCCACATGCTCTCCCTTATTGTGCGAAAAATCGTTTTATCGCAGAGACAAATATACATCGATGATCCCGATCCGCCAGCCTGACGGCATGCTTTCGCTCGGCCAACGGCGGCGAGTCCGCAGACAAGGAGGTCTCACTTGAAACCGTCACGGAGATTCGACAGTCTTATCGCGCTGCTGGCGATCCTGGCGTCCGGCGTCGTCCTGATCGCGCTGGGTGTCGATCCGGACGCGTTGGGAACCATCAGCATCGCGCTGGCCGGCCTCTATGCGGCGTGGGCGAGCAGCGGTGGGAAGAACGCATCGAATGACGATGACAAGCGCGACGCCTGACCTGACCCTGCGCGGATGCATCGCAGTCGCGAGTCGGCCTCCGTGCTAAGCGGTGCTTCGGCCACGCGAGTTCCCGCTCGGCCAGGCCACTCGCGGGACGACGTCCGACGCGCGTGACGGGCCATTTGACGATCGACCACGGGGCAACTACCGACCTGCGTCCGAAGTCAGCTCTGGACTCTGGACCTGGCCCGTTTTGACGGACATCCGAGATCAGGAGCGGTTGCTCCGGAAGGATGTTCATTATGGAGTCCATGGGCAAGAAGAAGCCGCGGCCTCGTCGTTCGTTCACTGCTGAGTACAAGGCCGAAATCGTCGAGCTGTGCCAGCGCGGCGACCGGACAGTGGGTCAGATCGCGAAGGACTTCGATCTGACCGAGACCGCGGTCCGGGCCTGGGTGAAGCAGGCCGAACTCGACGCTGGTAGCCGCGATGATGGTATGACCACGACCGAGCGCGAGGAGCTCGCACAGTTGCGGCGGGAGAACCGCCGGCTGCGTGAGGATGTCGAGATCCTCAAGCGGGCCACGGCTTTCTTCGTGAAGGAGACCCGGTGAACGTCTATCCGTTCATCGAGGCGGAGAAGCAGGGCAGCCACAACGTCCGACGTGCGTGTGAGTTGCTGCAGGTCTCTCGTTCCGCCTACTACGCCGACCGGGCCGCCGGCCCGTCCCGTCGTGCCGTGCGTGATGCCGAGCTGACAGCGAAGATCGTCGAGATCCACGACGACTCGAGGCTGACCTACGGCTCGCCGCGGGTCCACCACGAACTCCTGGATCAGGGTGAGAGGTGTTCCCGTAAGAGGGTCGTGCGGCTGATGCGAGCCGCCGACCGCTACGGACGGGCACCACGACGGTGGAAGACGACCACCGTCGCCGACCCGGCCGCTGCTCGGCGCCCGGACCTGATCAGGCGTGACTTCGGCGTCGACCCCGCCCAGCCCGCGCCGCTGGATACCCGCTGGTGTGGCGACATCACCTACATCCACACCTGGCAAGGCTGGCTCTACCTGGCCACCGTGATCGACCTGGGATCGCGCCGGGTCGTCGGCTGGGCGACCGCCGACCACCTGCGCACCGACCTGGTCGCCGACGCCCTCACCGACGCCGTGAATCGGCGCCGTCCCGCGCCCGGCGTGGTCTTTCATTCCGACCGCGGCTGTCAGTACACCTCGACTCAGTACGCCAACCTGGCAAGGGATCTGGGTGTCGTCTTGTCGGTCGGGCGACGCGGGCAGTGCTGGGACAACGCCGTCGCGGAATCATTCTTCGCGACCCTGAAGGCCGAGCTGATCCACCGCCGTGCCTGGCCGACCCACCAAGCGGCGACCAGCGCGATCTTCGACTACGTCGAAGGCTGGTACAACACCCGCCGACGACACTCCACCCTCGGCTACCTCAGCCCCGCCACGTTCGAAACCACCGTCAGCACCCCTACCGAACAGGTAGCGTGAACCAGCCCCACATCAAATCTGTCCGTCAAAACGGGTCAACGCCAGGTCGAGTGGAAGATCCCTGCTGACGCGGGCGGCCTGACCGAACACGTCAAGCCTGATCAGGCCCGCGAGGCTCTGAGCGATCTCGGCGAGGCGACGTACAACGGGCCGTGCCCACCGGCCGGCCAGACCCATCATTACCGCTTCACCTTGCTGGCCTTGTCCGCTGCTCTGGACCTGCCGTACGGGACACCGGCCAGGACTGTCCTCACCACAGCTCGGTCGTCAGTGCTCGGTACCGCGGCTCTTGTAGCGACCTACCGCCGTACGACTTGATCATCCTGAGGCGACGAGATCCAGATGCGGCCCAGGTGATCGCCGATGTCGAAGAGGGGCTGAGCAACGGGAACACGGGGGAGCAGGACAACATGTAGATGCTGCCACGACGATGCCGTAGCAGCTGTGAGGAAGTGTGGATGCACCAGACCCGTGACGGCGAGAGCCAGTGCGAGCGCGGCGGCCAGTAGTGCACGGATCCATCGCATCCGATGAGCCTAGACAGCATTGCCTCCTCGCCTTGCTCGCAGGCTGTTTCCGTTGTCTTACGTTTGCCCCCAACGCTCAGGCTGACCGGTACAACGCCGGATTACGGCCATTCCGGGACGTTACGTTGGCGTAAGGGGCAATTGGGGTGGGTGGGCGTAGCGTCCTTGGTGATGCGAAGGAGCTGAGTCCATGTTCGATCAGATGAGCATGCCGGTGTTGTTCGCGGTCTTGATCGTCACGCTGGCCCTTGTCAGCACGGGGATTTTCGTTGCGGTGAGAGTCATGGCTGTGCGGGTTGGTGCAGACAATCCTGTTGAGAAAGGGACTGTGCCCGATCCGTCTCACCGGGCTTTGTCGCAGCCTGCGGCGGCGCGGAGGGCGCTCGAGTCGAACTCTGAAGAGGACCGGGTATGAGTATTGATCGCGGACTGCTAGCACTCCTCGAGGCCAAGCCGGGCAAGGAGGCGGAGCTGGCCGCGTTTCTTGAGCAGGGGCGTGAGTTGGCAGTTGCGGAGGAGGGGACGGTGACCTGGTATGCCTTCCGGTTGAGCGAGACCACCTTCGGGATCTTCGACACGTTCGAGAACGAAGAGGGACGCCAAGCCCACCTGGACGGTCCAATTCCGGTTGCCTTGGGCAAGATTGCGTCCGACCTGCTGGCGACCGACCCGGATATCCGGATGACGGATATCCTGGCCGTCAAGTAGTCGGACCTATCTTGTGGTTGTGTGGCTCCGAAGCACCTGGGCGAATCTGCTGTCTAGGAACTGGAGACGTCATGCTGGCACTTCTCGGTATGCCGCAGGGTGCGGAGTGGCTCGTCATTCTCGCGATCGTGGTGCTGCTGTTCGGATCGGCGAAGTTGCCGACGTTGGTGCGCCAACTCGGCAAGTCGAAGAAGATCTGGGAAGACGAGATAGGCTCCCACGTCAAAAAGCCGGACATGGAGATCGGCGAGACGCCGGTCGGCGAGGGTGTGCACACGTCGGCCGAGGCCGAGCCGAATCAGCGCAGCTAGGCATCTGTGTTCGACATCGGATTCCCCAAGCTACTGGTCATCGGCTCGTGACGGACCGGTTCGCGCCGTCGTGGTGCGTGCTAGGTGGATGCCGAGGGCAACGAAGCCTGCGTGGCGACCTGGATGGGCACGGCCGCCCCCGGCTACCCATGAGTGCCGTCGGTGAGCACGGTGATGGCACCTACTTCACATTCGAGCAGGCTCAGCACCACGTGGCTCACGAACTGGTTGAGGACCGCATGATCCGCTGGAGCCGGGCGTACGGGGTGCATGATAGATGGATGGAATGGGCTCGGTGTCTCCATGGCTTCCGTCGCCCGCGAGGCCGACGTCGGCAAGGCGAGTCTCTCGCGCCACTTCGCCACGCGAGACGACCTCATCGCGACCGTCTTCGCCGACCGCATGGATGCCTACGGGGCCGCGGTCGCCGAGGCATTCGCCGACCCCGATGCCTGGCACGGCTTCGCGCACTTCGAACGCGTCTGCGCCATGCAGGCCCCGCCCCGGCACCCACCGCTCTGTACCGAGCCATGATCCGCCGCACCCGGCCCTAGCCGAGATCAGCCGATCGAACGATCAGCGGCTGGCTGCTTTGCGACGGACGAATCCGACGGCGCTGGTGCCTAGGAAAAGCACGATTCCGATGATTGCCAGCCAGACCAGGCCTTTGATGGCGAAGCCGACGATCGTCAAGACGAGCCACAGGACAAGGAGAACAATCAGGAATACGAGCATGAGGCATCTCCGCTGTTCGACGAAACCGGACCGGTTTAGCTGACCGCGCGGCCATAACCAGCTATCCCGACGGACCCTTCAGGTTCAGAGTCCGCCATGCGCTACGCGATGTCCATCAGGCAGAGGGAAACCCACGAGCGGGCTGGCTCCTGCGACACCCAGTACGCCCGTGCTCTGGGCGAATGACGGTTCGCGACACCCTGCTGTCCGCCGTCGTCACAGCGGCCGATTGCTGCCTCGTCCGCTGGCCTGCAAGGAGGACGTCACCAGTGACCAGCAGCTCTGGCCGGTTGTGTCGGAATTCCGGGCGCTCTGTTGTGCTGAATTGGGTGATCAGGGGATTGTCTGCGTTTTGTGTCTTCACAGTGGACCCGGCTTCTTGCGCTGCGGTCGACGATGTGGTGGTCGTACCGCCGGTGCCGTTCGGCGGCGAGTACCATCCGGGCGCAGGATTTGTGTACGGAGAGGGTTGGCGATGGGAACTCCAGTCACGGCGTGGCCGTTTGACCGCTCCGACGGAGTTGGGACTGGCGGGTAGCCCACCGCGGGTTTGCGTTCACGTTGGACTGGCCTGGTGGATCATCCGCGATCGGAGGGGCTGCGTACTCAAGGATGGTGCGGGCCCGGGTTGACTGAGTGGACCGGTGACGGTGATCCGATTGATCGGTTCCGCGATCAGCTGGTACCGCTGGCCGAGGGGCGTGACGTCTGGTCGATGGGCGCGCGCGAGGTCGCCCGGATAACCGGGCCTCGCGCAGGATCCACGAATTCTGGTGCTCGACGAACCACCTGGACGTCCGGCATCAGCTCGAACTGCTGTCGCTGGCACGTCGGTTACGGGTCACCACGCTCGTCACCGTGCACCACCTGAACCTTGCCGCCGCATACTGCGACCAGTTGGTCGTGCAGCCCGAGGGATCGGTCGTCGCTACCGGCACACCTGGCGACGTCTGGTTCCTGAGCCTGCTCGACCGGGTTTCGGCATCCGGGCCTAGGTGCTCACCAATCCGCTGACCGGACGCCTGCATCTGGCGTACGCCGAAGGGAAGACCGATGACCTACGAATCTGAGGAGCGACCGATGGCGGACCAGGAGAGCAAGGATCCCGCCGCACAGGCGGCGTGGGACCATTCGATGGCGGCACACGACGCTCTGGCGGCACGGCCGGGGGTCACCTTCACCGCCAGTGAGGACGTCGTGATCGTGCTCCATCCAGGGTTCGACACGCTGGACGCGATCGGTCCGCACTATTTCTCGCCTCGATGCTCGGCGCGACCGTTCATCTCGCGACGACCGGAGTCACCGGCGAGCCTGTCACGAGCGCCGGTGGACTTGCACTGATCCCGACGACGACGCTGACGGATGCCCCTGAGGAGCCGACCGTGCTCATCGTGCCCGGAGGCGACACCGGCGTACTGCTGGCCGATCCGGCAGCGATGTCGGCGATCCGCCGTCTCGGCGAAGCGGCCGAGACGGTCGCGAGTGTGTGCACCGGGGCGATCGCGCTCGGCGCGGCCGGCCTGCTCGACGGTCGCCGCGCCACGTCGCACTGGTCGGTTCGGCATCTGCTGGCCGGCTACGGCGCGATCGCTGTCGACGAGCGCGTCGTAGCGGACGGGAACGTGCTCACCGCTGCCGGCGTGACGGCGGGTATGGATCTGGCGCTTCGCCGGGTCGCCCGGCTTCGCGGCGACGACTACGCCCGCTTCCTCGAACTCGGAGCTGAGTACGCCCCGCAGCCGCCATTCGGCGCCGGCACCCCGGAAACCGCCGGCGCCGACCTCACCGCACTCGCCCGCGACTTCTACGCCCCGCTCGAACACGCTCTCCGCGCCCGCTGACGCCTCTCCAGGTTCGACGGTGGGTCCTTATCCATTTCCCACAGCTGTAGGGCAGGTTGCCCCAGCACAACATCAGGTCGGTGCAGTCGACGCCACATGACGGTGCCGTTGCCATGCCGCGGATGATCGTGAGACAGTCCGGGGCGACGGTTCCTCGTCCGGCTGTGCGGGCGAGGTGAAAGGGAACACGGTGACGCCCGGAGCGGGCCGAATCCGTGGCTGCCCCCGCAACTGTGAGCGGCGAGCTGAAGCACACAACCACTGACCGTGAACTGGTCGGGAAGGGTGCCGGAGCGATCGAGCCGTGAGCCAGGAGACCTGCCGTCACCGCCAGGCCCAGCCGGGCATCGGAGTGACCGGTCATCGGGTGAGCTCTACGCCACCAGCGTGCTGGCCAGCCGGATCGTCCCCGAACACATCGCATAGGTCGACCTCAAGTACCACCAGGTACTGCGCCTGTCAGCGACACCTGGACGGTCGACCTAGGACTTGTGTGAACCCATATTGTTGCGCTAGGCAACTTGCTGATGGTGTTGTTGACGCCCTACTGCTGCGGAACGACTGGTTCGACGGTGTAGCCTTCTGCGCGGATCGCTGCGTAGCACTGGTCCCGGATGTCGGGGGTCTCGAAGGTCGCAACGACTCGTTTCGTCTCGAGATCGAACTGGGGAGCGGGTACGCCGTGCGCCGCAACGGCTGCCGTGATGGCCCGGACGCAGTGATCGCAGGTCATGTCCGGGACTTCGAACGTCGTCGATGGCATCGGGATCTCCTCTCGGTTGGACATCAGTTGGTGGCCGGATTGTCGTCGGGCTGCCGGCCGAGCCTCGGACGGGCGTCGCGCAGCAGATCGATGACCAGGAATAGCAGGAGCGAGCCGCCGAGCATCGGCGCGAAGACGCCGATCGGGATCGCGAGGCAGGCGATGACCAGGACTGCGACCCGGTGCGGAGCGCGGCCCGTGCTCAGCGGTGGTGCGAGTTGGGTGCGGCGGTCGGCTCCGCGTGGGCGGCGCAGCCACCACATGCGGTAGCCGAGACAGATCATGGTGATCAGGGTGATCGCGAGCGCTGCCAGCAGAAGCTGGTTGACGATGCCGAGGAGCAGACCCATATGTGCGTCGATTCCCCAGCGTGCGAGTTTGGCTGCCAGCGGCCAGTCCGCGAAGTCCACCCGCTCGAGGACCTTCCCGGTGCCTGGGTCGACGGCGATCTGGTCCTGCTTCTCCGGCCAGGAGCGCTTGGCCTGGCCTACCAGCCAGGCCCCCTTTTCGGCCGGCACGATCTTGATCAACCCGTCGAGTCCGGCGCCACGGGCGGTCTGTTCCGCGCGCTCGATCGCCGCGGGAACGTCGGCCCTCGCAATGTGGTCGACTGCTCCGGTGTTCGTCAGTGGGGATGGGGTCGACCAGGTCAGGTTGGAACGCAGTTCGCTGACGTTGTTCCCAGCGAACTGCGACCAGGTGAGACCGGTGACCGACAGGAACAGCATGCCGGCCAGGATCCAGAGGCCGAGTGGTCCGTGCCAGCTCAGTGCGCGGCGTCGGCCGGGTTTGTGACGACCGGGGAGTACCAGGCGCCGGCGGTGTCCTTGCTTGCGGCGGCGGACGATCCAGAGGGCGCCGCCGCTTACAGCCAGGACCCAGAGCCAGCTGGCGGCAAGTTCGCTGTACAGCCGTCCGAAGTTCCCCAGGAGCAAAGTCCGGTGCAGTCCGTCGAACCACGCACGCAGTGGCAGCCATTCACCGAACGTCGTGAGGCTGCCGTGCACGTGACCGGTGTACGGATCGACGAAGGCTGTCCGGGCATAGTCCTCCGGGACCGACGGCGACGTGAAGCTGACTCGTGTGGTGTCCGTGCGTCCCGTGGCTGGCCTGACCTCGGTGATGACGCCGTCGGGTTGGGTCGCCTGCGCGGCACGGACCTGCTCTGCGAGCGGTAGTGGTGTGGCGCCGGCCGGTACCTTGAGGTAGTCGGCGTACACCAGCTGCTCGACCTGCGGCATCGTCGTGTACAGCAGGCCGGTCGTGGCGGCGACCAGGATGAACGGCGCGACGAAGATCCCGACGTAGAAGTGCAATCTGGTCAGGATCGGCTGGAATCCGTCGCGCCACCAGCGGACACGGGCCGGCCGTCCGGTCTGTTCGGATTCTTCGGCGGTGCGCAGAACGTCTTGCCCCACGGCGTTTCCCAACTCTCGTCAGTGGCTGGTGGTCAGGCGACCATCAGGATGAGCATCGCGGCCATGCCGCCGGCCATCAGGACGTGACAGGCGGCGTGTGCTCGGTGCTGTCCGGACCGCGTGATCTGCCGGAGCCACCAGAAGCCGCAGAGGAACACGGCCGCGGTGGCGACGCCGTTCAGCGCCTTGACCCAGGTGTCCGGGCCGGCCATGGCCATTCCGCTCGCGTCTGACGGCATGGCGCCGCCGTGTCCGGCGTGGTCGGCGTGGGCTTCTGGCGTCATGGCGGAGTCACCCATCAGCAACGGCATCGCGGCGAGCATCCAGATCATGGCCAGGTTCATCAGGACGTGTGCGGTGGTGTCACCGACGCGCTCGAAGACCGGCTGCCAGTCGACCCGGATCACCAGAAGGAAAAGCAAGGCGAAGATCGCGATCTGTACCCAGCTGCCGAGCCGGCCGAACGGCCACCAGATCATGACGATCATCGCCGCACTCATGACGGCATGATTGAGGTGCAGGACGCGGTCGCGGACGTCGGAGCGGCTCGCACTGGTCCACCACCACAGGCTGAGCGCGAGTGTCATGGCGAACAGGGCCGTCAGCAGTAGATCCCACGGGCTGGTTAACACGTGAGGTGACTCTACAACATGTAGAATCTATTTCGGCAAGATGTAGAATCATTCGTCCGACCGGTGGAACGGTCGTGCTGTCGGGGCCGTTAGGATCTGGTTCAGCTCGATCACGTATCGAAGGGGAGCAGAGCGTGTCAGGTGAGCGGACGCGTGCCCGGGGAGAGCTCGAGGCCGCCGTGATGGAGGTGCTCTGGGCGCATGCCGCGCCGATGACCGCGGTACAGATCCTGGAGCTCGTTCCCGGCAAGCGGCCGGCGCACACGACGCTGCTGACTGCTCTGGACCGGCTGTGCCGTAAGGGGCTTGCGGTCCGGACCGATGTCGGATCGCGGGAGCTGCGGTTCCAGCCGGCGACCACCGAGGCCGAGCATGCCAGTCAGGTCATGCTCAAGACCCTTGGTGACACCCATGATCGCAGCGCCGCGCTGCTCCAGTTCGCCGGCGATCTCACCGCAGGCGACATCGCCTTGCTCCGAGGGGCTATCAAGGGCCGGGGCAAGACTCGGCGGGCCGAGGAGTAGCGATGGTGGTTCTCGCTGCGTGCCTCGTCTATGTTGTCACCGTGACGGCGGCCGGGCCTTTGCTGCTGACCAGTGGTCAGTGGCAGGTCTGGTACCCGCGGCTGGCTCTCGCCTGCTGGCATCTCGCGCTGGCATCCAGCGCCGCTGTTCTCATCTTCGGTGTGGGTTTCGCGATCATCCGGGCGTCAGCCGGTGAATCTGGTCGGCAAGGACTGGCTGCGCTGCTGCCCGGGCTGGCGATCTGGCTGATGCTTTTCGTGGTCGGCGCCCTGAGTGCCCTGTTCCTCGGCCAGTCAGAACACGTCGTCCGCCAAGAGCACTCGCGTCGGGACGAGCTGCGCGACGCGTTGCACGGATGCGCGCGCGAGGCCGAGATCTACGACGGACTCACCGTGCACTACCTTGACGACATCTCAGCGGTGGCGTGCTCCTTCCGGGCTCCGGAGCCGACGGTTGTCCTGACCAGTGGGCTTCGAGCGCAACTGACCAGACCGCAGCTCGACGCTGTGATCG
Organism: Kribbella sp. NBC_00709; assembly: GCF_036226565.1. Classification (GTDB taxonomy): domain Bacteria; phylum Actinomycetota; class Actinomycetes; order Propionibacteriales; family Kribbellaceae; genus Kribbella. Next base: position 5,270,483 of record NZ_CP108996.1, read on the forward strand.
AGCACGAGCGCGCCCATCTTGACCAGCGGCATCACTTCGCTCTGCTGCTGGCTGGTCTGAACCGTGCCTGCCTGCCGAGGTTCGGTCCGGCACGCCGGCTGGATCGGATGACGCGGCTTCTCGTCGAGCTGATCGCCGACGACGAGTCTGTTCGTCGGTGTGGCCGCGACACGGTCGCGTCGGCGCTCGCCGCGATCGCGCAGCTCACAGCCAATCCGGGCCTGGCTGCCAGGTCCGAACGCGTACTCGCGGCGACGAAGTGATCCAGCCCTGCGTTCATAGCTGAGGTTCGGGGCCGGCCGCGATCCACGACACGCACGAAATCACCGACGTCCGGGCCGGATTCCTAGAATTGACAGTGGATCGTGGAGATTGTCCGCGACGGTCGCTGGAGGTCGCCGAGGATGTCTGTCGAGCCGCCGTCGGCGAGTTCTCACTACAACCGATCCGTCGCGGCCCGAGTCCTGGCCGATGTTGCCGGGATCGGACCGTTCGCACCGCCTGGACAATCGGTTGCCCCGCGATTCTTCGGACCGGGGCGCCGTATCTCGACCGAGATGGTGCCGTTGCAAGCGGTCCCCGGAGGTCATCTGACGGCGGTGCAGTTGGAGTATCTGCGGAGCCGGATGCGGCCTTGCCTCGCCGGACAGGTGACCAGTGCGTCGCATGCTGTCAGTTGGCGTGACAGCGACGGTGTCGCGAACGTGGCCCACTGCGGTCCACTGGGGCCGGTGGTGCCGGTCGTTGCGCGAGAGACAACTCTCGTGCTGTGGCGTGCGCTGGCGGCGAACAGCGACCTTCAGCGGGCCGCGGAGTCGCTCCCCGAGGATTCCCGGACGGTGATGGCCGCGAGCACCACGGACAAGGATCCGGTCGAGATCTTGCGCGTCGGTGTCGACACGACCGCACGTGCGCTGGTGCAGCACGCCTACCTCGCGGATTCGACGCCGTTCCGGGACGCTGGTGCGTTCGCTGCCGGACTGCGTGACTCCGGGATCTTCGCAGTGGTGGCGAACACCTGGTTCTGGGGGCTGCAATCGTCGACGTTCCGCCGTGGGATGGTCCCGGTGCGGCTGGTGACGCAGCCGGACGGCTCAGTGCGGTATGCCGTAGAGACGACGGCGATCTTGCGATCGATGAAGGACGTCGCGGTCACCGAGGCGCACGAGACGTTCCGGAGGGCCGTCTCGGACGAGGGACTGACCGTGGACGAGGCGCTGCGCAAGTACGACGTACTGCTCGGGGTGATGCCGCGGCAGTACGCGATGCTGCCTGCGGGTGAGCAGCCGCGGTGCCTGGCCAACATGTCTGTCGACGGTGGGCGTGTGCTGCCTGGCGTAGTGGACACTTTTGTACGGACGTTCGTCGAGTTGCTCGATCTGGTGCGGGTCACCGGCGGGCAGGATTCCGAGGAGGGATGGGGCATGGAGACTCCGGACGAGGTGTTCGAGGTTCCGGACATGACCTGTTCGCACTGCACGAATACGATCACGGGCGTCCTGGAGGCGCTCGGGGTGCAGGTCTCGAGCATCGATCCGGACAGCAAGGAGGTTGTCGTGGCGTTCCCGACGGCCGAGATGCGGGAGCGGTCTTTCGAGGCGATCCGCGCCCGCGGATACACGGTCGTGCCGCGTAGCGCCTGAAAGACACTCCGGGCCGCGGGAACTTCTACATCAAGTCGAACGTAGTCTTTTGCGGGAAGTCCCCGAACCGCCGACGGTGACGCCGGTGGGTGGCCCGTTTCCGAAAGAGTGCCAGATCTGATGGTCAAGCTGCCGACGCGCCGTACGACGGTCACCGTCCTGTCCCTGCTCGCCGTGCTCGGCCTGGCCGGTTGTGGGGGCGGTGACGACGGGACACCGTCGCCCTCGGTGTCGACGACCACAGCGTCACCCACGACGGGTGAGCCGAGCCAGACGCCGAGTTCCGTCTCTCCAAGCTCCGTGGCGGTCAGTACGCCGCCGAGCAGTGCGCCGGCTGCCGACGTGGTGATTGATGTGACGATCGCCAAGGGCAAGGTCATCCCGAGCGGTGCGACGGTCAAGGCGAAGGCCGGCCAGTCGGTGCGGATCAATGTGACCACCGACGCGGCGGACGAGGTGCATGTGCACGGCTACGACAAGGAGCTCGAGGTCGCCCCCGGAAAGCCGGGTGTCATCACCTTCACGGCCGACACCAAGGGAACGTTCGAGATCGAGACCCACGAGAGCGGCAAGTTGATCGCCAAGCTCGTGGTGTCCTGACGCCTTCCTGCAGGTTCTGCCCATTCGAAGGAATCAAGCATGCCTAGACGCTTCACTATGCCCCTGATCGCCGCAGCGGTCGGTCTGTTTCTGCTGGTGACGGCGTGCGGCGGCCAGACATCCCCGGCCGCTGTCACCGAGCCGACCGCGGCGGGGGCTGCGCCGGCGAAGACGGCGTACCCGTTGACGATCGACAACTGCGGTACGAAGCAGACCTTCAGCACGCCGCCGGAGCGAGTGCTGATCCTGAACGGGACTTCGGTCGGCGAGGTCGAGAGCTTCATCCTGCTCGGCCTGGAGAAGTCGATCCTGGCCAACGGGCAGTCGTACGGCGTGTCCGACGACCCGGGGATGATCGCGAAGATCGCGGCGCTGCCCAAGGGCGGGCTGACGATGAACAAGAACTTCGACGTGCCTGCCGAGCAGGCGCTCGCGCTGAAGCCGGATCTGGTCGTGTCGACCTGGTCCGGTGGCTTCGATGCAAGCATGGGATTCGCCACCCGGGAGCAGTTCGCCAAGGCCGGTGCGGCCACGCTGGTGAACCCGGTCAACTGCGCCAACGGGAAGCGGGATGCGACCGCGGCGGAGAAGGCGACGTACGACGCCGCCGGGATCCAGTCGTCGTACGACTTCATGACGTTGCTCGGACAGATCTTCGACGTCCAGGAGAAGGCGGCCGATGTGGTCGATGGTTTGCGTCAACGGGTCGAGGCGATCCGGTCGAAGGTCGACGGCACCGAGCCGCAGAAGGTCCTGATCGTGTACCCGGGCATGTCGATGATGAACGAGAACGGCCTGCCCGCGGTGATGACCGGTGGCATCTACGACGACGTGATCAAGGCGGGCGGCGGGGTGAACTCGTTCGCGGGCAAGACGGCCGACAGCACCCGGACGATCAATGCCGAGCAACTCGCGGCGGCGGATGTCGACGTCCTGGTGGTCGGTGCGTTCACACCGCAGGAGAAGCCGGATGTTGAGGCGCAGGCCCTGATGGAGAAGTTCCCGCAGTGGCGGGCCTCGAAGTCCCGGACCTACGCGACCGTGGCCGACGGTGTGTATCTCGGGCCGCTGAACGCGTGGGCAGTGGAGAAGATCGCGAAGGCGGCGCATCCTGACCGCTTCTGAGGGCGTCACGGTTCGATCCGCACGCTTGCGGCGTCCGTCGGGTGCATCGGCCTGCCTGATGCTCGGCGTACTCCTGGTCGGCAGCTTGCTGTTGGCCATCTCGCTGGGCACCGTGACGCTGCCGGTCGGCGACGTATGGCGGGTGATCGCCCATCACGTCGCCGGCGTCGGTGGCGCCCCGGATGCGCTGCAGGATCAGATTGTCTGGTCGATCCGGGCACCGCGGGTGCTGCTGGCAGCTGTGGTCGGTGCGGCGTTGAGCGTCGCGGGCGTCGCGCTGCAAGCGCTCGTCCGGAATCCGTTGGCCGATCCTTACGTGCTGGGTGTGTCGTCCGGAGCGTCCCTCGGGGCCGTCCTGGTGATGGGACTCGGGTCAGCCGCCGCCGGACTGACGGCGTCCGGCGGGGCGTTCGCGGGGGCGCTGATCTCACTGGTCACGGTGTTTGTCCTGGCGCAACGCTCGGGTCAGCTCACGGACAGCCGGCTGATCCTGGCCGGGGTGGCGATCAGCTACCTGGCGATGGCGGGGACCAGCCTGGTACAGCTGCGGGCCGATCCGACCCAGGTGCGAGGGATTCTGTTCTGGTTGATGGGCAGTGTCGCCGGCGCGAAGTGGGAGCAGCTCGGGCTGCCCGCGACGGTGATGGTGCTGGCTGCGGCCTTCCTCGTCCTGCAGGGACGGAACATGAACGCGCTCGCGGTCGGGGACGACGACGCTGCAGCACTCGGTGTCGATGTCCACCGGTTGCGGATCAGCCTGCTCGTGGTCGGATCGCTGCTCACCGCGGTTGCGGTCGCCGTCGCGGGCGGAGTCGGCTTCGTCGGGCTGATGGTGCCGCACGCGGCCCGGCTCGTGGTCGGCTCCGACCACCGCAGACTGCTTCCGGTGGCAGCGTTGACCGGTTCGGTGTTCCTGGTCCTGGTGGATCTGGCGACCCGGACGGTCGACCGGCCGAACGAGTATCCGATCACCGTTTTCACTGCGGCGCTCGGTGCGCCGTTCTTCCTCTGGTTGTTGCGGCGCGGTGCACCGAAGGGGTTCTGATGCGTCTGAGTCTGCAGGGGATCGGCGTCACCATCGACACCCGGCCGATCGTTGCCGAGGTCTCCCTCACGGTCGAACCGGGGGAGTTCGTCGCCCTTGTCGGCCCGAACGGCTCCGGAAAGTCGACGCTGCTTCGCACGGTCTACCGTGCCCTGAAGCCCACGCACGGAGCGGTGATGCTGGACGACGACGACGTCTGGCGGATGCCTGCTCGGCAGGCCGCGCAGCTGCGGGCGGTTGTCACGCAGCATCAGTCGATGAGCGCTGACTTCACGGTGGACGAGATTGTCGCGATGGGCCGCAGCCCGCATAAGGGGCTGCTGGACCGCGAGACTGGCACCGACCGGAGGATCAGCACGGAGGCCCTCGAGCGGGTCGGAATGGCCGCGTCCGCAGATCGCCTGTTCGCCACCTTGTCCGGCGGCGAGCGACAGCGGGTGCTGGTCGCCCGGGCGCTCGCGCAACAGGCGCCGCTGGTCGTGCTGGACGAGCCGACCAACCACCTGGACGTCAGGGCCCAGCTCGAACTGCTCAACCTGGTTCAGGAGCTCGGCGTCGCGACCCTGGCCGCGCTCCACGATCTCGATCATGCCGCCAGCCATGCGGACCGGGTCGCGGTCCTGGATCGTGGCCGGCTGATTGCGCAGGGACCGCCGCTGGAGGTTCTGACGGCGTCCTTGGTCGCCGAGGTCTTCGGCGTACAGGCGCACATCGGTCCGCACCCGATCCACGGCCGCCCGCACATCGCGGTCGCCCCACTTCCGGCACAGAGGTCGCCGCGGCGTAGCGTAACCACGTTGGGGAAGGAACGATGACGATCTCGGTGACATCTAGCGCGGCACGTGCCACGCGTCCCGTGCACAAGTGGCTGGTCCGGTACGTCGTCCTGCTGGCCGGCGTGGCGATTGCGATACCGATGGTTGTGGCGGTCGCGGTCGGTGCGGACAGTTACCTGTCGATTGCGCGGGACGATCCCGGACGTACGACGTCGTTGGTGGCGACCGGTCTGCGCGCGGTCGCCGACCTGGCATCGCTCGTCACGGTGGGCGCACTGGCTTCTGCCCTACTGACCGGCAGGCTGAAACCGCTGCGGGAGAAGGGCTCGCGGCGGCAGTTGGAGATCCACGAGTGGCTGGAGCCGAAGATCCTGCGCCGCGCCGGTGCCATTTGGGTCGCCGCCGCGGGTCTGCTCGTGTTCGTGGACTCCGCCGATTCCAACGGTTACTCGCTGTCCAGGCTCGCCGACGGACACGCCGTACGCTTTGCCCTGTTCTCCGGGGACGCCGGCCGCGCCTGGATGATCAGTTGTCTGGCCGCGATCGTTGCCGCGGCGACCGGGATGATCAGTGTCAGCTGGGTGCGTTATCTGATCGCGCTCTGGGCCGCGGTCGTCGGCTCGCTCGCTCCGGTGGTGGTCGGTCAGGTTCTGGTAGGTCCACGCCATGACTTCGGCAGCGATGCGGCGATCTGCCAGACAGTCGCGGGCCAGATCTTGTTCGGCGTTCTCGTCGTCCAACTGCTCCGGTTGGCGACCGCGCGCCGAGTCAGGGTGCGGGACCGGCTGCACTGGCGGCAGTCCGCCGTACTACTGCTCGGTGTGTTGTTCGTCGGCGAGCTGGTACTGGCGTGGGTCAAGCTGGTGGGTCCGTCGCCGTTGGCCACGAGCACCGCGCGGCTCGAACTGCTGCGCCTGCTCGGCCTCGTGCTGCTCGCCAGTGGTCTGATCCTCACCTTCCGCGACAAACTGGTCGCCGGGGCGGCCACCGCGGCGACGGGTGCTGCCGCGTTCGTGACGGGCGGCCTCGCGATGACGCGGATTCCGCCGCCGCAGTTCTTCGTCCCTACCTCGATCAGCCAGATCTTCTTCGGCTTCGATCTGACCGGTCCGCCGAGTGTCGCCTCGCTGGCCGGGCAGTGGCGCCCGAACCTGCTGTTCGCGGTTGCGGCCGTGGTCGCCGTGGTGGCCTATCTTGCGGCCGTGCTGCGCGTTCGGCGCAGGGGCGAGCGCTGGCCGATCCTCAGGACCGTCGCCTGGGTGATCGGGTGGGTGCTGGTGGTGGCGGTGACGAGCTCCGGCCTCGGGAAGTACTCGGGTACGGACTTCGCCGTGCACATGGCCGTCCACATGACGCTGAGCATGCTGGTGCCGTTGCCGCTGGTACTGGGCGGTCCGATCACGTTGGCGCTCCGTGCGTTGCCTGCGGCAAGCAAAGATCAGCAGGCGGGTCCACACGAGTGGATCGTCGCGGTCCTGCACAGCCGGGCACTGCAGGCACTGTGCCACCCGCTGCTGGTGTTCGGGATCTACATCGGTTCGTACTACAGCCTGTACCTGACCGATGCGTTCGGGACCCTGATGAAGTTCCATTGGGCCCACCAACTGATGAACGCGCACTTCCTGCTGTTCGGCTGCCTGTACTTCGGGTTGGTCATCGGTGTGGACCCGACGCCGCGGCGTCTGCCGTCGTTGGCGAAGCTCGGCTTCCTGTTCGCCGCCATGCCGTTCCACGCCTTCTTCGGGGTGATCCTGATGTCCGGAGGCACGATCGTCGGGAAGACGTTCTACGAGTATCTCGAGTCGCCATGGCGGCCGGACCTGGCCCATACCCAGCAGGTGGCCGGTGGGATCGCCTGGGCCGGCGGGGAGATCCCGCTGGTCATCGTCGTCATCGTGCTCGCGCTGCAGTGGGCGATCCAGGACGGCAAGGATGCGCGCCGGATCGACCGGCACCTGGACAGCGGACTCGACGACTCCTACGAGGCCTACAACGCCATGCTCGAACGGCTGGCCCGCCGTACGGGCGCCGACACCGGAAGGTCCGGAGAACCATCGTGACCCTGATCCAATCCAGCCGCTCGGACCTCACGACCGCAGAGGTAGGCACCGTCGAGCTGACCATCGGCGGCATGACCTGCGCAGCGTGCGCGAACCGGGTCGAGCGGGCGCTCAACAAGCTCGACGGCGTCTCGGCCAGTGTCAACTACGCGACCGAACGGGCCGTCGTCACCGGTTCGGGAGCGGACCTCGCCGAGCGCGCGACCGCCGCCGTCGACCGAGCCGGGTACGACGCGGCGGTGCGCGACCCCGAGACCGACGATGACTATGCCGGGCGGGTGAGTGCGCAACGCGTGAAGTCCCTGCGGCGACGGCTTGTCGTCGCCACCTTGCTGTCGATTCCGTTGATGGACGCGACCATCATCCTCGGGATGCTGCCGTCGCTGCGGTTCCCGGGCTGGGAAGTGGTTTGCCTGGCCATGGCGGTGCCCGTTGTCGGCTGGGCGGCGTACCCGTTCCATCGCGCGACCGTCCGCAACCTTCGGCATCGCGCGGTCAGCATGGACACGCTGGTGTCACTCGGGATCCTGGTGTCGTTCGGCTGGGCGGTGGTCTCGCTGCTGTGGCCGGCCGCGCCGGGACAAGGATCGGTGCGCTGGCCGTTCGTCGGCTCGGTGCCACTGGACACCGGCAGTCTGTATCTCGACGTGGCCGCCGGGATGACCGTGTTCCAATTGGCCGGGCGATACTTCGAGACGCGCTCGCGGCGGCGGGCGGCGGACGTCTTCGGAGTACTGAGCCGACTAGCCAGCCCGATAGCCCGGGTACTGCGTGACGGTCAGGAGACCGAGGTGCCGACCGGTGAAGTGGTCCGGGGTGATCTGGTCGTGGTTCGCGCAGGCGAGACCCTGCCGGTCGACGGCACTGTGGTCGAGGGCGTGGCCGCTCTGGACACGAGCGTCGTCACCGGTGAACCGGTGCCCAGAACCGTACGACCTGGCGACGCGGTCGTCGGCGGCACCATCAGCACCGACGGACGCCTGGTGCTGACCGCCACGGCAGTCGGCGCGCGGACCCAGCTCGCCCAGATGGCCGCCGTCGCGGAGCAGGCCCAGGAGCGCAAGGCGCGGATCCAGCACACGGTCGACCGGGTGATCACCTGGTTCGTGCCATCGGTGATCGCGGTGGCAGGAGCCGTCGCGGTCGGCTGGGTCATGTCCGGTGCGCCGTTGCAACAGGCCCTGTCGACGGGTATCGCCGTGCTGGTGATCGCGTGTCCGTGCGCCCTCGGACTCGCAACGCCGACGGCGCTGATGGTTGGCATCGGTCGGGGCGCCATGCTCGGCATCCTGATCAAAGGGCAGGATGCGCTGGAGGCCAGTGGAGTCATCGACACCATCGTCCTGGACAAGACCGGCACGCTCACCACGGGCGAGATGTCGGTGGACAGCGTGCTCTTGATCGGTTCCTTGGATGAGGCAACAATCCTGCGGTACGCCGCCTCCGTCGAGCACGCCTCCGAGCACCCGATCGCCCGTGCGGTCGAGCGCCGCGCCGCGATCGACGCTGTGGAGCCGTCCCCGGTCACCGACTTCGAGCTATTTCCAGGGCTCGGCGCGGCGGGCGCTGTCGATGGCCACCGGGTACTGGTCGGCAGTTCCGCGCTGCTCGCGGCTCAAGGCCTGCAACCGATGGAATCGCCGCCGGACGGGGCGTTCGTCGTGGTCGCAGTCGACGGCCGGCCCGAAGGTGTTCTGACACTCACCGACCGGATCCGGCCCAGCGCCCCGCAAGCAATCGATGCACTGCACCGCCAGGGCCTGCGAACGGTGCTGCTCACTGGCGACACAGTCACGGTCGCTGAGGCAGTCGCGCGGGAACTGGCGATCGACGACGTCCGGGCCGAGGTCCTGCCTGCCGACAAGGCAGCAGTGATCGCCGCACTTCAAACAGACGGCAGACGGGTGGCGATGGTCGGCGACGGCATCAACGACGCTGCGGCGCTGGCCACCGCCGACCTCGGGCTCGCGCTGGTCACCGGTACCGACATCGCCTTGAAGTCGGCCGACATCGTCCTGGTCCGTGAACACCTGTTGGTCGTCCCCGAGGCCATTGCGCTGGCACGACGTACCCGGCAGACCATTCACCGCAACCTGGTGTGGGCGTTTGCGTACAACCTCGCCGCCGTACCTGTCGCGGCCGCTGGGCTGCTGAACCCGTTGATCGCGGCCGCCGCGATGTCGCTGTCCTCGCTGCTCGTCACCCACAACAGCCTCCGGCTCCGCGACTTCGGCCGGCAAGCCGAGGAGCCGGAGAATCCGGTCACCGATTGAGCGGCACTGGTCGCCGTTCAGCTCTTCCCTAGCTTGCCGGCGGCTGCTGTGACGGCGTCGGTGCTGCAGACCTTGCTGGGCTGGTTGCCGGTGAGCTCGCAGATCGCGGCGGTGTACACCAGCGAAGACGCGTTGACGGCCTTGGCGATCGGGCTGGACGAGTCCTTCAGTGCGTCCGCGATCTGCGCCTGAGTCTTGCCGGCCAGGGCCTCCGGGCTGAGGGTCGCCCCGGACCCGACGTATTTGCCGCCGAGGGCGACGAACGGGATCGAACCGCCGCTTTGGACGTACGGCGGCTTGTTGTAGGTGTCAAAGATCTTCTGGTCCTCGGCCGTTGGCGTGTCCAACGGCTTGTACTGCCCACCGACCTGCTCGTTCGTCGTGGTCTCCACACCGGTGAAGCTCAGGTATTGGCTGGTGTACGTCGCGCCGTGGAACGAGAGGGTCGCTGTGTTCGGGAAAACGTCGGCGCCGGCGGAGTGCGTCGTACCGAGGTTGCTGAAGGTGCCGAACCGGGACAGTGCGACGGTCACCGGCCAGCGCTCCGCGGCGCAGTACGGGCAGAACTCAGCGCCGATGTAGAGGACCCGCGGCTTGCCGTCGGCGGTCAGAGCCGGTGCGTCGATGGCGGACGGTGCAGCCTGCACACCGTCGGTCCCGACCGCCGAGAAGGTCGAGTCCGGGATCGAGGTCAGGGCCGCCATGATCTGAGAGTCGGCAGTGCCGGATCCGCCGGTGGCGGTCTTCTTGCCACCTCCAACGAGGCGGATCGTCACCAGTCCGGCCACGATCACGACTACGAGCACCACTGCTCCGATCGCCAGCAGCAGGCGGCGTCGTCGTTCCGCTCGCTGCTGGGCAGCAAGTTGCGCGGCGACCCGCTCCCTGGCTGCCGCCTTCTTTTGCACGCGACTGCTCATCGACTCTCCTGCCTGGTTTTCACCGGAACTTTTCCGTGACTCAGCTTCGTTCTACATCATGTCAACTTCGGAGCATGCTCCGAAGTTCCTATCGCCCTGCCACGGCCCGGCCTTCGCCAGTATGGCCGCGATGCCGGCGCTGATGAGCTCCCCGGTGTCTAGTGGCTGGACTTGGCGAGGTCGATCGTCCGTTCGGTCACGGCTGTGAGTAGGTCGGGGTCGTGGGAGATGGCTAGTACGCCGATGTTGTGGGTGTGGGCCTGGTTGAGGAGAAGGTGCCAGATTCGGGCTTGGGTGAGGGCGTCGACGCTGGCGGTGATTTCGTCGGCGACGAGGTAGCGGGGGTGGGTCAGGAGGGCTCGGGCGAGGTTGACTCGTTGGAGCTCACCGCCGCTGATTTCATGGGGGAAGCGGTCGAGCCAGGTTGGGCGAACGAGCTCGGGATCGATTGTGTCGATCTCGCCGCGGGTGGCGCCGCTTTCAGTCAGGATGTCGCGGACCTTCCAGTGCGGGTTCATGGCCCGTTCGGGGTGCTGGAGGACGAGTTGCACCGGGTGCGGGCCGCGCTGGCGGGGGTCGATGGTGATCTGGCCGCGTTGTGGTGTGAGGAGGCCGGCGAGCAGGCGGCCGATAGTGCTCTTGCCGGAGCCGCTGGGTCCGAAGAGTCCGACGAACTCGCCGGGTTCGACGGACAGCGACGTACCTTCGACCACCCAGGACTCGTGGTAGCGGAACCAGAGGTCTTTGGCGATCAGCATGGCTGGGCCTCCGGGACGGTGAAGCCGTTGGCGGGAAGGGCCCGCCAGAGCGCCTTGGTATACGGGTGTTGCAAGGTGCCGTCGGTGAAGGCGGCGGGCGTGGCGGTCTCGATGGTCTTGCCGTCGTGGCAGATCACCAGGGCGTCGGCGATCTCGAGTGCGCCGCGGAGTTCGTGAGTGATGAGTACGACGGCGCGCCCGGCGTCGGCGAGTGCGCGGAAATCGGCGAGGACGGCGGCCACGTCCTTCGCCGGGAGTCCCGGCGTTGGCTCGTCGGCGAGGATCAGGTGCGGATCGCCCATCGTCGCCATCGTCACGAGGACCCGGCGGATCATCCCGCCGGACAGCTCATGGGGATATCGACGCAGCACCTCGCGACCAAGTCCTCGGGCCTCCAACGCGTCGGCTGCGACCCGATCAGGATCCGTGCGTCCGGCGAGCTCGGCCGAGCGGCGTACCTGGCGGCCGATGGTCGCGAGTGGGTCCAGGTAGTCGACCGACTGTGGAAGCAGGGCGATCTCCCGACCCGCGAGTCGTCGGCGGGCTGCGGGGTCGATGACGGTGCCGTCGTACGTCACGACGCCGGTCTCGGACGCGTTCGATGGGAGCATCCCGAGGACGGCATGGGCGAGCAGAGTCTTGCCGGCTCCAGAGGCTCCGACGAGGGCGACGACCTGGCCGCGGTCGGCGCTGAGGTCCATGCCGGACAGGGCGACAACCTCGCGGCGGCGGAGCCCACGGGTGTACTGGCTGAAGGAGATCTTCAGTTCCTGGATCGTCAAGAGCGTGGTCACAGGTGGTGGCTCCTCGGGTCGACGAGGGCGCGGGTGTTCTCGCCGATCGCGTCGACCAGTTTGACGACGACAAGCAGGCAGAGGCCGGGCAGGACGGCGAGCCACCACGCGCCGGCGGAGAGGAAGCGCATGGATTCGGCAAGTAGTACGCCGATCGACGGCTTGGCCGGGTCGACGCCGAGACCGAGGAACGACAGGGCGGCCTCATGCAGGATCGCGTGCGGGAACAGAAGGACGGTGCCGACCAGGAAGTGTCCGATGAGCTGCGGCGCGACATGTCGGCGAGCGATCCACCAGCGACCGCGGCCGAGCTGTTGGGCGATCGCGACGTAGTCCGAAGACATGACCTGACGGGCGTGGCCGCGCAGGATTCGGGTCAGCGACGGCCAATGGGTGACGGCGACAGCGATGATGACCGCGCGCGTCCCACCACCGAGGGCGAAGGCCAGCAGAATGAGCAGCACCAGGTGGGGGAGTGCGAGGAAGAGATCGACCACCCAGGTGACAGTTCGGTCGACCAGTCGGCCGCCGACGGCTGCGGCGCAGGCCATCAGTACGGCGAGTACGCCGGACACCAGAGCTGCGCTGACCCCGACCACCAGGCTGAGCCGGAGTCCCGAGAGAACGCGAGCGAGCATGTCCCGGCCGAGTCGATCGGTTCCGAACAGGTGCTGCCAGGACGGGCTCAGGTTGCGCCCGGAGAGATGCGGCGTACCAGCGGCGTCGACGGACAGGGTTCCGGCGACGACGACTCCGACGACCACCACGACGGCCAGGGTAAGGAAGGCGACAGTGCGGCGGCGCCGGTCGCGCAGCCGACGCCGGGGACGGGTGCTGCCGGCCACAATGTCGGTCATCGCGCCGCCTCGAGTCGACGGGTGCGGGGATCGAGCCAGGTGTGAAGGAGGTCGCCGAGTTGGTTGCCGCTGTAGACGAAAACCGTGGTGAACAAGGTGATCGCGAGGAGTAGCGGGACGTCCTGGCCCAGGGCGGCGGCTGTGGTCGCGGCGCCGAGGCCGGGGTAGGAGAAGACCTGTTCGGCGAGTACGGATCCGCCGAACAATTCGCCGAGAGAGCTGAACTGGAGCAACAGGGCCGGCCCGGCGGCGTTGCGTAGTACTCGATGAACGACCAGGCCGAGTGTGCGTTCGCCTTGTGCGCGGGCGAAGGCTACGTAGTCGCTGGACATCGCGACAGCAGTGGCTTGACGGGTGTGCAGGACGACGGGCGCTATGCCGACCAGGCTCAAGGTAAGGGCCGGGAGCAACAAGTGGTGCAGGCGATCCAGCAGACCGACATCACTCGCGACGGTGCCGACCGGTACGGCGCAGCAGATCGGGGTCCACTGCAGCGAGACCGAGAAGATGTACAGAAGCAGGAGACCCACCCAGAAGGTCGGCGCGGACGCCAGGGTGTAGGCCCACCAGGTGATGACGCGATCGGCCCAGCGGCCACGGCGTACTCCGGCGATCAGGCCAAGGGTGAAGCCGATCAGGCCGGACAAGCACCACGCGACGGCCATCAGCGCGAGGCTGGTGAGGAACTTGTTCGCGATCACGTCGACGACGGGCTGGTTGAAGGTATGCGATTGACCGAGGTCGCCGCGGACGATCTGCCCCAGCCAGTGCCCGAACCGTTCGACCGGCGGATCGTCGAGTCCCCACCGTTCGGCGATCTGGGCACGTTGTTCTGGCCCGATCGCCGCGATGTCGCCGCCGACGTACGCGTCGACCGGGTCTACCGGCGACGCAGACATCAACGCGAAGGACGCGACCGCAACAGCCGTCAGCAGGAGAACCAGCCGGATCAGCCGGGTGGCGAGCGCGGTCAGAAGGCGCTGTCGGCGCAGGGTGCGTGTGGGCGGTGCTTCCTCGGTCGTGGTGCTCAACAGGTCCAGCGCCATCCGGTGATGCCAGCCGTGATCGGCCAGCCGTGACCATGCGGTTCGATCTGCGGCTTGCCGATGTCGAGGCAGTCGCTGACGAAGTAGGTGTGCTGGAGGTTGACGAGCCAGGCCCACGCGGCGTCAGCGGACGGACCGAAGCCGTTGCCGTCGGCATCGTGCTGAGCTGCCTTCCAGTACTTCGTCGCCTCGGCCTGGTCGGTTGCGCTCAAGGCCGTTTCGAGATTCTCCTGCACGATCGGGTTCGAGTAGTAGCCGGTGTTCCAGTACTCGATGCCCGCCTGAGTGGAGGAGTAGAGGTTGTACATCTCGGTCGGGTCGTGGCTGCCCCAGCCGAACAGGACCGCGTCTGCGTGCAGGCGCTTGTCGATCACGTCCCAGCTCACGCCCTTGGCGGTGATCTGGATGCCGATCGGCTTGACCATGTCGGCGACGCTCAGTGCGAGACCCTGCCGGATCGTGTCGTCGGCTGGGTACAGCAGCGTGAATGCCGCCTTCACACCGGCCTTCTCGCGGACACCGCCGTTGTCGCGCCAGCCGGCCGCGTCGAGGAGCTGCTTGGCCTTGGAGGGGTCGTTGCCGTTGATCGCCGAGGACGGCTCGTACCAGGGCAGCCCGTCGACCGGACCCGTGGCCGGCGATCCGAACCCTTCCAGTACGCCGTCCACCAGGGCCTGACGGTCGACGGCCTGGTTGATCGCCTGCCGGATCGCCTTGTCCGAGGTGACGTTGTTGCCGATCGGCAGTCCCTCCGCGGTCTTCTTGCCGGTGTCGGCGACATACGGGAACATCACCCCGCGGTTGTCCACCGATTTCACCGGCACGACCTTCATCCCCGACACCGTGGTCTTCGCCAGGCTGGAGGGCACGGCGGCCATCGACGCCTGGCCCGCCTTCGCGGCGGCGAGTGATGCGTCCTCACTGGTGAACGTGAACACGACTCGTTCGAAGACCGGCTCGGTGCCGTAGTAGTTCTCGTTGCGCTGTACGATCAGTTGCTGGCCCTCGTCCCACTGGACGAACGTGAACGGTCCCGATCCGATCGGCTTTCGGGCGTAGTCCTTGCCGTGGGCATGCTTCGGCACGATGCCCAGCGACACCAGCCGGTTGACGAACGTACTCTGCGGACGCTTCAGGTGCAGCTCGACGGTGTCGTTGTCGACCGCAACTGCCTTCGCGAGGGCGGTCACGTCGGTGAGCCCACCGCTCCTGCCGGCGGTCGTGAAGGTGTACGCGACGTCGTCGGTCGTGACCGGCTTCCCGTCGCTGAACTTGGCGTCGGTCCGGATGTCGACGGTCCACACCAGGCCGTCGGCGCTGACCGAGTGCTTGGTCGCGAGATCGTTGACGATGTTCAGGTCCGCGTCCCTGGCGAGCAGCGTCGACTGGAACAACGGCGACCCGTACCGGCCCCAGCCGAGCGTGGGGTCGTACCCGTCCTCCGACTCACCGCCGATCGCCAGCCGCAACTCCTTCGGCGCTGCACCGCTCTTGCCCGAGGCATTTTCGTCGACTCCCGCTGCGCACGCGGCCAGCACCACTCCGAGCACCATCGCCGTCACCACGGCACACGACTTCCTCAGCCCACCGACCACGGGGTCCTCCACAGCCTCAGATGCGACTTGATCGCATTAATCGCCCGCAACTTACGATGCTGCACGGTCCGCGCGCAACTGCCGCGTCAACCAACGGACCCACTGGACAGCGGGCAGGAGCAGCTCAGGCCGCGCGGCAGTCGGCGCAGCGGCGCTGCGGCCGCAGCCGGGCCGTGATGGTGTTCGCGGTGAGTACGGCGGCCGACCGATCGGCGGACTGCTCGATGTCAGCGATGGTGATCGCCGTGGATGGGATGCGGGTGGGAGTGGACGACGACCGGGACTCCCTCGTCGTGGGTGTGGACGTGTTCGTGCACGAGGTTGACAGCTTGGAGGAGCTCGGTGTCGGCGAGCACCTCGGCCGGCGGGCCGGACCGGACCAGCCGGTGGTCCTCGGAGAAGACCACGCATCGGGTGGCGATCTGCTGGAGTACGGCGAGGTCGTGGGTGGCGTACACGATGGTCTTGCCGGCCTGGTTCAGGTCGGCGATGAGCTCTGCCAGCCAGGTCTGCGAGCGTGGATCGAGCGCGGCGGTCGGCTCGTCGAACAGCAGGACGTCCGGGTTCATCACCAGGACCGACGCGATCGCCACCTTCTTCTTCTGCCCGCCGGAGAGCTGGAACGGCGCCCGGTCGGCGAGGTCGGTGATGGCGAGCATGGCGAGTACGTCGGCGACCCGCTCCTTCGTCTCCGCCACCGACAGGCCCAGTTGGAGGCAGCCGAAGCCGACCTCTTCACGGACGGTGGGGGAGAAGACCTGGGCATCGGAGTTCTGGAAGACGAACCCGACCCGGGACCGGAAGCCCATCGAGAACTGCTCGTCCTCCAGGTTGTCCTCGGTGACCAGGTGCCCGAACGCGTGGAACGTGCCGGAATCGGGATGAACGAGCCCGTCGAGGATCTTCAGCAGCGTGGACTTCCCGCACCCGTTCGCGCCCAGCAGCGCGACCATCTCGCCGGCCCGGATGTCGATCGACACATCGTCGAGGGCCGGGAACCGGTCGAGGTAGGAGTACCGCAGTTCGCGGCAGACGAAGATGGCGTCATCCGGCGCATCCGAGGGGAGTGGAGCCTGGTCACCGATGCTGCCGGTGTGGTGCTGATGCTCAGCGGCCAAGGAACCGATCCCCTACAACGATCGCGGCCGCGCTGAGGATCGCCACCGAGATGAAGACAAGATCGGTGCGCCTGAGCCGCTGCTCGTCGATGACTCGCGCGTTGCCGCGGTAGCCTCGCGCGACCATGGCTTGGTGCACCTCCTCGGACAGGTGGTTCGCCTTCCCCAGCAGGGCACCGGCCGAGGCGCCGACGAAGCTTCGCGCGGCCTTGTCGTGCCGGACCGCGCCGACGGTGCGCGACGTACGGGACTCGTACATCTCCGTCACCGTTTCCAGGAGCAGGAAGATGTAGCGGTAGGCCATCCCGATGATCAGCACGAAGAACCTCGGTACGCCGACCGACCGGAGCGCGGCGAGCAACTTCGTCCACGGGGTGGTGATCGTGAGCAGGACGACCAGTGAGATCGACACGGCCACCCGGCTGACCACAAGGAGCGCCGTGAGCAAGCCCTGCCGGGTGAATCCTTGCGGCTCCCCGTGCCACGTCCACAGTTGCAGCACGATGTCGCCCTTGGTGACGATCGACAGTGTGGCCGGGAGAACCACGATGGCCGTGAAGATCGGTACGAACAGCCAGACCCGTTTGATCAGGAAGCCGAGCGACAGCCGGGAGCCGGCAGCGAGTCCGAGCGTGGCGACGTACATGACGGCGAGGCTGAGCGAGTTGTGGACGAGACCGGCAGCGACCAGCAGCACGATCATGCCGATCAGCTTCGCCCGTGGGTCCGCCTGCTGGAGGATGCCCGGTTGCCGCGCCACGTCTTCGCTGAACATCGTCTGCCGGAGCGGGTCGGAGGCACCTCGCAGCGTCTTCTCGAGGAACGAGCCCTTGCTGCGCTTGCCGATGCAACCACAAGGGCACAGAGCGACGTTGCCGCTCATCAGCCACTCGGGCCGAGAGGTGATGGCTGCGTCAGGCATGAGCGATGTCTTCGTCGGTCTCCTGACCGACGCCCTGCCGCCGGCTCAGGACCAACCGCACGATGCTCGCGATCAGGAAGATCGCAGCCCCGACCACGATGATCCCCACCACGGCCGACAAGATGTAGGCGAGGTTGGCGTGATCCCCATTGCTGAACCCGTAGCCGCCGAGCACCGCGTGGCTCCAGAAGCCGTTGTACTTCTCCAGCCCCGCGGGGACAGTGTGCAAGCCCAGGGGCCCGAGATCGAGGTCCGCTGGAGCGTCCTCCCCGAATGCGCCTCCCGGCGCCAGGAGACCCAAGGGCGTGAGGAGAACCGCGACCGTCATGAACCCGATGGCGACCCGCGCCGGGCTCAGCCGGCCGGGGGCGACCTCGACATCGCCCTCATGCACCGGGATGCCGGGATGATTCGGGACGAGACGCCGTACGTCTGCCCGCTGGAGATAGGCGATGACGCCGGCCGAAAGCACTGCCTCGCACAGCCCGGCGATCGTCAGGTGGGGGAGTGCCATCGCTGGAATGGTCTGGCTGAGGTGGTACGGCGAGTACAGCGGCACCCCTGATGACGACGTGAACAGGTCGGGCTGGATGCCGAACTCGATCGCCGCCGCGAGTGCGGCGAAATTGATGCCGACGTACCCACCGACCGCGGCCGCCAGCACCCGCCGGCGACCGGTCAGCGGCGTGCGCCCGGCAATCAGGCGGTAGACCCCGAGACCGACGAACGGGAGGATGATCGCCATGTTGACGACGTTCACCCCGTAGGACAGCACTCCGCCGTCGCCGAACAGCAGCGCCTGGAACAGGAGCGCCACGGACACGGCGATCACCGCAGCCCAGGGGCCGAGGCAGATCGCCACCACCACCCCACCGACCGCATGGGCCGTGGTGCCGTCCGGAATCGGGACGTTGAACATCATGATCAGGAAGCAGAGCGCCGAGAACACCGCCAGCATCGGCACGTTCCGGGTCCGCACGACCTTGCTGACCTTGCGGGCCGCCAGGCTCCAGAACGGGATCGCGACCGCGTATCCGACCGCGCACGTCGACGGGCTCAGGTAGCCGTCCGGGATATGCATGCTGTTGCCCCTTCCATGCCTCACCTCGGCAGAGCCTGCATCGCGAGGTTAGACCTACCTGCGATCCATTCGCAACAAATGTTTCCAGCGATCTGCTGAGTCGCTGCCAGTGGGGTAGATGCGATGCAGTCGCATATAGTACTCAGCGTGACGAGGGGCGGGGAGCGACATGACCATCACTCTGGGCCTGGAGACGTCCTGCGACGAGACCGGGGTGGGTGTGGTCAGGGACGGCCTGTTGCTCGGGCAGGCGCTGGCGTCGAGCATGGACGAGCACGTCCTGTACGGCGGCGTCGTACCCGAGGTCGCGGCCCGGGCGCACTTGGAGTCCCTTAGCGGTTGCCTGCGGCAAGCGTTGGCTGACGCGGAGGTCAGCCTCGAACAGGTTGACGCGATCGCTGTCACCTCCGGACCCGGTCTCGCGAGTTCGTTGCATGTCGGGGTCTCAGCCGCCAAGGCCTGGTCGGTGGCGCTCGGCAAACCGCTGTACGCCGTACATCACGTGGCCGGTCATGTTGCCGCGGACACCTTGCAGCACGGGCCGTTGCCTGAGCGCTCGATCGCGCTGGTCGTGTCGGGTGGGCATTCGTCGTTGCTGATGCTCGGCGACCTGGCGACCGATCCGATCGTTCATCTGGGGGACACGCTGGACGATGCGGCGGGCGAGGCGTTCGACAAGGTGGCCCGGGTGCTCGAGCTGCCCTACCCAGGTGGTCCGTCGATCCAGCGAGCGGCTGAGTCCGGTGACCCGGGCGCAGTCCAGCTGCCGAGGCCCCTGCTGACACAGTGGGCCGAGCATCAGCGGTACGCGTTCTCGTTCTCCGGCCTGAAGTCCGCGGTCGCCAGGCACGTGCAGCTCGCCCGACGCTCTGGCGAGCCGGTGCGGACGGCGGACATCGCCGCGTCCTTCCAGGACGCCGCGGTCGATGTGCTGGTCGGCAAGGCAGTTGCCGCGTGCGTGGACCACGGGATCGACACGCTGCTGATCGTCGGCGGGGTCGCCGCCAACGCACGACTGCGCGAGGTCGCCAGTGCCCGCAGTCTGAGTGCCGGCATCACCTTACGCATTCCCGCGCCTAGGCTCTGCACCGACAACGGAGCGATGATCGCCGCGATCGGTGACCTGATCGTCCGCTCCGGCGCTGACCCGTCGGGAATCGACTTCGGTGCCGACTCGTCCGCACCCCTCGATCGCAGCCTCCTGGTCTGAAGGCGAATCAGTGACTGACCTGCCCGAGGGCCGTGCGGTGGGTGGATGACCGGTCGGCTTGTCCTGGCGCCCAAGAGCTCGACGATCTGATCAAGGTCTCGAAGCCATGAAACTGCTCACTGCGCTGATTCAGGCAACAAGGTAGGTTGAGCTCTCCGCCCAACAAAACAAGGGGAATTGCATGAAGCGAGTGAGGCTGCTGGCGAGTGTGCTGGCGGTGGTTTCGACGGCGTTCGCGGTGCCCGGGGTTGCGGTCTCGGCGCCTTCGCCCAGTGCGGCGCCGGCTGTGGTGCAGCGGTTGGGGAGTGTGGGATATTGCCCGGACGCCAATGGTGTGACTGTGGTGGTGGATTACCAGGGGCTGGGGTTCGCGACTGAGATCCGGTGTGCGCCGGGGGATCAGGCGACGGGGCTGGCCGCGTTGGAGAATGCCGGGTTTGTTGTCACCGGCACTGATCGATGGGGTAAGGCGTTCATCTGCCGGATCAACGGGCAGCCGACGCCGGCGACGGAGCCGTGTGTGAACACGCCTCCGGCCAGTGCGTACTGGTCGTACTGGCATTCGCCGAACGGTGGGTCGTGGACGTACAGCCAGTTCGGGGCGACGGGCCGGAAGCCTCCGCTCGGGAGCTTCGAGGGCTGGTCGTTCTCGCAGAACGCAGGTCCGGACACGAACCCGCCGCCGCGGGTTGCGCCGGTCCGTCCGTAGGTGTTCAGTGCACCGGCTTCTCGTGGGCCGGTGCACGCCGCCGGCGGAAGGTTCCCTTGACGCCGAAGGACGCGCGATGTGCGGTACGCCGTAATGTTGCGAGGACTGCTGGTCCGAGGATCAGGATCGCGACGGTGTTGGTGATGGCGCGGCCGGTGTCCCAGCCGCCGGTCGACGTGAGCAGGGTGAAGATCGTGAAGCGATGGAGGTTCTCCGAGACCGGGGCGCCGGGGATGTAGGAGATGCCGCCGTTGTAGTACGGGACCTCGGCGTGGGTGATGAACGGCCAGAACCAGAGGTTCATCAAGAACCCGAAGGCATAGGCGACGAAGATGCCGTAGGCAACGAGCATCGCAATTTCGGCTGTGCCGCGGACGCGTCGGGGCAGCAGTCCGGCGCCGAGCCCGATCCAGGCCGAGCAGATCATCTGGAACGGCAACCACGGGCCGACTCCTGCGGTGAGCAGTGCCGATGCGAAGAGCGACGTACAGCCGAGCAGGAATCCGAAGCCCGGTCCGAAGACCCGACCGGCGAGGACGAGCAGGAAGAAGACCGACTCGATCCCGGCCGTGCCGGCACCCAGGGTCGGCCGGAGGGCGGCGTTCACCGCGGACAGGACGCCGAGGATCGCCAGGGCCTTGGAGTCCATCCCGCCTTCGGACAGTTCGGCGATCACGATCATCACCAGGACCGGCAGGATCACGATGAAGATGAACGGTGCATCTGAACCGTGCTGCGTGGGCGACGGGTCGACCTTGGTGAGCAGCGGCCAGACGAACATCATCAGCCCGGCGATCGTCGCGAGGATCAGTACGACGGCGGACCGCTTCCCGACCCTGATTGCGCCGGTGTCGTTCATACCGAGACCTCCAGGGCTTCGCGTACGTCGTCAACCGTCAGCCACTCGGCTGGAGCGAGAATCTTCGCGACCTGCGGTGCGAATGCCGGGGAAGCTGCGACCACCTCAGCGGTAGGCCCGTCAGCCACAATCTCGCCTTCGGCCATCACCACGACCCGGTCCGCGGTCCGGGCGACGAACTCGACGTCGTGGGTGGCGACGACCACGGTCTTGCCGTCGTCGGCGAGGTCGCGGATCACCTCGCGCAACCGGCTCTTGGCGGAGTAGTCGAGGCCGCGGGTCGGTTCGTCGAGGAGTACGACATCCGGCGCGGCCGTGAGCTGGATCGCCAGCGCCAACGACAGCCGCTGTCCCTCGGACAGATCGCGTGGATGCCGGTCGTCGGGCAGCCCCGGGACGATCCGGTCGAGCAACGCGCGGCACGTTCCCGGTTCCGCGCCGGACTCCTTGTCGGCGCCTGCGCATTCGTCGGCCACCGACTCCAGGTAGAGCAGATCGCTGGGTGTCTGGGGGACGAGCCCAACGAGCTTCCGCGACTCCTTCCGCTTGAGGCGCTTCGGGTCTTGTCCGTCTACTTCGACGGTGCCGCCGTGTCGTGGGCCGGCTCCGTGCAACGCCCACAGCAGCGACGACTTGCCGGATCCGTTCCGTCCCATCAGCGCCGTGATCTCACCGCGGTGCAGCGCGAGATCGACTCCGCGTACGGCGACCAGATCGCCGTACCGTACGACGACCTTCCGCGCGCTGAGGGTCTCGCTACCAGGCGTTGAGCGGTACGAAGGAGAGCTCCCTGCGAGTTGCTCACGCAGCGAACCGGCGAGTCGTCGTGCGTCGCGGACGGAGAGCGGCAGGGGAGACCACCCAGCGAGCCGGCCGAGTTCGACGATCGGTGGTGCGATGGACGTCGTACGCAGGATGTCGGCCGGGTCGCCGAGCTGGGCGGTGCCGTCACCGGGGAGGTAGATCAGGCGGTCGGCGTACTGGACGACGCGTTCCATCCGGTGCTCGGCCATCAGGACGGTGACACCGAGGTCGTGGACCAGGCGGGTGATCGCGGCGAGCACGTCCTCGGCGGCGGTCGGGTCGAGCGCGGAAGTGGGCTCGTCGAGGACCAACACTCGAGGGTGGCTGGTCAGGACCGAGCCGATCGCGACGCGTTGCTGCTGACCACCGGAGAGTGCTCTGAGCGGGCGGCGACGGAGTTCGGCGATGCCGAGCAGGTCAAGGGTCTCTTCGACGCGTTTGCGCATGGTGGCGGCCGGGACGGCGAGCTGTTCCATGCCGTAGGCAAGTTCTTCCTCGACGGTGTCGGTGACGAATCCGGAGAGCGGATCCTGACCGACCACGCCGACCAGATGGGCGAACTCGCGCGGCGGCCGGGTGCTGGTCGCGATCCCGTCGACGGTGACCTCGCCATCGAGGTGTCCGCCGGTGAAGTGCGGCACCAGGCCGTTGACCGCACCGAGCAGTGTGGACTTGCCGGTGCCGGTGCGGCCGGTGAGCAGGCAGAGCTCGCCCTCAGCGATTGTCATGGTGAGGTCGTCGAGCACGGGATCGTCCGCGCCAGGGTAGGTGATGCTGACCTGGTCGAAGCGGATCACCGCTCGGCCTCCTCGAGATCGTTCGCCGGCGGTGGCACCAACCACGCAGGCAGTACTGCGAGCAGTACGCCGACCGCCGGGATCAGGTCGACCTGCGGCCAGGTCAGCGGACGGAGCGATGGATTGAGGTTCGTCGGATCGACCGAGCTGCTCCGGTACAGTGCGACCGCGGCTGCGATCCCACAGGCGGCGGCGATGAGCTCCGCGAGCCGCCAGAGATCGGGCCGGTACGTCGACCGCTGCACCCGTCGTCCTGCGGAGATCATCCCGGCCGCCGCGACCGCAACCCCGGCCGCGAGCATCGGCCCGGCGAGGTAGCGCGGGGTCGTCCCGTCGAGTACGCCGTACACCCCGACGCAGATCCCGACCAGCCCGGCGACGAGCAAAGCACCGGTGAATGCTCTCGCCCGACCAGTCAGAGTCCCGGCGCGGCCGTAGCCCCGACTGTCCATCGCGGCCGCCAACCGCAGCGACCGGTCCAACGCATCCTCGAGAACGGGAATCGCGATCGCCCGGAAGGCACGGATGCCCTTCTCGGTGCTGCCCCGCAACGACCGCGCCCGGCCGACCCGGACCACGCTCTCCGCGAGCTGCGGAAAGACGGAGATTGCAACGACGACCGCCGAACCAGCTTCGTACAGCGCGGAGGGCACGGACTTGAGTAGCCGCTTGGGGTTGGCGAGCGCGTTGGCCGCGCCGACGCAGATCAGCATGGTCGCGAGCCGGAGACCGTCGTACGCGCCGCCGAGCAGCGACTCGACCGTCACCTGGCCGAACAGCTGGATCCCGGCAGCCCAGGCAGGCAAGGGAATCTCGGGCAGGGTGAACAGAATGGTGTCGCCTTCGCCGCCGCCGAAGATGATCCGGTAGACGAGTCGCATGACGATGATGAAGGCGCCGAGCAGGAGGTAGAGCCGGAACGCCAGTGCCCAGGGTGCGTCGGAGCGACGGTTGATCACGACGTAGACCACGACGGCGAGGATGAGGGCGAGCAACATCGGGTTCGTGGTGCGGCTCGCGGCGGTGGCGAGGCCGAGCGCCCAGAGCCACCAGGCCGCGGGGTGCAGGTTCCGCGGCAGCCAGTACGCCGTCACGAGCGGCGGCTGCGGCGGTACTGCGCGGTGATCACCGCGGCCCCGATCAAGAGGATGATCACGAAACCGGTCAGCACCGTCGAGACCGGCACGCCCGGTGGGGCATCGCGACTATGAGTGCCGTCGGCAACTGGTTCACCACCGGTCCAGGGAACATCGCTGCTCGGCTCACCTGACGCACGCGGATCCCCGGCCGGCTCAGCGCTCTGCCGTGGCAGCCCGGGTGGGAGCGCGGTCGTCTGCCCGGTGCTCGGCTGACCACTCTGCGGGTTGCTCGGCTCGGTGGTGGTGTCACCCGGATCCTGCCCGACCTGTGAGCCGCCGATCGTGGTGGTCGTGTTGCCGCCTGGCTCGTTCGGGTTGTTCTGCGAGGTCTTCGGTTGGCCGGTCGGCGCCGGGTTCTGCTTCTCGTTGGGGTTGTTGCCCGTCGGTTTCTGCGTCGGCAGGTTGGTCGTCGGCTGCGGCGCGCTGCCGGGGCGTCGCGGCGTGATGCGTGGCTTCGGGTTGGTCTCCGCGGTCGCGTTGAGCGAGAACGACCAGCCCTCGAAGCCGCCGCGGATCGCGTTGCGGTTCTTCACACCCCACTGGCTGTACTGCCACTGGCCGCCGCTCGTCGCCCACCAGTACGACCAGTAGCCCGAGGCGGGCGGGGTGTCGATGCAGGGCTCCTTGTACTTCGGATGCCCGGCGATCGGCACGATCTCGTTCGGTCCCGGTCGCCCCTCGAGTCGGCAGATGAACGCCTCGCCCCAACGCCGCGTGCCCTGCAGTTGGATGCCTGCGTCAACCAACGCGGAGTGCCCCGTGAATCCGGGGCCGACCGGACCCGGTGCGCACCGGACGACCGTCGTACCGCCGAGCGCCTGGAAGTCGATCACCACGGTCACGCCCTCGTCCGTCGGGCAGAACCCGGGACTCCCGTGCGACGGATCGACCGCCGACGCGCTCAGCGGCGCGGCGACAAGCACCAGCCCGGCGAGAACCGCAAGGACGCGCCTCATCGACCGGCCGCCCGCCGGGCGGAGGATCGGCGGGTCATCAGCCAGCCGAGAGCCGCGCCACCGATGACGAGCAATATCGCGAAGCCGGCCCACAGCGGCCACGGACCGAGGTCCGAATCGCTGACAGCCGCCTGGTTGGTGGTGTCAGGTGCCTTCTCCTCGGGGAACGGCGCCGTCACACCGCGAGCCAGCACGTCGGTGTCGATCGTGAGCAACGAAGTTCCCGCCATCGCCGGCAACGCAGCCGTGCTGGCGGCCTGGTCGCTAGCCCCGCCGGGCCGGATCGGCAGTCCACCGTCGGCGACGATCGACGACTTCAACCGGGTGTTCGCATCCCCGGTCTCCATGCCTACCGAACGCAGCGCCACCATCGCGGCCGACGTCGCCGGGATGCTCGGCTGCCCGTCCTGCTGCCATCCGGACTTCCACGCACCATCGGCATCCTGGCGATCCGTCAACGCCTTGACCGCCTTGCGAACCGTCGTGGTCGGAGCGGTCGGCTCAGAGCCGGGCCGGACCGCGTTGAGTGCCTGTACGGCGATCGCCGTACTCGCGATGTCGCCTGTCTGGCACCGCTGCTCGGCCGGACCGAACTGCGCCGGGAACGACCCGTCGCCACACTGCTGCCGCAGCAGCGCGTCGACCGCCCGCTTGGCCTCCTCGGCGCGACCCGAGGCCACCAGCGCGAGGACGCCGTACGCCTGGCTGCTGATATTCGACTGGTCACCGGACTTGCTCTCGTCGGTGATCCGCCCGTCCGGCTGCGTCCGCTGCGCCAGCTCCCCGGCCAGGTCATTGCCGACGGCATCCTTCGTGGAGAGCGTGAGGAGCAGGGTGAGTTTGGCCAGCGGACCGGCGTACCGGGCGTTCGGCTGCTCGTAGGGGACACCGTGCGCATAGGCCGCGACGGCGTCGGGCTGGGACATCAGCGAGGCGATCGCGCCGACGGTGCCGGGGAGCTTGCCTGCCTGGCGCAGCGCGAGGCCGAGGTCCACGGTCGCGTCGTAGTCGACGTACTTCTCGCCGTCGCGGTCGACCTCGAGATGGTTGCCACCGGTCAGCCGCTTCTGCAGGTAAGCGGCCGTGTCGTCGGAGTCCGCGCCGACCACTGCCGGCGTCGACGGCTGGGTGGTTGCCGTTGTGGGTGACGGAGTTGCTGTGATCGCGGTGG
The DNA here is from genome assembly GCF_036226565.1 of Kribbella sp. NBC_00709. Lineage (GTDB taxonomy): Bacteria > Actinomycetota > Actinomycetes > Propionibacteriales > Kribbellaceae > Kribbella. The sequence continues at coordinate 5,296,741 of NZ_CP108996.1, forward strand.
TCGGCCGGGGCAGAGCCGGGACAGTCGGCACCACAACGACGGTTCGCGTCCGCGTCGTCGTCGCCCGGGGGAGTGGCGGCGGGACCTGCATGCTCGTCCGTACGCCGGTCGGACCAACGATGGTCGTAGGAGCCTTCCCTGGCAGGGTTTTGGTAACCGTCGGCGTCGAGGTCGGACGCCCCGTGGTCGTGACCGTCGAAGTGGCCGTGACTGTCGCCGTGACGGTCACGGTCGGCGTCGGGTCCTCGGTGGGCGGGTTGGGGTCCGTCCAGGACAGGTCGGCGAACGGAACCGGCGCGAGCGCGAAGACCGCTTGCGGCGTCGCCCGGCGCCACTGGTCGATGCCGAGATCGATCCCGTTCGTCTGCGCATCGACGAGCGAGTCCGGGTTGTAGGCGATCGCGCCGACGTGCGCCGCGGCGGCACCGGCGTTGCCCGCGGTGAGCTGCAGGCCGCTGACCCACTCCTTCGCCTTGTCGGCTGCCGCCGTACGACCGCCTCCGGCCAGGGTCTGCGCGATCAGGCCGGTGCTGTTGGCGTTCGCACCTTCGGTGGTCACGCCACCGCCGAACGACCCGTCCGGCTTCTGTACCGAGGTCAGGTAGGTGAGGCCCTTGAGGATCTCGTCGTCGACTCCACCGATGCCGTAGTTCTGCGCGGTCATCAGTGCCTGCACGGCCATCGCCGTACCGTCGCCGTCGGGTGCGCCCTTGGCCTCGTCACAGGTCAGCCTGTCGTTGTAGAACATCCGGAAGTAGCCGTCCGAGCACTGCTGCCGGATGAGGAAGTTGACGGCGTTCTCGGGTACGCCGCCCGCCCGGGCCAGGCCCATCACCGCGAGGGACTGGCTGAAGATGTTCGTGTCGTCGTTACCGGTGCCGAAGTCGCGGAGTCGGCCGTCCTCGACCCCCGCGTCCGGACCGGCGATGAGGTTGAGGGTCTCCTGGCGCATGTTCCGGCCGCCGAAATCGCGGTAGTCCTGGCCGGCGGTCACCGCCGCCAGCAGGATCTTCGCCGTTGCGCCGGCGATCCGGGCGTCGGGATCCGGGTACCAGCCCGGGCCGGCGTAGTCGGGTACGTGCTCGGAGACGGCCTTCACCACCGAGCGGATCACCGCGGGATCGGCTTCGGTCGCGATCAACGCCCACTCGGTGTCAATCGTCAGGCCCCAGTCCGGGTTGGCGAACCCGGGGATCGCGCCGTCAACGAGCTGACCGGCCATCCAGGTCGCCGCCGCGCTCGCCTCCGGGGTGGCCGCTGCCCTGGCCGGGGACGCGTGAGCAGACAGAACTGGTGCCAGTGTGAGGGCGGCGGCAAGAACCGCAGTGATCCAACGGCGGGCGGAGGTGCGCATCGAACCTGACTTCGACTGGGCGGTCTGCGCTGCGGTCGCCCGGTCCGGTCCCGTGCCCCCATCGGCCACAACGACCGATCAGGAACGACGGATGCCGCCCCGGACTCCGCCCGTAGACCACGACGGGTAAGGAGTCGGACCCGTCGGCAGGCATTCCGGCTCGTGAAGGTCACCCTCCACCTACGGTTGCGGGTCAGCGCCGGACTTCGACCGGCTTCCCCCACACGTCAGGTCGTAACGCGCTTCACCGGAAAGCTGCCCGGGAAGCGACAGCAGCGTACCTGCAGACCGGCCCGCCGGGAAACCGCGGCAGCAGAACCGGCAGTCCTCAGCCGAGAAGTTGTGGTGTCGTCAGCCCAGCGTTCGGCATCTGACTGCCCTTGCCCTGAGTCGAGTCGGCGCCGGCCCGGATAGGGGATCGCAGGTCGGCCGGTGCGAAGATGCGGATCCTCAGCCGGAGCGCGCCGCGTACGTCGAGCTTGATCGGCGCGGGCTTGCCCACGCGCGCCGTGTAGGAATGCGCTTCGCCGTCCACGTCGACCTCGAACTTCGTCGTGGTCTTCTCGCCGCCGGCCGTGTCGGCCACTGCGGCGAGCGCCGTGAACTGGCGGTATTTCTTCCCGAGGCTCACTTCCCACGTCTGCGGCGAACTCCCGTTGCAATACAAGCTGCATCGATAGGTCAGACTGTTCGCAAAATCGTCACCGTTGACTGTCAGACCCTCGAAGCGCAGGTCGATCGAGGAGTTGACACCGTCGGAGTTGTCCACCTGAGGTAGGTCGGACAGCAGCGCCGGCGGAACCTTCGGCCGAGTCGGCGGAGGCGCGCTGGTCTTCGGCGGACTGCTCGTGGGCCTCACAGTCGGTCGTGTGGTCGGCTGAGCCGGTGGCGACGATCCGACAGTTGGCTTGGTGGTGACCGGTGGTGCCTGCCTGGCCCACGGAAAGCGATAGTCCTCGGCTCCCGCCCAGACCAGAACCAGCCCGATCAGGATGGGCACCGCGACAGCAAGCACAGTCTTCCAAGCCGTCTTCTTGCGCTCGGATGAGGTGTCGCCCATGCCGCCAGAATAGTTGACAGCGCAGGCAGCATGGTTCGCGTTTTGGCGCGAGGACGGCCCGCGAAATGTATTGGTCTCCGATTGACGTGTATCGGTGGCGTACGTACTCTCCGAAGAAGTGATGGCGTGAGGAAGCCGATGAGAGTTCGGCACGGTCGCGCCACTGTGAGCCGGTCGCTTGAGGCCGGTAAGTCAGATACTTCGCCATCACGACGCTCCACTGGTTGAGGGACGCACGATCCCCTAGAAGGAGGCTCCGCTCGTGAGCAGTCTGTCTGGTCATACCGCCGTACCGACTCCGGTCGTTCTGCCGATCTCGAAGGCCGTGGTGTGGCTGGTCTGCACCGCAATCGTCGCTCTGCTGCTGTACTACTTCATCGGTGTCGATCAGGGCGCGTACTCGATCTTCGGCAAGGACATGCACATCCACGAGTTCGTCCACGACTCTCGTCACTTCCTCGGCTTCCCCTGTCACTGATCCCTGCTGACCTTTCGCAAGCCAAGGAAAACTGGACATGGAAAAGAAACTGATCCTGCGCGGCGTCATCGCCGGCGCGGTGGGTGGACTGATCGCGTTCGTGTTCGCGCGGATCTTCGCCGAGCCGCAGATCCAAGCTGCCATCGACTACGAGAGTGGCCGCGACGCCGCACAGGAGGCCTTGGACAAGGCCGCGGGCATAGCGGTCGAACCAGCCGGGCCGGACATCTTCAGCCGCACTATCCAGGCCAACGTCGGCATCGGCGCGGGCATGATCCTGTTCGGCGTCGCGATGGGCGCGCTGTTCGCGGTCGCGTACACGATCTGCCTGGGACGCGTCGGCAACCTGCGCCCGAAGCCGCTCGCGATGCTGGTCGCGGCCGGCGAGTTCCTGGGCGTGTACTTCGTGCCGTTCATCAAGTACCCGGCCAATCCGCCGTCGATCGGGCACGAGGAGACCATTGGCGACCGCGGCAACCTGTACCTCGTGCTGGTGGCGTCGTCGACCATCTTCCTGGTCCTGGCGGTCGTCCTCGGCAAGCACCTGAAAGCACGCTTCGGCAATTGGAACGCGACGCTGATCTCCTTGGCCGCCTATGCGGTGGTCGTCGGCATTGTGATGGCCCTCATGCCGTCCTTGGGCCACCTGGCCTACAACGTTCAGGAGTACGGCCGGCACGCGACCGAAACGCCTCTGCCCCTGACCGACTCCACCGGGAAGATCGTCTACCCGGGCTTCGACGCGGACAGGCTGTATGCGTTCCGGCTGTACTCCGTTGGCGCACAGGTCATCCTCTGGGGCTTGATCGGCCTGCTCTTCGGCCCGATGGCCGAGCGCCTGCTCCAGCCCAAGCGCGCGAAGGTTGAGGCGGAGCCGGTTCGCGAGGCATGACCGAACTGACCTCGAAGGTCGCGGTCCTGGAACGGGTCGCGGCCCTCGGCCCGTTCTTCGCCTTCGAAGAGCACGCGACGGACCCGGCGCCAGAGCTGCCCTGGCACAGCATGTCCGAGCTGGTCGACGACCCATCGGTCCTGCAGGACCGAGTAACCCAGACCCAGGCCTACCTCGCCGCAGCCGGCGACCAGTCGCCTGAGGACATCGAGGTACGGGTAGCCGCATCGATCACGCACCTCGGACTGGTGGCTCGGCTCATTTCGCCGGCCCTGGCCCTCGCCACCCTCGACGCCGGCATCCCGTCGGTCACCCTCGAACAGGTCCGCTGGCAACCAGTCCTCGGCGGAGCGTTCCCGCTCTCCTTGCCCGACTCGCCGTACAGCCTCCAAGCCGCCGCCCCGCAGCAGTTGGCCGACCGCTTGAGCGCCGACCTCTTCCGAGGCCCCATCCCCGCCCTGGCCAAGGCCACCGAGCCCTTCGCTGTCTCAGCGCACATCCTCCGGGGCAACACAGCCTCCGCCATCAACGGTGCAGCCACCGCTCTCGCCAACGCCGCACCTCACCTGGCGGAACGAGCCGCCCACCTCGCTTCCCTACTCCTGTCCACGCCACCCCTTCGCGACACTCATACAACCTTCCCGGACACCGGCCGCTTCCGCCGCCGCAGCTGCTGCCTCATCTACCGAGCCGCCCCCGACCACAACGGCCCCCTCTGCGGCGACTGCGCCCTGACCCACGCCTAGTCCCAGCTCCGTTGCGGTCGCCTGCCGGCCGACGAGGGACAACCTGCAGGTCAGGCTTCGTCGGCGTCTGCGGTGCCGTGTTTCCAGTAGCCGCAGATGCTGGCGGGGAGGCGGTTGCGGGACCAGGCCCGGAGAGGGCGGATGCTGTCGGCCTCGCCGGCGGCGAAGAGGAAGGTGTCGTCGGACCGGATCGGGACAGACATCACCTCGGCGGCGAGGGAACCTCGAGGGACCCAGCGGATCTTGACCCTGTCGTGGGCAGTCAGTGGGTAGTCGGCCTCGTCGGCGTGGTCGATCTCGACGACCACATCTGCAGTCACTCCGTTTGCTCGAACACCAGGAGCCTCGTCGAGCCAGCGGGCGATCGCCGGGAGGGCGGTGGGGTCTGCGGCGAGGATGTAGTGGGCATGGGTGTACGAGAAAGCATGCGCTCCTGGCGGTCCGGCGATGGCTACCGAGGCCCCGATCTCCAGGCTCTCCGCCCAGGGCGGAGCGCGGGCGTACGTCTGGCGCGCCGACGGGGCGCGTGGCCCGCGGATCCGCATTCGTCATGACGGACGGTTACGGCACCTGTGCAGCGCGGAGGGGGATCCGGCACTTGACGCGTTGCTGACCCTGCCGCGATGGCAGGGTCACAGTACGACGAAGAAGCACATGAGCCGTCGTTGACCGCGGCGATCCGTACGACGCAGATCGGGCAGTTGCTGTGATTACGGGAGTCGGCGGATGGCTGCATCGACGATGTCGGCCGGCGTTCGATTGAATGCGATCGCTGCGTCGGGTGCATGTTGGTGGACCAGGTTGATGATCTGTTCGAAGATCTCGAGCTGATCATCCTCTTTGCGGATTCCTCCGCCGATGAGGACGCATTGCCAGCTGTCGGCCTGGAGGGCCGTCGTGACGACAGCCTCGATGTCGTCTGAGCCGTCGAGTCCGAGCAGGCAGTTCTGGACGTCGATACCTCGGTCTGCGAACTGCTTGGTCGACTCCTGGATGGCGGACGCGATGGGGGCTGGGTCCCACGGTCCGGGAACTCGGTAGGGATCGAGACCGATCACAAGGACCTTCGGAGAAGTCCGCACCATCACCCTCCGACCATAGCGCTGCCGGGGGATCAGCGTCGGGGGCGTTGTTTGGCTGAGATCGACCGAATGACGAGTGTGGGCCCTTCCGCGGCGGACATTGGGATCTTGGCCAGCGTCAATGCTTGGTCGATCAAAAGGCCGACCTCGTCGCGATTCAGCTCGTCGGCGTCGGTGAGTGCGACGTTGCGGACGACCTTGCCGGTGCCGCGGAGCAGGTTCGCCGGATCATTCAGTTCGGGCGCCCGTTGGAGGAAGCAGAGGAGGATGCCGCGCTTGTGGGCGGCGAGCGAGAAGATCGCCTCCGATGGGCGAGGGGTGGGGCCGAACCCGATTACCAGGAAGTTGTAGTTGTCGTAGACCAGTTCGACGGCATCCGGCAGTCGGGCCCGCATCCATTGTCGGCAGCTTCTGATCCGGACTCGCATCGCCTCGTCGAACTTGGCGATGAATCCGTCCAGCTCCTGCTCCGCGGCCACAAACGTCACGCTACGCCCAGGGGTGATCAGACACATGAGGAGCCCGTGGGGTCTTCGCCGCGACGCATCGGCCCCCGTACCCATCTGAGGGCTCGCTCGTCGCGAATGGAGGGTGACCGTTCCTCTGCTGTTGGATGGAGATACCCGCGATGATCACCCTGGCCCTGATCGGATTGTTGGGCGGGTTGATCACCGGCGTCTCGCCTTGCGTCCTGCCGATGCTTCCGATCATCTTCTTCGCGGGTACGGCGGGCAAGACCGGCGAGCCTGCGTCGTCCCGTGATCGTAAGGCGTCCGCGAAAGGCGACGTACTGGTCGAGGAAGTCGAGGTCGGCAGACCGGCGCGTGATCTGCGGCCGTTGAAGATCATCGGTGGGATCGTGGTCAGCTTCAGTCTGTTCACGCTGGCTGGGTCGGTGATCCTGTCCGTGCTTGGTTTGCCGGACGACTTCCTGCGGTGGGCGGGGCTCACCGTCCTGACGCTCGTCGGGCTCGGCCTGATCTTCCCGGCGCTGGGGCACTGGATCGAGAAGCCGTTCTACCGTCTGCCGAAGGTGAATCGGAATGGCAACAGCGCGTTTGTCCTGGGGCTGGGTCTGGGCACGCTGTACGTGCCGTGTGCGGGTCCGGTGCTGGCTGCGATTACCGTGGCCGGTGCCACGGGCAACGTTGGGTGGAGGACCGTCGTACTGACTGTCTCGTTCGCGATCGGGGCGGCGCTTCCGTTGCTGATCTTCGCCTCTGCGGGTTCCCGGATCTCTCAGCGGGTCAAGGCTTACCGTAATCACGCTCGCGGGTTCCGGATTGCTGGTGGTGTGGTGATGATCGCGCTCGCCGTCGGGCTCGCGTTCAACCTGACCGATGTGATCCAGCGGTCGCTGCCCAGCTACACCAGTGGCCTGGAGAAGAAGGTCGCCGAGAACAAGACCGTCCAGGGGGCGCTTGCTCCGGCGATCGGCGCCGGAGGCGAGGAGCTCGCGAAGTGCACGCCGGGTGCCGCTGACCTCGCTTCCTGCGGTGCTGCGCCCGAGTTCCGCGGTACACAGAAGTGGTTCAACACCCCCGGCGGACAGCCCACGACGCTTGGCGGCCTGAAGGGCAAGGTCGTCCTGGTCGACTTCTGGGCCTACTCCTGCATCAACTGTCAGCGCGCCACCCCGCATTTGCTCGCTTGGGACAAGGCCTATCGCTCGCTCGGACTGGAGATCGTCGGGGTGCACTCTCCAGAGTTCGCGTTCGAGAAGTCCGCCGCCAACGTGCAGGCGGCGATCCGCAAGGAAGGGATCGCCTACCCGGTTGTCCAGGACAACAACCTGGCCACGTGGACCGCGTATCGCAACCAATACTGGCCGGCCAAGTACCTGGTCGATGCCGACGGCACCGTCCGGTCGATCAAGTTCGGCGAAGGCGGCTACGGCCAGACCGAGGACCAGATCCGCCAGCTCCTGCAGGCCGCGAACCCCGAGGTGAAGCTGCCCGCACCGGTCGACGGCACCGTCAAGGCCGACTCGGCCGGCGGCGACGGCACCACCCCGGAGACCTACCTGGCGTACTCCCGATCCACGAACCTCAAGGGGACCGGCAAGCTCACGCCCAACAAGACCGTTACCTTCGGTCTCAATCCGGCCCAGCCCGACGACAGCTACAGCCTCGGCGGCAAGTGGGCCGTCGGCACTCAGAACGTGACCTCTACGCTGGGATCCCAAGCACGCCTCAACTTCCAGGCCGCGAAGGTCTACCACGTGCTGGCCGGTGAAGGCACCGTCACGGTCTCGGTGCCAGGTCAGCCGGACAAGACGATCAGGGTCTCCGGTACGCCGAACGCCTACCAGCTGATCGATGATCCGACAGCGTCCCGCAAGACGATCACCTTGACCTACAGCCCGGGTATTTCCGCCTTCACCTTCAGCTTCGGCTGAGCCGTCCATCCCGAACTGGAGCTGACATGAATCTCGAGGTTCGCAACGTCATCATCGTCGGCTCCGGCCCGGCCGGTTATACGGCCGCCGTGTACGCCGCGCGCGCCAACCTGGAACCGCTGGTCTTCGAGGGTTCGGTGACGGCCGGCGGTGCGCTGATGAACACCACCGAGGTGGAGAACTTCCCCGGTTTCTCGACCGGGATCATGGGCCCGGCGCTGATGGACGAGATGCGCACCCAGGCGGAGCGCTTCGGCGCCGAACTGGTGCCGGACGACGTCATCGCGGTGGACCTGACCGGCGACATCAAGGTCGTCACCGACTCCGCGGGCACCGAGCACCGGGCCAAGGCCGTCATCCTGGCGATGGGTTCGAGCTACCGCAAGCTCGGCCTGTCCGACGAGGACCGGATGTCCGGCCACGGTGTGTCCTGGTGTGCGACCTGTGACGGATTCTTCTTCCGCGACCACGAGATCGCGGTCGTCGGCGGCGGCGACTCGGCCGTCGAGGAGGCCACCTTCTTGACCAAGTTCGCGAAGAAGGTGCACCTGGTGCACCGCCGCGGCGAGCTGCGCGCGTCGAAGATCATGGCCGACCGGGCCAAGGCGAACGACAAGATCGAGTTCGCCTGGAACTCCGAGGTCGACAAGATCCACGGCGACGACAAGCTGACCGGCATCACGCTGAAGGACACCGTCACCGGTGAGACCCGGCACCTGCCGACCACCGGACTGTTCATCGCGATCGGGCACGACCCGCGCTCGGAACTGGTCAAGGGTCAAGTGGACCTGGACCCCGAGGGCTACGTGCTGGTCAAGGCCGACAGCACCGAGACCAACCTGAAGGGCGTCTTCGCCTCCGGCGACCTGGTCGACCACACCTACCGGCAGGCGATCACCGCGGCCGGCACCGGCTGTGCCGCCGCCCTGGACGCCGAGCGCTACCTGGCCGCGTTGGAAGACGCGGACGTGGCCGCGGCCGCCGAGCCTGTCTCTGTCTGAACCTCACAACAACTGAAGGAGTTACGCCCGTGGGCGAGAAGATGAACGCCGTCACCGACGCCGAGTTCGACCAGACCGTACTGAAGAGCGACAAGCCTGTGCTGGTCGACTTCTGGGCGGAGTGGTGCGGACCGTGCCGCCAGGTTTCCCCGATCCTCGAGGAGCTGGCGCAGGACCACAGCGAGAAGCTGACGTTCCTGAAGATGAACGTGGACGAGAACCCGGTCACCCCGAGCAACTACCGCGTCACCGGTATCCCTACCATCAACGTCTACGTCAATGGTGAACTGGCCAAGTCCATCGTCGGCGCGAAGCCGAAGGCCGCGCTGCTGAAGGAACTTGCCGCCTTCACGGAGTGAAGCAGGACTACGAATCGCAGTCGCCTGCTACCCATCCGCGTCATCGACTGATCCGAAGCATCTGTGCTGTGCCCAGGTGAGTGGCGATGTTTTGCGTGCCGACGGTCCGAGGGCGGCTCTGGAGTGATGCCGCGGGTCTGCTGACAGCCCGGTGGCATCAATGCGGGTCGGTGTCGTCGAGTGGGTCAGCAGCGGACCTCGCAGGCACCGATTCGCGGCGGGCGGCCGCGTCTCATCGAGACGCGGCCGCCCAGTCTTTTGGCGTCCGACCCATCTGCGGTCCCGGGTGCGCCGAAGGCTCTCGTCGGCGTTGTGACCCACATCACACCAGATGCGACCGGGTCGCAGATGCCGGCTGGCTGCCGGCGTTCGCCGGTGGTCCAGGCACAGGGAAGGAACAGTCATGAGTGACGCCACACGCCGCGGATTCCTGGTGTTCGCGGGGGCGGGGACGGCGGCTGCGGTCGGCGCCGTTGCAGCACCGAAGATCTTCGGCGAGCAATCGGCGGACGCCGCTACCTGGCTCGAGCAGGTTGATCTGGCGAACGCGGAGTCGTTCGTTGTGCACGTCAAGGACGTGCACAAGGGAGAGATGGCGATCATGGTCGGCCAACGCGAGGTCCTGGTCACCGATCGGGAGCTCGCCGCGCGGCTGGCAGGGGTGACGACAACCGCCTGACCTTCGGGTCATCCCCACCGGCGCCGCATTCCGCGGGCCCGGCACCAGCTCGATTCATTCTCAGTGGGAGGAAACTGTCATGTCTTCGCATCGCGAGGCACCCGAAATCTCGAAGGACCCGGTCGCCGACAACACCGACGTGTACGCGTTCGTCAGCCCGGACCAGCCGGACACGGTCACGATCATCGCCAACTTCATCCCGTTCCAGAACCCGTACGGCGGACCGAACTTCTACGAGTTCGGCGACGACGTGCTCTACCAGATCCACATCTCCAACGGCGGAACCGGTCAGGCCGACATCAGCTACCAGTTCCGCTTCCACGCCGAGATCCGGAACAAGAAGACGTTCCTCTACAACACCGGCCCGATCGCCTCGATCAAGGACCCGAACTGGAACCGGCCGCAGTTCTACTCGGTCACCCGGGTCGAGAACGGCCGGTCCCGGGTGCTCGCGCGTGAGCTGGCCGCACCGCCGGTCAATGTCGGAGTCCGCAGTACGCCGAACTACACCAAGCTCGCCGGCGAGGCGATCCACACCATCGGCACCCATCGCAAGGTGTTCGCGGGTCAGCGAGCAGACGGGTTCTTCGCCGACCTGGGCAGCATCTTCGACCTAGGTACGTTGCGTCCGTTCCAGATGGCGCACTTGATTCCGTCGGCCGCCGCTATGGGGGTCAATGGGCTGCAGGGTTCGAACGTGCACACGATCGCGATCCAGGTCCCGATCAGTGATCTGACCCGGGACGGTCGCCGGCCGACCGACGTACTCGATGCGAAGTCGGTCATCGGCGTGTACGCGACTGCCAGCCGCCAGCAGTCGAAGATCCTCGATGACATCCTTGGCATCCCGGCGTGGCACGGCCCGTTCAAGCAGGTCTCGCGGCTGGGCAACCCGTTGTTCAACGAGGTCATCGTGCCGATGGCGGAGAAGGACAAGTGGAACAGTCGTTCGCCCAAGGACGACAAGGCGTTCGCGCAGTACGTCACCAAGCCTGAGCTGGCTGGTCTGCTGCCGGCGCTGTATCCGGGGGTGTTCCCGAATCTGGCGGCGTACAAGAAGCCTCGGGCCGATCTGGCGGCGATCTTGCTGACCGGGATCCCGAAGGGTGTCGTGCCTGGGTTCCAGAACTACACGGGTCCGGTGCAGGCCGACATGTTGCGGCTGAATGTCGCCGTACCGCCGTCGAAGTCGCCGAATCCGCTCGGTCTGGTGGCTGGGGATGCGGCTGGATTCCCCAATGGGCGCAGGGTGTTCGACGATGTCGTCACGGTCGAGCTCCGGGCTGTTGCCGGACTCACGATCCCGTTGGTCGACCCGTCGTACAAGCCGGACGGGGCGGCCTCGGCCATCAAGGACGGTACGTCGAACACCAACTCCGACTACCTGAAGGCGTTCCCGTATCTCGGCACGCCGGCCGGCGGGTACTCGTCCAAGCCCGGCGTGCCCGCGGTGTCATGAGTAGGCCGCTCACCAACGCCGAGGAGAACCCGCACGCGGGGAAGGGCTCCTCGGTGCTGCTCGACATCGGCGACGGCGTTGGCGCGATCGTCATCACCGCGCCGGCTCACCTGGAAGACGCCGAGATCGAGCTCCGCAGCACGGAACCAGCGCAGACACACGAGCACGAGGAGCCCACTCACGGCCATGGTCACGGTCATGGTCATGGTCACGGGCACGGCCACGGGGGTCGTCGTTATCCGCATGTCGCTGTGGTTCCACGACCGTCTCCAGAGGGTCAGCTCGTCCACTCCGCGGTCTTCTTCGACGTACCTGAAGGTCGTTACGACCTTGCCGTCCTCGCGGACGGACCGGTCGAACTGACCGTCGACGTACAGGGTGGCCACGTCACCGAAGCGATCTGGCCGGGGCACAACTAGGAGTGTGTGCGGTTGGAGGCCGTCGACCGGCGGCCCGGGGGAAGGGCCTGCCGGTCGACGACTCCATGCCTGTACCCACGCGGATCTGTGGTAGTCGCCGACGATCTCCTGTTAGCCAAGAGAACGATTGCTGCAAGCAACCACTTCGACGTCTCTGGGCACACAGGAGTCCGAAAGCCACAGCAATCGGCGCCAAATTCGTCCGCGATCCGGCCCATCCGCGGCCGGGGCGGTCCCGAATCATCGATGTCAGCCGTGAGTGAAGCTGCTCACGTCACCACATCTGGAAAGAGATCGTCATGTCACGAAAGATTGTCCGCGCGGGACTCGCCGCGTCTGCTCTGGCCCTCGTCCTCGCGACCGCGGCGTGCGGCGGCAACGACGACACGTCCAGCGGCTCCCCGTCCACCAGCACCTCCTCCTCGGCACCGGCCGAGACGCCGAGCGCCTCGCCCTCGATGGACAACGCCTCCGGCCTGGTCGGCGCAGGCTGTGCCGACTACGCCAAGGCCAACCCGAGCGGCGCCGGCTCGATCGACGGCATGGCCGCCGCACCCCTGGCCACCGCAGCCTCCGGCAACCCGCTCCTGAAGACCCTGGTTGCCGCGGTGTCGGGCAAGCTGAACCCGAAGGTCGACCTGGTCTCGACCCTCAACGGCGGCGAGTTCACCGTCTTCGCGCCGGTCGACACCGCGTTCGCCAAGATCCCCGCGGCGACCATCGCCACACTGAAGACCAACGACGCCCTGCTGACCAAGATCCTGACCTATCACGTGGTGGCCGGTCAGCTTGATCCGACCGCGGTGGTCGGCATGCACCCGACCGTGGAGAAGCAGGACGTCACGGTGACCGGATCCGGTGACGCCCTTAAGGTCAACGGCGCCAACGTGATCTGCGGTGGAGTGAAGACTGCGAACGCTACGGTGTACCTGATCGACTCTGTCCTGATGCCGCCGGCGAGCTGACCGGACGCTTCAGAGATCGTGATCCCGGCCGGTGCCGTCCAGCGAAAGTTGCCGATGGCACCGGCCCACTGTCAGGTCGAGCAGAGGACCCAATCATGACCGAGCCGATACCGCTACGGTGGCCATCAGGGCTGAGCGCCAGCTCTCAGGGCCTGTCCGACGGAGACTTGCTGGCGATGACCGCCGGCGGGGACACTGCCGCCTTCAGTGCTTTGTACGATCGCATCAGCCCGTCGGTGTTCGGCCTGGTACGACGGATCCTGCGTAACCCAGCCCAGTCCGAAGAAGTCACCCAGGAAGTCATGATCGACATCTGGCGGACCGCCAACCGCTACGATCCCGCTCGCGGTTCGGCGCAGTCCTGGATCCTCACTATCGCGCATCGCCGGGCGGTGGACCGGGTGCGTTCCGAACAGGCCTCCGCCGATCGCCTTGAGCGCGTCGGTGCCCGGTCAGCCGAAGTAGACTTCGACCAGGTCGCCGACACGGTTACCACGCGGCTCGAGACCGAGCAGGTACGCCGGTGTCTCGACCGCCTCACCGACCTGCAACGCGAGTCCATCAACCTCGCCTACTACAACGGCTACACCTATCCCGAAGTCGCCCAGAGACTCGGAGCCAAACTGCCCACGATCAAAGCGAGAATGCGCGACGGCCTGATCCGGCTCCGCGACTGCCTCGGCACCGCAGAGGGAGCAACGCAATGACCGACCCTGATGTGCACACGCTCACCGGCCCGTACGCCCTCGACGCTTTGCCTGAGGACGAACGGATCCGGTTCGAGGAGCACCTCACCGTGTGCACATTCTGCTCGACCGAGGTGGACGAACTCCGTGAGGCAGCGGTCAAACTGGCGACCCAGGTAGCCACGCCGCCGCCACCCCGCCTGAAGGCCGACGTGATGGCCGCCATCAGCGACGTCCGCCAAGGGCGTTCTCCCGTGACTGAGCGGCCGGGCCGTCAGTTCAGTCGGCGTTCCATGCTCGCTTTAGCGGCGGCCAGCCTTGCCGCAGTGACGGCCGGCGGTGTCGCCATAGATCAGTACCGCGATAAGACCGACGCGATCCAGGCGAACGATCGCGTAGCCGCCGTACTCGCGCAGCCCGATGCCCGCACCGTCCGCAGTCAGGTGACGGGCGGGGGCGACGCGACAGTAGTGGCCTCGAATCGTGGCGACGCGGCTGTCGTCGTACTCCATAACCTGCGCAAACTACCCAGTAACAAGACCTGGCAACTGTGGCTCATCGACACCAATCAGACCCCCCACTCGATCGGTGTGGCCGCCGGTGACCTGACCAAGATTGTCAACGGCGGAATCACCGGCAAGGTCGCCTTCGGTCTCACGGTCGAGCCTGAAGGCGGCTCTGCACGGCCGACGTTCCCCGCCGCGGCCCTGATCTCCATGACCTGACCGCAATGCGTTCGTGATGCCCGGACGGGTGGAGGTACTCGGTGTAGTGCAATACTGACCCTGGGTCCAGACCATGCGCCCTCAGAGCCATCACGCCTCATGGGAGTGCCATGGATCGAACGGCCGCGGTCGGCGGCGACTTCTCCGAGCTGTACGACGCCCTGTCCGGGACGCTATACGGTCTCGCGCTCAGGCTTTGCGAGACGCCCGAGCTCGCCGAGAAGGTCTGCTCGCAGGTGTTCGTGCACCTCTACCACCACGGCAGCGAACATGACGCCACCCGCATGACCGTTATGCAGTGGGCAACGCAGCTGACGCATAGGTTTGCGCTCTTGAGCGCCGTTGACGAGCGGGCGACCGAGGAACGTGCGGCTGAACTGCTGGATGCGGACAACGAGTGCAGCGAGCTGTCAGGCGACCAGCGGCACGACCTGGCCAACGCATATTTCGGCGGGCTCACCTATCGGGAGATTGCCCGTCACCGCGGCGCCGATCCTAATCAGGTGTGTGTCGCGCTTAGCGGCGCCCTGCAGCACTTCCGCCACCGCCAGGCAGCGGGCCGCTGACCATCATGGCCGGCGCACGACCGGCGCGGTGCTGAACCCAGTTGAGTGCCTCTGCGGGAGACCCGTACGGTCTGAAACTTGCGCGCTAGTTCCGCCGGTCCTCGTCGGGTCGCCAAAGGCATCGGTCACGACTGCCCCCCAACGCGGGGTGTCGAGAGCCATCTGGATTCGTCCTCTCGGCACACCACGCTTCATCGCGAACATCGACAGCGGGCGAGCGGATTCTGGCTTGTCCGCTGAACGTCGTTGGAAGCCCGCGACAAAGGTCGTTGCTCAAGCACGCCGAACCGCCGAAATCGGCGTACGGTAAAGGAAATCGGCCATAGAAGAGAAGAGGCCGCCATGACCGTCGCGTCGCCCGACCCAAATATCAGCGCTCCGTCCGTCCCCGCAGGCGAGATCACGTCACAGGAAACGAACACGGTGGCGGATCCGCCGGCGGCGGAAGTCGCCGAGCCATCTACGCCAGAACCTGTTCGGACCGATCCGGTGCCGCGGACCCGAATGAGCGCAGCCTGGGTCGGGATCTGCGTGGCGACCCTGGCGTTGGTGATGCTGATCGTGTTCATGTTGCAGAACACTCGCCGGGTTGAGGTGTCCTTCCTGTGGATGCAAGGCAGTGTGCCGTTGGCGTTAGCGCTGCTCATAGCCGGTGTCGGCGCGGCAATCGTCACCGGGGTGATCGGTGCGGCCCGTATTACCCAGCTGCGGCGCCGTGTGACCCGTCGTCAGCCCGTGCTACCTGACTAGCGCGTACGCAGCTCTGGTCGTCATGTTGGTCAGCCGCTGACGGTCAGGACGATCAGTACGACGTTCAGGGTGCTGACGGCTGTGGCGACGAGACAGGCGGCGATTGTGGTGACGGTGCGGTTGACCTGGTCGCCCATGACTCGGCGGGATGCGGTCAGCTTGACGAGTGGCCAGAGCGCGCAGGGGATGCCGAAGCTCAGGACGACCTGGGAGACGACGAGGGCGCGGGTCGGGTCGATGCCGATGGCAAGTACTGCGAGGGCCGGCAGGAGCGTGATCAGTCGTCGTGCGACGACGGGGACCTGACGGCGGAGGAATCCGTCGAGGATGACGGAGCCGGCGTACGTGCCGACTGACGAGGATGCGAATCCGCTGGCCAGCAACGCCAGCGCGAACAGCAGTGCGGGCGCCTGGCCGAGCCGATCGCCGATCGCGGCGTGTGCGTCGCTGAGGGACTCGGTGCCGCTGCCGGTCAAGGCTGCCGCGGCAACGACGACCATCGCTAGGTTCACCGCCCCTGCCAACGCCATTGCGACCATGACGTCGATCCGGGTCGCTTTGAGAACGCGCTCGCGTCCGCCTGGTGTGCGCAAGGTCTTGGCGTGCCGGTCGGTGATGAGCGCGCCGTGCAGCCAGATCGCATGCGGCATCACGGTTGCTCCGAGCATCCCGGCCGCGAGCACCAGGGACTCGGTGCCGTCCAGCCGGGGGACCAGGCCACCGACCACACTCGTTGCCTTGGGCGCCGCTTCGATCGTCGACACGACGAATCCGGCCAGTACGACGGCCAGCAGGCCGATGATCGCGGTCTCGAAAGGTCGCTGACCCCGGCGCGATTGGTACAGCAGCAACGCGAAAGACACCACACCGGTGATCACTCCGCCCGCGAGCAGCGGAATGCCGAACAGGAGATTCAACGCGATCGCACCACCGACGACCTCCGCGAGATCGGTGGCCAGGGCAACCACTTCGGCCTGACCCCACAAGCCGAGCACGGTCGGACGGCGGAAGTGGTCGCGGCACAGCTGCGGAAGGCTCCGACCGGTCGCGATACTTGCCTTGGCCGCCAGGTACTGCACCAGGACCGCGAGCAGATTCGCGCCGACGACGACCCAGCACAGTAGGTAACCGTACGTGGCGCCGGCGGCAATGTTCGTCGCGAAGTTGCCTGGATCAACGTACGCGACCGCTGCCACGAAGGCCGGCCCCAGCAACAGGAGTCCTGATCGGTTCAGTCCTCGGCGCAGCGGTGCGGGCGCATACATACGGTCGGCCTTCCGATCGGGAACGTCTCGGGATCGATTCGGAGCGGTCGGGCCAGTGGATCGGAATCAGTCACCTATCCGCCGTATCGACGGCTCCGAAGGCCTGATCAGTGGTTCCGCTGTGAGGAGATGATCGGTAGTGCCAGTCTGGAAACCGCTGTGGCGTTGGGTTGCCGCGAGTGCAGGATTCGCCATCCTGGTCGCAGTGGCGATCGTCGTGTTCGGTCCCGGTGGCGGTGATGCACCGACAACTGCACCACTGCTGGAGTCGACCACGGCCGCTCCGGGCAAGTCGGCGTCCGCCGCGCCGGGCGATGATGAGGCGCTGGTCGATCGGATGCTCGATCAGCTCAGGGCGGGTAAGCCGGTCGAGCCGCAGTTCGCTGCCGGTGACAACCCGGCGGCCGGTGTCCCGATCGAGGCGATCAAGGCCAAGCCGGGCGAGCAACTGCGCCTCGGTCAACTCGCGATCCCGCGACTCGGCGTCGACCAGCCGTTGAACAATGGCGTCGACGAGGCCGCTCTCGTTCAGGGCGTGGGCCATTGGCCGGGTACGCCGTTGCCGGGCAGCGCGGGCAACAGCGTGATCAGCGGCCATCGGAGTACGCACGAGAAACCGTTCCTGAACCTGGACAAGCTGCGTCCCGGCGATCCGATCGTGGTCACGGTCGGCGCGCGGAAGACGACGTACAAGGTTTTCAGGACCACCATCGTGGCGCAGGCGCAGTACGTGAAGTTCATCCTGCGGCAGCCCACCGATCCGGGCGACAAGCTCATCACCTTGTTCGCCTGCAACCCGATCACAGCTCATTACCAGCGCATCGTCGTCCAGGCGCGCGCCGGATGAGGAGGCGATAGCTCCTTCCAGCGATCGAAACCCTGTAGTGATCCCTTAAGGAGAATCATGGGTATCAGCAAGATCTTCGGGGGCCGTCCCGTCCTCGAGTTCAACGACGAGCACAGCCGGCGCAGCTTCCTGCGTAACGCCGCACTGATCGGCGTCGGTCTCACGTACGTCGCCACCCGGCCAGGTGACCCGGTGGCGTTCGGCAAGGCCGATCGTGGTTTCACCAATGAGGTCGCCAAGAGCGATCTCGACATCCTCAACTACGCGCTGACCCTGGAGTACCTGGAGTCCGCGTTCTACACGATGGGCCTGAAAGCCAAGCTGCTCAAGGGCCGTGAGCTCGAGCTGATCGATCCGATCCAGCAGCACGAGGCCAATCACGTCACCGCGGTCAAGACGACGATCAACGATCTTGGTGGCAAGCCGGTCGCGGCGCCGAAGGTCAAGTTCCCGGCCGGCACGTTCTCCAGCCGGGCCGCGTTCCTCAAGACCGCGGGCACGTTCGAGGAGCTGGGCGTGAAGGCCTACCACGGCCAGGTCCCGTTGGTGAAGGACGGCAACATTCTCGCCGCGGCGGCATCGATCGCCGGTGTGGAGTCGCGGCATGCGGCGATCATCGCGCAGATCTCCGGTGGCAATCCGTTCCCGGCGCCGATCGAGGCGCATCTCGGGATGGCGCCGGTGCTCAAGGCCGCTATGCCGTTCATTGCGAAGTAGAAGGGACAGCTGATGACTGACACCGTTCGCGACATGATCCATGGCAACGCGTCCGCCGTACCGGCAGGTGCCGCACTCGGCGCCCTCACGCACGGGTTCGAGTTGGCGGCCGCGAAGGACTTCAGTAGCGACATCGACGTACTCAACTACGCGTTGACGCTGGAGTACCTGGAGGCCGAATTCTACCGGCAGGGCAACAAGGCGGGGTTGTTGTCCGGCAAGGAGAAGAAGTACCTGATGCAGATCGGAGCGGATGAGGCGTCGCACGTGGCGACCATCACCGCCACGATCCAGAAGCTCGGCGGTTCGCCGGTCGGTGCACCCGCGGTCGACTTCGGCGGCGCGTTCGACAGCCGCAAGAGCTACCTCACCACGGCGCACATCTTCGAGAACAAGGGCGTCGGTGCGTACCTGGGTGCGGCCGGGTTCGTGAAGGACAAGATGATCCTCCAGGCCGCTGCGGGCATCTTCGGCGTCGAGGCGCGACACGCGGCCGTCGTCGGGAACCTCCTTGGCCTGAAGGCCGAAGGCGGCGTGTACGCCGGCTCGACCGAGGTCGGCATCCCGAAGAGCGACGTACTCAAGGCAGTCGCGCCGTTCCTCCAGGATCCCGCCAAGGTAGTTGCCGCCATCACCTACTAAGCCGCCACGGACGCAGGGACGCCGGCTGATCGGCCGGCGTCCCTGCTTTGGAATGCCAGACTCAAGGGTGGTCTATGCCCTCAGACGACGGCTGGACCGAGATGTGGGGGCGACACCCGAAGCTCTTGCTGAATAGACTTGTCCGACTATTGCGGACTGTAGTTGTGATCGATACGTTCTGTTAGCCAGCCCGGTCGTTATCCCCGTGACGCCCGGGCTGGACCATGCTCCGGCTCCGGGTCCGTGTCAGTGGGCGACCCGGCTTGCCGAGCGAGTGGGGTCATGCCGTACTCGGCAAGCCGGGCGCTTGGCCCTGATCCTCGCGATGACCAGGGCCGATCTGGGCGGAAGTACGTACTGGGGTCAGGCGTTCTTGGCGCTGGTGTTGATGGTGCCGTTCACGCCGGCGGGGAAGAAGCCGCCCTTGGTGACGCTCTTGGGGTTCAGGTAGACCACGTTCAGCACCTGGCCCGCACTACGGCTGAAGGCGATGCCGTTGCGGTCGGTGGGGACGATGTTGGTCTTGCCCTGGTACTTGGTTCCTTGGTCGAGGTCGGTGCGTCCGTCCAGGCTGTCGCGGGCGTTGGAGATGGCGACTGACGGTGTGTCGAGTCCGCGGGCGACGAGCGTCGTACGGATGTTTGCGGCGTGGTAGGCCTCGACCGCGAGGATGCCGGCGGCGGCCTCGAGGTAGGTCTTGTTGGTGATCAACGGCGCAGCGCCCTTGTACGCCGTGACGCCGACGTCCTCGAACACGTACGCAGCGAGCAGGAAGTTGTTCTCGTTGGCATAGGCATCGAACTTCTGACCGGGCTTGATCAGACCTGCCGCGGTGGCTGCCGCGGTGAAGGCGGCGTCGATGTCGATCGCCGGCCGGGCGACCGCGGCCTTACCGAGCGCGGACCGCAGGAACTTGACGTGGGCGAGCTCGTCGGCCGCGATCTCCTCCGCGTACTGACGAACGACCTTGCTCTGGAACTTGACCTTGCGCCCACCGCGGACACCGCCGGCTCGGCCCTTACCGTAGACCTCGGCAGCCGACAGGCCGAAGCCGCGGACGGCGCGCAGGTAGAACTCGGCTTCGAGGTACTCGAGGTTGAGCGCGAAGTTCAGCACGGCTCCGTCGCTGGGTGCCTGGCTGCCGTGGCTCGCGAAGGCGGCGGTCGCTGGGCCAGCAAGCGTCGCTCCCGCGATGCCGGCGCCGGCGACGCCCGCGGTCCGCAGGAATCTGCGTCGGTCGACGTCGTTCTCAACGCTGCGTTCGATGGCGTTGCGGATGAACAGCTTGTCGAACATGGGGTTCCTCTCCGGTCAGGATTGTCGCCCGGCCGGCAGACCCGACCGGGCACAGTCGGCCGCCCCGGCGGAGGTGCAGCGACCAACCGTTCACCCGGCCTTCGGAGCCCTCAGCCATCCGGATCGGTCCGACTTCGGCTGTGATGAGTTCGGGACCGGTCCGCAACATCGGTCAAGATCCCATCTGCGGATGGGATGAGTCCGAAGAACAGGCGTCATCTGTCACACGGCGGCGCATGGGTGCCGCGTGCCTGTTGCCCTTGGTCACGCTGACCCCTAGACGCAGGGCGCCGAGAGCCTCCTCGGGTTCGTCATCTCGGCGCCCTGCTTGGACATCCACACCTCTAAGGGCTGAACCCTTCGCCTTCCCGGTCAGCTTGAATTTGTGATGCGGCGTGTCTCGCGTGTTCTGGAGGGCGTTAGGCCGGCGTAAGGGGCGTTCGGGTCTGGTCGGCGTAGCGTCCTTGGTGATGAGAAGGAGCTGAGTCCATGTTCGATCAGATGAGCATGCCGGTGTTGTTCGCGGTCTTGATCGTCACGCTGGCCCTTGTCAGCACGGGGATTTTCGTTGCGGTGAGGGTCATGGCTGTGCGGGTTGGTGCAGACAATCCGGTGGCGAAGGTGCCCACACAGGAGCCATCCCGCCGAGTGCTGTCCCGGCCGGATGCAGCGCGCAGGGAGCTCGAGTCAAACTCTGAAGAGGACCAGGTATGAGTATTGATCGTGGATTGTTGGCACTCCTCGAGGCCAAGCCTGGCAAGGAGGCCGAGCTGGCGGCGTTTCTCGAGCAGGGGCGTGAGTTGGCGGCTGCGGAGGAGGGGACGGTGACCTGGTATGCCTTCCGGTTGAGCGAGACCACCTTCGGGATCTTCGACACGTTCGAGAACGAAGAGGGGCGCCAGGCTCACCTGGACGGTCAGATTCCGGTGGCCCTGGGCAAGGTGGCATCTGAGCTGCTGGCAAGCGACCCCGATATCCGGATGACGGACGTCCTCGCCGTCAAGTAGTCGCACCTATCTTGTGGTTGCGTGGCTCCGAAGTACCTGGGCGAATCTGCTGTCTAGGAACTGGAGACGTCATGCTGGCACTTCTCGGTATGCCGCAGGGTGCGGAGTGGCTCGTCATTCTCGCGATCGTGGTGCTGCTGTTCGGATCGGCGAAGTTGCCGACGTTGGTGCGCCAACTCGGCAAGTCGAAGAAGATCTGGGAAGACGAGATAGGCTCCCACGTCAAAAAGCCGGACATGGAGATCGGCGAGACGCCGGTCGGCGAGGGTGTGCACACGTCGGCCGAGGCCGAGCCGACTCAGCGCAGCTAGACATCTGTGTTCGACATCGGAGTCCCCGAGCTACTAGTCATCGGGCTGGTAGCACTGCTGGTCTTGGGGCCAGATCGCCTACCGGAGTTCGTCCGAACAGCGGCACGCCTCCTCAACCAGGTACGCGGCCTGGTTGCGAACGCACAACAGGATCTCCGCGAGGAGCTAGGCCCCGACTTCGACAGCCAGGACCTCGATCCGCGGACCTTCATCCGCAAACATCTCCTTGACTCAACTGATGGTGAATCCGACGTCACCGAGGTCGCAGCGAGAACCTCAGACAAGCCGGCGCCGTACGACGACGAGGCGACCTGACGGCGCAGGATGCTCCGCGACGACGTCCGCCTGCAGGGGTTTAGATGCGGGTACTTCGTCAGCGCGGGGCTTGCGCACGAAGGAGGTTGGCGATGGGAACTCCGCTCACGGCGCGGCAGTTTCACCACTCCGATGGTCTTGAGGATTTGGCGTGTGGCCGACGGCGGCGCCTGCGCGTGGTTCCGGACGGGCTCGTTCGCGGAGGGTGTGTCGTTCGTACAGGCGATCAATGAGTCGGACGAGGTCGATACTCGTCCGCCTGATGTCGATCTCCGTGCGCACGGGGTCGCGGTTCGTGTCTTCACCACCTCGCCGTCGCCGGACGGTCTGAGCGTTGGCGATGTCGTGATGGCTCGCCGGATCTCGTTGGTGGCACGTGCACTCGGGTTGAAGACTGACCCGGCCGCGGTTCACAACGTCGTGATCAACACTGGGCGGTCGATATCCCGGCCGTGTTTCCGTTCTGGCGCGCGATCCTTGGCTACGCCGACCGTGACGATGGTCCGGTCGACGTGCTGAACGATCCGCAGCGGCGCAATCCGATCGTGTGCTTCCAGCAGCTCGACGCGCCCCGTCCTGGGCAGAACCGAATCCATCTCGCCCCATGACGAGGTCGCCGCCCGCGTTCAGTCGGCCCTCGCCGCCGCCGCCGGCCGTCTCGTCACGGACCGGTTCGCGCCGTCCTGGTGGGTGCTCGCGGATGCCGAGGGCAACGAGGCCCGCGTGGCGACCTGGATAGGCACCGACGGCCTCGGCTATCCGTGAGCCTCGTCTAGCCACATGACGACCGAGGTGATCTCGTACCGGTGCATCAGGATGCCTTGGGCTTGTCCGATGATCGTTCGGGTGTGCAGCGCTGCCTGGAGTTGCTCGATCAGCTTGGTGCTGTTGTCGTAGAGCGTCACGTTGTCGAACGTGACTCCGGCATGGAGCGCGAAGAGCAGGACGATGTCGTACGACGTACTGCTGAAGGCATCCGGTTTGACGGAGAACAGACTGAACGCTGCTGCCGCGCTGGTTCCGGGGGAGGGAAGGGGGAGGAGCAGGCAGCTGCGCTAGCCGGCGTTGATGGCGGCGGCGGCGAACGCCGGGTAGCGGTGATCTGCGGCAAGGTCGCCGACATGGCGCGGCTCGCTGTACAAGAGGGTTTCGTGCAACGGGCCGCTGGTGGCGCTCAGTTGCGTGGCGAGCGCGAGCCGAGAGTGGCCAACCCTTGAACGGCCGGTGCATTATGGGCTGGTGGAGTCCGCAGATCATGCGAGCGGCGCTGAGGTCGATAGACCTTGGAAGGCCGATGCGTCCACCATCGATCCGGTGAGCGAGGCGACCGCGGACAGGTTCGCGCAGTTGGCACTTGAGCTGCACTCCTCCCAGGGGGCCGAGGAGACAATCGAAGAACTGGTTCACTTCGCGCTGCAAGCGCTGAACTGCTCCCACGCGGGTGTGGCGCTGGCCGCCAGCGGCAAGCCGGAGATCCCAGCGGTGACTGAACCGGTTGTCGCCGAGATTTCCGAATCTCAGCTGAATGGCGGTGTGGGTCCCTTAGCGCACACGATGCGGGAACGCGTCACAACCCTGGTGAGCGACACCGCCACTGACCAGCGCTGGCCGGATTGGGCGACGAGGGTCCAGGCCCTCGGGCTGCGCAGCGTGCTGCATGTTCCCCTGAGTATCGCGCCGGAGTCTGTCGGTGTTCTCGGGCTCTACAGCCCTGAACCGAACGCATTCAGCGAGGACGACGAAGCGGTGGCGCATCTCCTCGCGCGACACGCCGCGGTCACCCTCGCGGCCGCGCGGCACGAGGACGCGCTCTCGAGGGTAGTTGATGCCCGCGAGTTGGTCGGCATGGCGATGGGAATCCTGATGGAGCGCTACGACATCGACGAAGCCCACGCTTTCGACCTCCTTAGTCACTACTCCCAAGAAACCAACACCAAGCTTCACGACGTTGCCCAGTGGCTGGTCGAGGGTCGCAGGCTGCCATTTGGAGCCTGATCTGGCGATCCATAGGGAGGCTGAGGTGGGCTGGGTATCGGATGATGGTGAACACGAGGGCTATGTGGAGTGCCTCTTTCCTGACGGCTCGGCCGGTAGTGGTTGGAGCGATGGCGGGATCACCGTTACGACAGCCCCTGACGGACGGCACCTGTTGCCAGAAGAACGACCGCCGTCGCGGCTTGGTGCAGAGATCGTCGGCTAGCGGGTCGCTTGCGACTGCAGCGGCTGTCGAAGTGCTTGGCGCGGGGCGCCTTGGGAACGCGCCGCGATTCACGATCCCGCGACCCGACGCCTTTGTATCGTCGACGAGTTCGCCGACGACCTGACCTTCAACCATGGGCTGCCCGGCGCCCGCCCGCTGTATGAAGAATGGCTGCACCACCTCGGACTGACGATCCCACGTCGTCGTTCGACATCCGCTTCGCACCGACTCCACTGAACCCGAACAGTTCAGATCACCGGTGACGGCGTAGTGGTCTTGTCAGAGCGTGCTACCCGGACATCGCGTCGGCGGTGTAGCTCGGGCCGGCCGAGGAGCTGGTGCAGGTCGGCCGCCACCTGCGTCGCCGCGGCCTGGACGACCGCGAGTCAAGTGCTCGGCTCAATGGTGCACTGGAGCTCGGCCCACCAGTTGGCCGCGGTCAGCCACGATCCGGCCAGAGCCGGAGCGGATCCCGGGCATCAGAGCGAGCGCCTTGGCGGCCGCCACCGTGCGACGGGCCGAGCGATCCCGGATCTGGCTCGCGTCGAGGCCGGCCTGTCGGGAGACGACAAGGTCCACGTCGAGGTACGGATCGTCGTCGGCGCGGATCGGCGCGCCGACGATGTCGGCTCAGTTGCCCATCGCGTTGTCGGCGGCCGCCGCCTGGAGACCGCAACGCACCGAACCCCGTCGGTCCACCTGCGCATCGTCGAGATCGACCTCGAGCCCAACTACAGCTTGCCTGCGTCATCGACGCAGAACCTGTCCGCGGCGCGGTAGCGGCTGCGTCATCCTTCGGAGACGCAGCCGCCTCGGTCGGTCGATCAGAACCGATCTCAGCTCACCGCGAGCCGAGGGTCAGTTGAACAATCCCAGCAGGCTGTGGCCCCAATGGCCGTGACCGCTACAGCGGGAGCTGATCTCGACGTACAGGCCGATGACGATGTTGAGACCCGAGTGATACACGGTTGTTCTCCTTCGATGTGATGGTGCGGACATCGAAGTGCCACCGGGGTCCGGCTGGCGGACTCGTACCCAGGCTGTGGAGTCGGCACTTCAAGGGAGCGGTTGCTCTCAGCAATCAGTTCGGAGCCGTGAGCAACCCGGATAGGTCCGACTCCGACGGTGGTTGCATCTGGCACCCAACTCAGGTAGCCCGTGTCTGGGCGGGCTCAACCGTCTCGCCTGATCGTTTCGCTTTGGCGGCGTAGGAACTGGATCTCGGGCTTGGTTGTGGCCAGGTTCGCGGCGCGGGCGTATTCGTCGGCGGCCTCGTCTCGTCGCCCGAGGCGGTGCAGCATGGAGCCGCGCGCCGCGTGCAGCAGGTGATAGGTGGCCAACTCGTCGGCAATCTCGTCGAGGAGGGCCAACCCGGCACTTGGGCCCTGGATCTCCACCACGGCCACTGCACGGTTGAGCGCCACTATCGGTGTAGGCATGACGGCCAGCAGACGGTCGTAGAACCGGAGGATGGCAGCCCAGTCCGTGTCCTCGTAGCGCCCGGCCGCACAGTGCAGCGCCTGGATCGCTGCCTGGAGCTGGAACGGTCCGAGTCGGCGGAGGCGCAGGCAGGACAGCACAAGAGCCTGTCCCTCGGCGATCAGTGTGTGATCCCACCGAGACCGATCCTGGTCCTTGAGCAGCACCACCCCATCATCATCACTGCGTGCAGGCACGCGGGCGTCGCTCAACAGCATGAGGGCCAGTAGTCCCGACACCTCTGGTTCGTCTGGCATCAGGGCCGCGAGCAGCCGCGTGAGGTGGATTGCCTCGGCGCGCAGGTCTCTCCGGGCGGCATTGTCCGAGCCTGCGTTGTACACCAGGTACAGCACCGCCAGCACCGGGCGCAGCCGGTCCGGGAGTTCGTCGTCCTCCGGCACGCGGTAGGGGATGTGTGCCGCCTTGATCTTGTACTTTGCGCGCACGAGGCGCTTGGCCATGGTGTCCTCGCTCACCAGGAAGGCCGAAGCGACCTCTGTGGGGGTGAGTCCTGCGATCAGGCGAAGAGTGAGTGCCACCTGGTGCTCCACCCGGAGGGCCGGGTGGCAGCAGGTGAAGACGAGCCGCAGTTGGTCGTCGCGCAGGACATCTGTCTCCAGGTCGACGGTGGACCCGTGTCGCAGCCGGTCGGAGGCGATCCCCTTGGTGAGCTCGCGTCCGCGGCGGCTTCGGCGTACGACGTCGATGGCTCGGTTGCGCGCGGTTGCGACGATCCAGCCGGCTGGGTTGTCCGGGACGCCGTCTCGTGGCCACCGGTCGAGCGCGGTCACGAACGCGTCCTGCACGGCGTCCTCGGCGAGTGAGATGTCACCGAAGACGCGGGTCAGCGTGGCCACGGCCTGTCCGTAGGCCGCGCGGAACGCGCCTTCGACGTCGTCCATCAACGGTGGCCGTCAGTGGCCGGCCTGGAGGCGTCCGGTCGCCCGGAAGGGTGTGACCTCGATCGAGTGATCGGTGGCCTCGACGACCTTCTCCGCCCAGCCCAGCGCCGCGTCGAGGTCATCGGCGTTGATGATGTAGAAGCCGCCGATGTGCTCCTTCGCCTCCACGAAAGGCCCGTCGGTGGTCACCTTGTCGAGGCCGGTGCCGCCGCTGACCACCGTGGCTGCGTCTGGCCCGTGCAGAGCACCACCGAATACGAAGGCGCCCGCGCTGTCCAGCTCCTCTTCCAGCGCGATGATGCGACCCATGAACGCCTGCATGTCCTCGGGTGACGACGGAGCACGGCTGCGCTCCCCCTGTACGTCGTACAGCGACAGAAGGTACTGGTTCATCCGGACTCCTTCGGTTCGGCGGGAGGATCCCGCTTCGACCTACTGACGAACGGCCAGCGGTCGATCAGGACGCCTTCGCCCCAGAGTCTCAGTAAATGTCCACGCTCGCGCCTACGCTGCGATCATGAACCGTATTGACCGCCTGTACGCCCTGGTCGAGGAGCTGCGCGCGGCAGGGCCACGCGGTCGAACGGCGCGGCAGTTGGCCGGGCACTTCGAGGTAAGTCTCCGCACGATCGAACGGGATCTGAGTGCGCTCGGGCAGGCCGGCGTACCGCTCGCCACCAAGGCGGGGAGAGGCGGCGGGTTCACGCTGGACCGCTCGATGAGCCTCCCGCCGTTGAACTTCACGCCCCGCGAGGCGGCGGCCGTCGCCGTGGCGCTGAGCCGCAGCGAGCACGTGCTCTTCGCGAAGGATGCCCGCAGCGCGCTGCAGAAGATCGTGGCGGCGATGCCGGAGCGGGCGCTCGCAGAGGCGCGCGCCACGGCCCAGAAGGTGCGGCTGCTCGTTCGGCCGGTGGCCGATCCCGATGCTGCGGTCGCCGAGACCATCTGGCGCGCCGTGCGAGGACGGTGTCGATGCGTGAGGTGGTGGCCTCGCCGATGCGGAGTTCGCCGAGGGCGGGGCGGATGTGGTTCTTGATCGCACGTCGATACGTGTCCAGCGAGGTAGGCGACCGCGTCCCGTCGGCGACCAGACCTTCGAACCTCTTCTCCCAAAGGTCAAGGAGGTGGTTGATCTTGTGCATCGCGCTGAGCTCGCCGGACTGGTTGGTCTTGGCGCGATCGTGGAGCTTCTGCTGTAGGGCACGCTCGGCCGCGGTTCTGGTCTTGCCGTACTTCGACACTTGGCGGACGTGACCGTCGTGGTCGCGGAACTTGGCCTGCGACTTGTACTTGACGGGCCTGCCCCTGGTGTCGGTGTGAACGACCCAGGTCGAGATCTCGCCCCATGAACCGACGGGTAGCGGTGGCTTCGCCATCTCAGGCCTCCAACCGGTGTGATGGTTGGCTGATCAACGCCTGTTGGACCCGAGAATCCGCGAGATCGGTATCAGTGCGAACTGATGTGATGTGACGCACAGTCACGATCAGATGAAGGGTGGCAGCTGGTCGTTCAGTTGCTGCGCGGCGATCGGCTCGACATGGGCACTCGGCAAATGAGTGCATAACGAGTGCGTTGCAGACATGACGAAGCCCAGGCCACTTAAGTGACCTGGGCTTTTGTGCGCCGCCAGGGACTCGAACCCCGAACCCGCTGATTAAGAGTCAGCTGCTCTGCCAATTGAGCTAGCGGCGCGAACGAAGAGGATCGTAGCAGGGGGATCGGGGAGATGCGAAATCGGTTAGCGGGTGAGGATGGTCATGGCGGCGTTGTGGCCGCCGAGGCCGGAGACGGCGCCGCCTCGGCGGGCGCCGGAGCCGCAGATCAGGAGGTTGGCGACGTCGGTTTCGGTGCCCCAGCGGCCGGCGTCGGCGGGGTCGGTGGCCCAGGGCCACTGGAGGTCGCCGTGGAAGATGTGGCCGCCGGGCATGCCGACGGATTCCTCGATGTCGTACGGCGTCTTGGCCTCGATGCAGAGGTTGCCGTCGGCGTCGCGGGCGATGCAGTTCTCGAGCGGTTCGGCCAGGTACGACTCCAGGCCGGCCAGCACCCGCCGAACAGACTCGGCCCGGACCGAATCGTTGTCCGAGGCAAACAATCGGGCGGGGAAATGGACCCCGAAGACCGTCAGCGTCTGGTGGCCGGAGGCAACCAGTTCGCGGGACAGGATCGACGGATCGGTGAGCGAGTGGCAGTACACCTCGGACGGTGGCACCGTCGGCAGCTCGCCACTCAGAGCCGACTGGTACGCCGACTCCAGCTGGCTGTAGTCCTCGTCGATGTGGAACGTGCCGGCGAACGCCCGCGCCGGGTCGTCGCCGGTCTTCAGGGTAGGGAGGCGGCGCAGCAGCAGGTTGATCTTCAGCTGTGACCCCTCCGGCTTCTCGACACCGGTCTGGCCACGCAGTGCAGCCAGCGTGGACGGTGCGACGTTCGACAGGACCCAGGAGCAGTCCACGGACCGCTCACCGTCACCGCCGAGCCACGTGACGGAGCCGCGGACCCCGTCTGCTTCGACAGAGGTCACTGACGCGTTGGTGACGAGTACGGCGCCCGCACGCCGAGCCGCCGCGGCCAGCGCATCGGTGACCGCGCCCATGCCGCCGACGGGCACCCGCCACTCACCGGTGCCGTTGCCGATGAGGTGGTACAGGAAGCACCGGTTCTGGATCAGCGACTTGTCGTGGAGTCCGGCGAACGTGCCGATGACGCCATCCGTCGCGACCACTCCGCGGACGGTGTCGTCGGTGAAGCGGCGTTCGATGGTCTCGCCGAGCGGGCGCTCCACCAGCTCCTGCCAGAGCGCACCGTCGACGCGGGACCGCAGGTCCGCGGCGGGCTGGAGCGGCTCCAGGAGCGTGGGTGCGACGGCCTCGGCCAGCGAGCTCACCGAGCCGTAGAAGTCGGTCCAGGCGTCGTACTCCGCGTCGCTCCCCGTCAGCGCCCGGAACGACTCGCGAGTGACAGCACCCTCCGGTCGTTCGACCATCAGCCCGACGTCGCGGCCGGAGCGGCGTACCGGGGTGTACGACGCGACTGCGCGGGACCGGAGGTCCAGGCTGAGGCCCAGATCGGCGACGACCTTGTCGGGCAGCAGGCTGACCAGGTACGAGTACCGGGACAGGCGGGCGTCCACCCCGGGGAACACGCGCTCGCTGACCGCTGCGCCACCGGTGTGCGCCTGCTGCTCCAGGATCAGCGTGGACAGGCCGGACTGGGCCAGATACGTGGCGGCGACCAGACCGTTGTGTCCACCGCCGACTATGACGACGTCGTAGAAGTCCTTCATCCCACCGGCCAATCGAGCTTGTGGTACGCGGCGTCCCAGAACATCCATTCGTAGCGGCACGTCATAGCGAAGTGCTGGTGACAACGTTCCCGCTCCGCGGCCCCCACGTCCAGTCGATCCGTGACGGCGAGCACCTCCTCGACGACTGTGTCGAACTCCTCCGAGCCGTACGTCTCGATCCACTGGCGGTACAGCGGGTCCGGTGAGGACCGCTTCAGCAGCTCCCGGCCGACATCGCGGTAGATCCAGTAGCAGGGCAGTACGGCGGCCACGGCCTCGGCGTACGTGCCTGTGGCGCAGACGGCCGTCAGATAGGACATGTACGCCGTTGTGTTCGGTCCGGACCCAGTGGCGTCGACATCCGCTGCAGACAGCCCCAGCGACGCCAGTAGCGACGTGTGCAGCTCCCGCTCGACCGCGATGGCGTTGGCGGCATGCAGCGCGAACATGCTGACCGCGTCCTCGTCCGGAGCGCGCCCGGCGACCAGGCTGAGCGCCCGTGAGTACGCGCGGAGGTAGTGGCTGTCCTGGACGATGAAGTACCGGAACGCGTCGTGATCGAGGGTGCCGTCGGTCAGCCCGGTGATGAACGGGTGCCGGACGATCTCGTCGTACACGGAGGCGGCACCGCGGTCCCACAGCTCGCCGGAAAACGTCATCCCCACTCCTTGCTGTCGACTGCGACCGACCTTATCCACAGACGCGGCGACAGTGAGAGACGAAGATCACTCCTGGCCCTTACTCTGAGGCATGAGTACCCAGGGGGAGATGCCGCCGGACACGCCGCTGCTGCGGCGGATCCGCGCGTCGGTGATCGGTGACGACCAAGTCATGCCGGGGCCGTACGGTCCGCGCCGGGTGACCTACGCCGACTACACCGCCTCCGGCCGCGCGCTGACCTTCCTGGAGGACTTCATCCGCGACGAGGTCCTGCCGCGGTACGCGAACACGCACACCGAGTCGAGCGGGACCGGCCTGCAGACCACCCGCCTGCGCGAGGATGCCCGCCGGATCATCCACAACGGTGTCGGCGGCGATGACGAGACCGCGCTGATCTTCTGCGGCTCCGGCGCGACCGGGGCGATCGACAAGCTGATCGGGATCATGGGCCTGCGGATCCCGGCCGAGCTCGACGACAGGTACCACCTGACCGATCAGATACCGCAGGACCAGCGGCCGGTCGTCTTCATCGGGCCCTACGAGCACCATTCGAACGAGCTGCCTTGGCGTGAGTCGATCGCCGACGTGGTCGTGATCAGCCAGGACACGGACGGTCACATCGACATCGACCAACTGGAGTCGAGGCTGCAGGAGTACGCCGATCGGCCGGTCAAGATCGGATCGTTCTCCGCGGCCAGCAACGTCACCGGCATCGTCAGCAACACGCAGCGGGTCTCGGCTCTCCTGCATCGGTACGGCGCCTTGTCGTTCTGGGACTGCGCCGCCGCCGCGCCGTACGTCGAGATCGACATGTACGGCGGACGCGACCTGGACCGGTTGTCGTACAAGGACGCGATCTTCCTCAGTCCGCACAAGCTGATCGGCGGGCCGGGCACTCCCGGCGTACTGGTCGCGCGGCGCGAGCTCCTCCGCAACCGGGTGCCTGATGTCCCGGGCGGCGGGACCGTGGCGTACGTGAACCCGCTCGAACATCGGTATCTGGACGATCCCGTGCACCGCGAGGAAGGCGGCACGCCGGCGATCATCGGATCGATCCGGGCCGGGCTGGCGTTCCAGCTGAAACAGGCGGTCGGGATCGAGGTGATCCGTGCGCATGAGGACGCGTACCTGCGGCGCGCGGTCGAGGCGTGGAAGGCCGAGCCGAACCTGCAGATCCTCGGCAATCTGGACTCCGAGCGGCTGTCGATCGTCTCGTTCGTGGTCAAGGCTCCGTCCGGGCGGTACCTGCACCACAACTTCGTGGTCGCGCTGCTCAACGACCTGTTCGGCATCCAGTCGCGCGGCGGGTGCTCGTGCGCCGGGCCGTACGGTCACACGCTGCTCGGGATCGACATCGACCGCTCGCACCTGTTCGAGGAGGAGATCCTGCACGGCTGTGAGGGGATCAAGCCGGGCTGGGTGCGGGTCAACTTCAACTACTTCATCTCCGAGGCCGTCTTCGCGTACGTCGTCGAGGCAGTCAAGCTCATCGCGCGCGACGCTTGGCGCCTGCTCGGTGACTACCGCTTCGACCCGGCCAACGGTCTGTGGCGGCACCACCGCGGTCCGGTCGAGCCGCCGATGCGCCTGTCGCAGGTCGGGTACGACGCCGACGGCAAGCTCAGGTATCCGCGCCACGACCACACGGCGCCGGAGTCGGCGCTGGGCGATTACCTGGCCGAGGCGCGGGACCTCCTGTCTACGTGCCAGCAGGTCAGCGATGCCGAGGGGCAGGTCAACACTGATTTTGATCACCTCCGGTGGTTCGACCTCCCGTCTCGCTGCCTGGCTCGTGACTAGCCGGGTGCTCGGGGTCGATGCCTGCAAGAAGGGCTGGATCGGCATCGCGGGGGATCTGCGGGCGTACTTCGGTGTGACGATCGGTGAACTGGTCGAGCGGACTGAGGTGGATGGAGAGCTGGCGGTGGTCGGGATTGATATCCCGATCGGTCTGCCCCTGCGTGGGGCACGGGAGGCGGACGTGTTGGCGCGGCGGGTGGTGGGGAAGCGGGCGTCGTCGGTGTTCGCGACGCCGGTGCGGGCGGCGTTGGAGGCCGGGACGCATGCGGAGGCGTCGGCTTTGAACATCGAGGCGACCGGGAAGGGCGTGAGTCAGCAGGCGTACGCGCTGGCGAAGCGGATTCTGGAGGTTGATGTGTGGGCGCCGGATGCACAGTGCGCGGTGATCGAGGTACATCCTGGGTCTCCTTCGCGACGATGGCCGGGCGGCCGTTGTCGCATCCGAAGTCCACCTGGGCAGGCGGGGAGGAGCGCCGGCGGTTACTCGCGGCGGCCGGGATGACTGTGGTTGGTGATATCGGGTTCGCGGGTGAGGTGGCGGGGGTCGACGACGTACTCGATGCCGCCGCGGCCGCCTGGACGGCGAGGCGATACGCGGAGGGGCGAGCGCGCGCGTACCCGAGCCCGCCGGAACAGCTCGGCGACGGCATACCTTCCGCCATCTGGGCCTAGTGGGCTCCTGCCTTTTGGAGGGTGGCGGCGATCTCCTTGTAGGCGCGGGACTTGGCGTGTTCGAGTGGGGTCACTCCTTCGGCGTCGGGGAGGCTGGGATTGGCGCCGGCGTCGAGGAGGATCTGGACGATGTCCTGCCAGGGCTTCGTGCCTTTGCCGAGGATGATGGCTTCGAGCAGGGCGGTCCAGCCGAGGTTGTTGACGTGGTTGACGTTGATCTTGGTCTTGACGACACGTCGGACGTAGTCGACGTGGCCGCGTTCGCTGGCCGGGATGACGGAGATGCCGCCGAAGCGGTTTCGGAGTGTGAGGTCGGGGTCGGCCGGGAGCAGGGTCTCCAGCATCGCGACGCTCCCGGTCACGCCAGTGACCAGCCAGGCGGAGTCCTGCCGGTCGTCCTGGGCGTCGGGGTCGGCGCCGAGCTCGACGAGCAGCCGCGCGACGTCGACCCGGTCATTGAGCGAAGCGAGCAGTAGGGCGGTACGGCGGTGGTCGTCACGCGACTCGATCGGCGCACCGGCCGCGAGGGCCGTCGCGACCGCGTCTGCGTTGCCGGAGGTTGCGGCAGTGAGTAGTGCCGAGGCGGGGGAGGACGGGCGTTTGGCGGTGAGCGCGGCGCTGACGGCGGGCTGATCGCGGTCCTTGGCTGCCTGCACCGGGGTGGTGCCGTCGCGCTCGGCGGGCTTGGTGGTGTCGGCGCCCGCGGCGACGAGCAGCCGGACGGTGTCGACGTACTCCGGTGTGCCTTTGCCGAGCAGGACTGCCTCGTGCAAGGCGGTCCAGCCGAGGTTGTTGACGTGGCCGACGGGTACGCCGGCCTGGATCAGGCGGCCCACCACAGCAGCGTGACCACGCTCGGCCGCGCGGATGAGCGCCGTGCCGTGGTAGCTGTCGAGGCTACGGACGTCGGCGCCGTGGGCGAGCGTCAACTCGAGCAGCTCGAGGTAGCCCTCGCTGGCAGCGATCAGGAACGCGCTCTGGACGGTGTCGTCGGCCGCGTTGACGTTCGCGCCCGCGGTGATCAGCCGGAGCGCCTCGGCGACGTCGTTCTTCCAGGCAGCCGCGATCAGCTGCCCGTCAAGCTTGGACGGCGCACCGGACGGCGCACCGGAGGGTGCAGGAGGTGGGCCAGTAGGCGGCTCGGTGGATGGCACAGAACTGCTCCTCGAAGGCGATGGAGTGCTGCTGGTCTCAGTGGAACACGCGGTGGTCACCGCCATCAGCAGGACGGCGGCCGCGGCGATCGGACGGCGCTTCATCGGCGCGGCGGGGTCAGCGTGATGACCTGGTACGGCGGCAGCGCGGTCGCCTCGTCGAACTTGCTGTCGACCACCAACAACCGTCCCTGAGCGAGCTTCGCGGTCGTCAGCACCCGGTCCGGATCGGTCGGTGTCGCAGCCACCAGCCGCGCGACCCGGCCGTCAACAGACAGCCGCAGCGTGCTGAGCACGCGAGAGAAGTTCCGCACGACCCAGAGGCTGTTGCCCTGCTGCACAAGCCCGTCGGCGTTGACCAGATCCGCTCCGGCCGTATCGACAGTGGTCGCCTGACCGGTCCGCAGGTCGAACCGCCACAGCTTGCCGACGTTGCCCTGGGCCACAATCAGCGCCCTGCGGTCCGGCGACAGCACGATCCCGCCCAGGTTGAAGCCGGTCGACACCGGGATCGCCGCACCGGCGTCCGCCCAGGTCTGGATGGTCCACCGGCCGTGGCGCTCGGCCACCCGGAAGATCTGCGGGGCGTTCGAGTTCGTCACGTACGCCGCGCCGTCCGGCCCGATCACCAGGTCGTTCAGGAACGCGTTCGGTACGCCGGTTCGCAGCGCCGCGAGCAGCCGTCCGTCGCGGTCGTAGACCCACAGGTCCGGCGCGCCAGGGTGGTCGATCCCGTTCGGGCCGCCTGCGACATACACCCGGCCGCGGGCGTCGACGGTCACGCCTCGTGCCGTCCAGCGGCCGTCGGTGCCGTCGCCCTTCAGCCACTCGGTCGCCGTCGTGGATCGCAATTGACCGCGGTGGATCTCGCCACCGGTCGTCTCGGAGACGTAGTACCTCTGGGTGTGAGCGTCGAACCCGATCCCTTCGAACTTGGATCCGCCGGCGTCGCCCGGGAGCTCGTAGGTGCTCGGGCGGCGGGCGAAGGCTGTGGACGTGCCCAGGCCGAGCAGCGTGGCGGAGAGCGCGAGGGTGGCGGACAGGGCGCGGACGGACATGCGGACCTCTCAACGGTCGTGGGATTCGGTCTGCGTCCAGCCTGCGCCGGCGGGGGAGGTCGGTACGACGGGTGTTTGGCCACCATCAGATAGCCGAACGGATGATTCGGATCGTGGTCTGCCGGGCCTAACATCAGCTGAACCATGACTACTAGGGCGATCCTCAGCCAGGTGAATCGACTGGCGACCGCACTGCACGCGGCGCTGGTCGTCCTGGTGCTGGCGTCCGCGATCCGGTACCTGACCGGTCACGGCTTCGGCGACCGCGCGCCGTGGGTGCTCGCAGGCGCAGCGGTGCTACTGGCGACGTACGCCGCCTACCGGGTGCTGCCGAGCCGGTTGTGGCTGGCGTTACTGGTCCTGGAGTGGTGCGTACTGGTCCTGTTGGCGCCGTCGTTCGCGTGGTGCGCAGTGCCGCTCTCGTTCGTTGCTCTACGGGTTCTGCCGTTCCGCCCGGCCTGTCTGGTCGTTGCGGGCATGGTGATCGTCACCGTGGTGCAGTGGAGCCGGATGGCCGACCGGCTGGACCCGACGATCGTGCTGGGACCTGTCTGCATCGCCGTGCTTGCCGTCGGCGCCTACCGGGCGTTGGAGCGGGACGCACTGGCCAGGCAGGCGCTGCTGGACGAGCTGCATGCAGCAGAGGGCGATCTGGCCGACGCCCAGCACCAGGCCGGCGCACTGGCGGAGCGGGCTCGGTTGTCGCGCGAGATCCACGACAGCGTCGCGCAGGGCCTGTCGAGCATCAATCTGCTGCTGCAGGCGGCAGAGCGCGAGTGGGACGACCGACCGGAGTCAGCACGCGGGCACGCGGCCCAGGCCGCAGCCACCGCACGAGACAGCTTGGACGAGGTGCGGCGAGTCGTCCGCGACCTCGCCCCGGCCGAGTTGGCAGCCGGGCTTCCGGACGCGCTCCGGAAGAGCTGCCAGCGCTTGTCCGCCCACAGCGAGACCACGGTCCGCGTCGTGGTGCACGGCGACCCGGTCCCCCTCGGATCAGAGGCGGAGACCGCGCTGTTGCGCACGGCCCGCGGTGCGTTGGCCAACGTGCTCGAGCACGCGGAAGCGCCCGAAGCCGTTGTGACGTTGACGTATCAGCCAGATGCCGTCGTTCTCGACGTTGTGGATAACGGACGAGGCCTTCCGCGAATTTCAGCCAAGATGGACTCCGATCGCGGCCACGGCCTGGCTGGGATCCGGGAACGGCTGAGACAACTGGGAGGAACGCTGGTGCTGGAGAGCGAACCGGGGGAAGGCACGGCTCTGGCCGCCTCGATCCCCCTGAAGATTCCACAGCCGGGGCAGCCATGATCCGGGTGGCGCTGGTCGACGATCACCCCGTCGTGCGCGCCGGGGTGCGAGCGATTCTCGAGGGCCAGGACGACCTGACCGTGGTCGGCGAGGCGTCGGACGCGCGCAGCGCCGAGCAACTCGTCGCGGCCCTCCACCCGGACATCGTGCTGATGGATCTCAATCTCGGCGCGGGGCCAGGCGGCGCCGAGGTGACCGCTCGGCTGCGAGCCCTGCCCGAACCGCCGTACGTGCTGGTGCTGACGACGTACGACACCGAGGCGGACATCATCAGCGCGATCGACGCCGGCGCCTCCGGGTACCTGCTGAAGGATGCGCCGCCCGACGACCTGTTCCGGGCGATTCGCGGCACAGCTCGCGGCGAGACCGTGCTCGCGCCCGCGGTCGCCGCCCGGCTGGTGCGGCGCTCCGGCCCGATGCTGACCGAGCGCGAAGTGGAGATCCTCGGGCTGCTCGCCACCGGTATGTCGAACCGGGAGCTGTCCCGCAAGCTGTATGTCAGCGAGGCGACGATCAAGTCCCACCTCGCGCACATCTACACCAAGCTCGAGGTCGACACGCGTGCCGCCGCCGTGGGGCGCGCGATCGAGCAGCGCATCATCCGGCCGGACATGTCCTAGGGTCTGACTTGTGAGCGGCGAGGATGAGGCGGGCGAGAGCGAGAGCCTCCTGACAGTGCTGGTCGCGCTGACAGCGAACCTGTTGATCGCGGTCGCGAAGACGGTGGTCGCCGTGATCACCGGGTCCGCCTCGATGGCGGCCGAGTCGGCGCACTCCTGGGCCGACACGGGCAACGAGATCTTCCTGCTGGTCGGCGAGCGGCGGGCGCAGAAGCCGGCCGACCAGACGCACCCGCTCGGGTACGGGCGGGTCGGCTACATCTGGTCGATGTTCGCCGCGTTCGGCCTGTTCACCGTCGGCGCAGCGGTGTCGGTCTGGCACGGCATCCAGTCGCTGCAGCACGGCGAGGCGGACGGTACGTCGTACGGTTGGGCGTACGCCGTCCTCGGTGTCTCGTTCGTGCTCGAGGGGATCTCGTTCACCCAGGCGATGCGGCAGACCAAGGCCGGTGCGATCGAGCGGATGCTGCGACCGTGGCGGTACGTGCGGATCACGTCGAACCCGGTGCTGCGCGCGGTGTTCGTCGAGGACCTGTCCGCGCTGATCGGCATCCTGATCGCCGCCCTCGCGATCCTCATGCACCAGTTGACCGGCAACGCGGCCTGGGATGCGGTCGGGTCGATCGTGGTCGGCATCCTGCTGGGCGTGGTCGCGCTGTTCCTGATCAGCCGGAACATGGACTTCCTGACCGGTGAGGCGGTCACGCCGCTGGCCCGGAACCGGGTCCTGCGCGCGCTGCTCGAGCACCAGGACATCGAGCGGGTCACGTTCCTGCACATGGAGTGGGTCGGCGCCGACCGGATCTTCCTGGTCGCGGCGGTCGACGTCACCGGCAACGACGTCGAGTCCGAGGTCGCGGCCCGGCTGTACGCGATCGAGGACGCGCTCAACGCCCGCAAGGAGATCCAGCAGGCGATCCTCACGCTCTCCCGCCCCGGCGATACCACCAGCCTCCAGCCCGGGGAGCTACCAGCCTGGTACGTCGAGCCCTCCTAGGGCACGTTGGCCAGGAAGCGTGAGCGGTCCACGACGACGCGTTCCAGTTCACCGTCCGCAATCAGCTGCCCGGCGGAGTTGGTGGCGCGGACCCGGAACAGCAGTTGGCGACCGTCGACAACAGGGGCGTCCGCGACGATGTCCACGGTGTCGCCGACCCGGGTCGGGAGCCGGTGGCGGATGCGGACCGCCGTACCGACCGAGGTCTGACCGGGGCCGAGCGCGCGGAGGGCCAGTTGGGCCGTTGCGTACTCCAGCCAGGTGAGCAGACGCGGCGTGGCGAGGACCTCGACGTCCCCGCTGCCGACGGCCAGCGCGGTGTCCGCGGGTGTCACTTCGTGGCGCACAGCTAGCTACCCCCTTGAGGTGTACGCTCCCGCCCGTGGAGCCCGTACACGTGGCAGTTTCAGCGTTGGCTGCATTGTTGCCGATCACGAATCCGATCGGTGCGCTGGCCACCTTCGCAGGCCTGACGGAGGGCGTCGACCGCGCCGCGGTGAAACGCCAGGCGATCATGACCGGCGTCTACGTGCTCGCGATCCTGGCCGTGTTCGCACTGCTCGGCACGCTCGTGCTGGAGGGGCTCGGCATCGGCCTGCCCGCGCTCCAGATCGCCGGCGGCCTGGTGGTCGGGCACTCCGGCTTCGGGATGATCGTCTCCCGCGCGACGCTGACCGACGACGAGAAGACGCACGGGGTGGCGAAACCGGACGTCTCGTTCTCGCCGATGGCGCTGCCGTTGATCGCCGGGCCGGGCGCGATCGGCGTGGTGATCGCGCTGACCGCGCGCCATCCCGGGATCGCCAACCGGGTCAGCGTGATCATCGCGGGCGTCGTCGTCGCCGGTCTCGTGGCGGTCCTGCTGCGGTTCGGTACGCCGCTCGTCGACAAGCTCGGTCCGACCGGGCTGGGTGCACTCAGCCGGATCATTGGCTTCCTCACCCTCGCGATCGGCGTCGAGCTGGTCACGCACGGCGTACTCGCCGTGAAGTAATTCGCATTAGCATCGATTTCGATGCCAAGCTGGGGATATGACGATCGAGTACGACCGGCTCCAGGACGATGTGGCGCGTGGCTGGAACACCTGGGACACCCGCAGTGTGCTCACCCAGGTCCTGCTCCCGGACGCGCTCGGTCTCTCCTTCGGGCTGAAGGAGTATTACCGCGGTAC
Source organism: Kribbella sp. NBC_00709 (assembly GCF_036226565.1). Lineage (GTDB taxonomy): Bacteria > Actinomycetota > Actinomycetes > Propionibacteriales > Kribbellaceae > Kribbella. Next base: position 5,336,071 of record NZ_CP108996.1, read on the forward strand.
GTCGCTGCGAACGGCGCAGATCGGCCGGCGGACCGAGGGCGCGGAGACCGTGACGCTCGGCCCGCACGCGTACGACGGCAGCTACACCGAAACCACGCTCACCTGGGCCGGCGTCACGATCCGCGTCCAGACGGCGCATGCCGGCGCGGATCTGGTGGTGCTCGTGACGCCGACCGCGAATCAGCCGAAGAGCGCGCTGCTGACGGTCGGGGTCGGCTACCTGTGGAATTGCCCCGGCACGGTCGTCCGCGAGGCGGACCGCATCCGGGCAACCGGTGACCGCGTCGTGGAGGTCTTCGCGACCACGCCGCACGTCGACGATCCGTATTGCGACATCGACGGGCCGTACCTCGCCCTGGATCTCGGACAGGCGGTCGGTGTCAGCACTGGTCAGCCCCGGACTCTGCCCGAGATCGCCGAACTGATCGCAAGCGCAGCCCTGGGCACATCAAGCACTGACCATCAAGAGATCGTCCGCGACGCGATCTCCTGGAACACCATCTACGAACCGTCGAAGTCGCGCGTGATCACAGGAGTCAGTCGGTTGTGGAACGTCGGCAAGCGCGGCGGCTACGCACTGTTCTGTTGGGACGCGTTCTTCAACGCCCTGCTCGCCGCGCCGAACAGCAAGGCGGTTGCGTACCTGAACGTCGTCGAGATGCTCCGCGCCCGTACCCCCGAAGGTTTCGTCCCGAACGTCGAGCAAGGCACCGGCCGGAAGACGTACGACGGTTCGCAGCCGCCGGTCGGATCGATGACCGTCCTCGAGCTGTACCGGCGCTTCGGCGAACGCTGGTTCCTGGAGGAGTGCTTCGGGACGCTGCTGTCCTGGAACCGCTGGTGGTGGCGCGTCCGCCGCGACGGTGAGCTGCTCTGCGCGGGGTCGACATACTTCGACCCGGAGTTCCCGTCGCCGCAGGACATCCCGCGCATCCACCAGCACTTCGGCGCGACCTGCGAGAGCGGATGGGACGGGCATCCGGTTTTCGATGATGTCCCGTTCGACCAGAACAAGAGCCTGCTCGCCGCGCACGACGTCGGCCTGAACAGCCTGTACGCCGTCGATTGCGAGGCGCTCGCGGAGATCGCCGATATCCTCGGCGAATCGGACGCCGCGGGGGAGCTGCGTGCGCGGCACGATGCGGTCGTCGATGCGATGGAGACGTTCTGGGACGAGGACGCCGGCATCTATCGGAGTCGGCGTACCGACACCGGACAACTGACGAAGCGACTGTCGACGATGAGCTTCTACCCACTGCTGGCCGGTGTCGGGAGCGGTGAGCGGACCAATCGGATGCTGGCGGAGCACCTGCTTGCCGACGACGGGTTCGGCGGCGAGTGGATCCTGCCGACCTCGCCGCGGAACGAGAAGATCGAGCTCAAGGACACGTCGTACTGGGAGCTGCGCGCCTGGCCGCCGGTGAACTTCCTTGTCTACCTGGGGTTGCGGCGGGCGGGGGAGAAGGACGCGGCAGCCTGGCTGGCCGAGGGCAGCGAGCGGCTGGTGCTGAAGGAGTGGAGGGAGCACCGGCACATCCACGAGAACTACTCGAGCGTGCACGGCGCGGCCTGCGACAAGCCGAACAGCGAACCGTTCCAGACCTGGGGCGCGCTACTCAGCCTGATCGTGCTGATGGAGCGGGGCGAGATCACGCTGTTCAACGACGAGAGGTGGCGTGGATGAGCCTGCTGAGTGGCGTGGTCGTGCCGTTGGTGACGCCGATGTCCGCGCCCGGCGTGCCGTCCGCAGCAGCGGCGGAGAAGTTGCTGACGGCAATGGCATCCGTCGGCGTCCGCCGGTTGATGCTGCTCGGGAGCAACGGGGAAGGTCCACTGATCCCGGCCGAGATCTCCGGTGAGTTCACGGCCGGCGTGGTGAAGCAGTGGCGGGACCTCGTGCCCGAGGGGACGATCCTGGTCAACGTCACAGCCCCTGGTACGGCGGAAGCGGAGCGGCGTACTGATGACGCCGCCGCTGCGGGGGCGGATGCGGTCGTCTCGAGCCCGCCGACCTTCTTCAAGCACCGTGCCGACGAGGTGGTCGCCCACTTCGAGGCGCTGGGCCGACGCGGACTGCCGGTCGTTCTCTACAACACGCCCCGCTCCACGCTACTCACCCAGGAGACCGCAAGAGCCCTGCAGCCGTACCTGGTCGGTGTCAAGGATTCCTCCGGCGACCCGGAGATGCTGCGCTACCTGCTGTCGCTCGGGATCGAGGTCAGTCAAGGCGATGAGCAGGGTCTGGCCGACGCTGTACGCGCAGGTGCGCACGGCATCACGCCTGGCATCGCCAACCTGGCACCGGGTCTCGCACTGCAGATGGTTGCCCCTGGCGCCGATCTCGATCACCTGCAGCAGCTGTCCACTGCTTTGACCAAGATCCACACGGTGCGTCCCGGCGTACCGACGGTGAAGGCGCTGCTGAACACCCGCGGCCTGTGCTCCCCCCACTGCGCTCCGCCGCTCGCCCCCTGCACAGCGGACGAGGTCCGCCACCTGACGGACCTCGTCGCTGCGCTGGAAGAGCACCTGATCCCGCGGTCTACTTCTGCTTGGTCGGCTTGATCGCGTTGACCGGGGGCAGCTTCCAGGACTTGCTCTTGGCCAGGGTGGACAGCTCGGCCGCGGACAGGATCGGCTGCTTGCGGGTGTGCTGTTGGCCCTTCTCTGCCGGGCCGTTGTAGCTCGTCACGTTGATGTTGCGGCCGTCCGGGCGGTACAGGGTGACGAAGCGGCTGACGACGCTGTACTGCGCCTGGCGACCGTCGCTGTACTCGGGGGACACCGGTGAGACGTAGAGCACCGAGCCGTCGGCCAGTGTGGTGCAGCCTGAACGCGCAGTTGCGCACGGGTTGCCCTCACCGCCACCGGACACCATCACGTCGACCCGGGCGGCGCCCTTGCCGTCGTCGACCACGTACGCGGCACCGGCGTAGTCGCCACCGCCCCATGTCTCCGGCTTGGTGAGCTGCCGCCCCGGCGCCGTGAGCAGCGTGCGGAGCGTAGCCAGCGTCTCCTTCGGCGTAACGCCCTTCGCCGGCGGAGCCTTGGTCACCCCACTGGACGTCTTCACGGACGGCTTGGTGAGCGGTGCCGCGGTGCCGGCGACTCCAGCGTCGGCGGGTGAGCTCAGCAGCTGGATGCCGCCACCAACCACCCCAGCGGTGGCTAAGACAGCAGCAGCCCCACTCACGGTAAGCAGTGCGGTACGACGTCGCCGCTGCCGGAGGCCCTTCGCGACTGTGCGCTCCAGCAGGTCGGGGCTGACCGGTTCGAGGTTCTCGGTGGCGCGCTGCATCAGGTCAGTCAACTGTGTGTTCATGGTTCTCCTCGGGTTCAGAGCGCGATCAACTGGGCGGCGCCGTCGCCAAGCACCGCACGGAGGCGGTCCAGGGCGCGGGCGGTGCGGGTGGTGATCGCACTGGTGTTCTTGCCGAGATCGAGCGCCACCTGCTCGACGCTGCGATCTTCGAAGAACCGCAGCACCAGCACAGCGCGATCCAAAGGAGCCAGCTCCCCCAAGGCCCCCTGCAAAGCCACCCGCAACTCCACATCCCCAACCCGCTCAGCAACCTCGGGCACTTCCCCAGTAGGCCGCTCAGACCAGCTCCGTCGCCGCCGCTGAGAGATATAAGTACGAACCAGCGCAGTCCGCGCATAAGCCACCGGACTATCGATCCGATGCCAAGCCTTCAACAGGTTCGCGAGCGTGTCCTGCACCAGATCCTCAGCATGATGCCGATCCCCGGTCAGCAGCCAGGCCGTCCGATACAACTGCGGTATCCGGGCCCGCGCGAACTCCTCAAACTCCTCAGTCGACCTCATCCACACCCTCTCGTCGATGCCCTACCCCAAAAGACGCACCGACGGGCCCCAGAGATCACACCCTCTTCAGAACACCTTCGCCAAGACCCACACGGCGAACGCCAAGAACCCCACCCCAAACGTCACCACAACCACGACGCCATACCCAAACCAAGTACTCCCAGAAACCTTCACTCCCGAATAATCACAGAAGCCCGATTCCCAAGCCACCCGCCCAACCCAGCCACCGCAGCGAAAGCCAACCCGCCCAACCCAGCCACCGCAGCGAAAGCCAACCCGCCCAACCCAGCCACCGCAGCGAAAGCCAACCCGCCCAACCCAGCCACCGCAGCGAAAGCCAACCCGCCCAACCCAGCCACCGCAGCGAAAGCCAACCCGCCCAACCCAGCCACCGCAGCGAAAGCCAACCCGCCCAACCCAGCCACCGCAGCGAAAGCCAACCCGCCCAACCCAGCCACCGCAGCGAAAGCCAACCCGCCCAACCCAGCCACCGCAGCGAAAGCCAACCCGCCCAACCCAGCCCCAACAGCCGAGCGCAGCGAAGGCGCAAGGGGGTGCGGGTGGCGAAGCCCCCGCTCGCGGCAAGCGAAGCGCAGCCGCACAAATGACGAAGCCGACCAAGCCTGCGCTCTCCGCAGGCATGGCCGGCCATCGGGTGAGTGACGGGACTCGAACCCGCGACCACCTGGACCACAACCAGGTGCTCTACCAGCTGAGCTACACCCACCATTGCCGTCTGAACCGCGACGGCTGAGCAATCATAGCGACGAACTGTCAGGACCAGAAATCGAGCCTGTCAGGACCCGGTCGGGCTGTCCGGGACGGGTGCGGCGATGAGGCTTGCGGCGGCTCGGGCGGTATTGGAGTCGGGTCCGGGCTGCGGCACGAACACGGTCTGCCGGTAGTACCGCAGTTCGTCGATGCTTTCGCTGATGTCGGCGAGGGCACGGTGGTTGCCGGTCTTGGCGGGTGTCGCGTAGTACACCCGCGGGTACCACCGGCGGACCAGTTCTTTGATGGAGCTGACGTCGACGTTGCGGTAGTGCAGGTGCGATTCGACGCGGGGCATGTCGCGGACGAGGAAGGTCCGGTCGGTGCCGACGGAGTTCCCGGCGAGGGCGGCTTTGCGGGGTTCTTTCACGTACGACGTGATGAAGTCGAGGACCTGTTGTTCGGCGTCGGCGAGCGGGATGCCGCCGGAGAGCTCGTCGAGCAGCCCGGAGGCGGTGTGCATGTCGCGGACGAAGTCGCCCATCTGTTCGAGCGCGGCCGGTGGTGGAGCGATCACCAGGTCGATGCCGTCGCCGAGCACGTTGAGTTCGTAATCGGTGACGAGCACTGCGACCTCGATCAGGGCGTCGTTCGCCAGGTCGAGGCCGGTCATCTCGCAGTCGATCCACACCAGCCGGTCGTTCATGGGCACCCACCTTACGGCGAGCCGCCGACACTCCTGCGGCGGCGTGCCCTGTCAGCGCGGCGCGTGGCCCAGGTGGACGCTGCGGACGGACAGTACGGCGAGGTCGCGGCGGCCGCCGAGGTAGTGCGGTCCGTCCGGGTCCAGCAGTTGCTTCCAGACGACCAGATCCTCCGGCTCGAGCCACTCCTGGTCCCCAGCGTCAGCATGCCCGTGACCGTGACCATGACCATGTTCCTCACCGGTCATCCGCGAGATCCGCGTCCGGAACTGCTGGACGAGCTGCTCCAGCCGCTCCGGCGACAGCGGCGCCGGTGTCTCGGTCAGCACGCTCCGCGTGGTCGCGCCGGTCAGTCCGGCCCGCGTCAGCGCCTCGGTCCACCCGTACGGCATCGGCACCGACCCCGGCAGCGAGTCCCGCATCACCTTGAACCACCTGTCCTGAGCCAGGTCCAGCCGCAGTTCCAGCCCGGGCTCACCGACCCCGAGGTCCCACGGCAGGTGCCGCGCCGGCAGTCCGCCCTCTGCGAGCGCCAGCCGCCCGCCCGGCGCAAGCAGCGAGGCCAGCGCATCCACAGCGGCCTGCTGATCGGCGGCGTGGTGCACCGAAGCCGACGCCCAGATCAGATCGGCCGGCGCGTCGATTGCCCGACGCAACGGCTCTGCCCCTTCGTCCATCGATGCCAGCTCACAGCGCACTAGCCCGGCGGTGTGCTGCCTCGCCTGCTCCAGTACGTCGGGATCCGCGTCGACAGCCACCACCGTCGCCGTAGGAAGAGCCTCGGCCAGCGCCTTGGCCATCCCGCCGCCACCGCAGCCGATGTCGGCCAGGACCTTGTCGCCGTCCCGCACCAGACTGCGGGCCACCGCCGCGTTCCAGTCGCCCTCGCCCTCGGCCGACGCGCGCAGCCGCCCGGCCTCTTCAGCCCAATCGATCTCGATCATGCCGACAGTCTGGTCTCACGACGGGGCGCATCCCGCCTCATGTTGCCGGACCGGCAAAGGGCGCTACGGTGGCGCGATGATCGCGACCGACCGCCTGACGATGCTGCCGCTGAAGGTCGAGTACGCCGGGGCTCTGGCGGAGGTCCTTGCCGACCCCGGCCTCTACACGTTCACCGGTGGTGAGCCACCCACCGTCGAGGCTCTCGAGGCCCGGTACGCCCGCCAGCTCGAAGGTCCAGGACGTGCGGACGAGCAATGGCTCAACTGGGTGATCCAGCACGACGACGAGCTGATCGGCTACGTGCAGGCAACCATCACCAAAGGTACGGCGGAGATCGCCTGGGTCATCGGCACTGCGTGGCAGGGCCGGGGCTTTGCGAAAGAGGCAGCACAGGGACTCGTCACCTGGCTACGGGCGCAGAACGTCGACCGGATCATCGCACACGTGCATCCGGACCACACTGCGTCTGCCGCAGTTGCAGCGGCAGTGGGACTCGCGCGCACCGACGTTCTGGAAGACGGCGAGTATCTGTGGAGCACCTAACGGCAGGCCCGGTGACCCGGGCCTGCCGTCAAGCAATTCAGATCGGGCGAACGTTCTCCGCCTGCAGGCCCTTCGGGCCCTGGGCGATCTCGAACTCGACCTTCTGGTTCTCGTCCAGCGAGCGGAAGCCCTGCGTCTGGATCGCCGAGTAGTGGACGAACACGTCAGCGCCGCCGTCCTCCTGGGAGATGAAGCCGAAGCCCTTCTCGCCGTTGAACCACTTCACTGTTCCCAAAGCCATGATTTTCTCCTGATACGACAAAACGCCCGGCGGATTACAATCCGCGGGCGCTTCGACAACGAACGTGGAACTGCATAACATCAACCTCGACGACCCTAGCACGCTCAGTGAGTCTTCAGCCATCCCTGATCTTGCCGCGCGTCGAACTCGTCCGGCGTCGCGGGCCAGTCAGCCGCGCAACCGGACGTCCCGCACTCGCACGCGAAGGGGTACGGCGGCAGCTCGGCCAGCCCGATGTCCGCCTGCCACAACCGCCCCTGCGTGCACGCCGCGAGGTTCTCGTACCGCCGCTGGCGCGACAGTTCCTCGCCAGCAGGCAGCCGTGGCAGCGGACCCAGAGCAGCCTCGACCGCGGCCGAGATAGCTGACCAGTCCGGTGTGGCAGTCACCTCGACGACCGCGCGTCCGCGCTCCGCGGCCTCGCGACGTACCTGATCCGCCAGTACGGCGTCCCGCGCCAAGAGACCCTCCAGCCGGGCTCGACCGGCCGGATCGTCCGCTCGGGCCAGCCGCTCCTCCCGCGCGCGCCGAGTCTGCTCGGCGTCCGGCAGCAACCACACCGCCGCCGTGACGTCGTCAGCCATCGACGGGAACAGCTGTGGCCCCTCGACCAGCGCCGGTACGTCGCCCAGCGAGCGCTCCCGCACATCCGCGGCCACCAGCTCCAGCCGCAACCGCGCGATCCGTACGAACGCGTCCGCGGCGTACTCCGGACCCTCGGCCAGATCCTCGGCGAGCGGCCGCATCGGCGGCAACCGGTCCAGGTGTGCGTAGGTCCACAGGTCGATCGGGTGCAGCGGCAGGTCGCCCCGCCGCGCAAGTCCCCGAGCGATCGTCGATTTCCCGGCCCCTGGCGCGCCACCGATCCAGACCATCACCCGCCCATCCTGCCAAGCCGAGGGTCACGCCGGGAGGCACGCCGAGGGTCCAGGGCAGGGTCAGCGCACGTACGTCGCCAGCGAGGCGGCGCCGGCCGGTGCGACCGACTCGAGACGCAGGTGGACCGGCTTCTCGGATGGGCCGAACATCTTCTCGCCGGTGCCGACGATCGACGGCAGCGTCATCAGCCGGTACTCGTCGACCAGGTCGTCGGCCTGCAAGGCCCGGATCACACTCAGGCTGCCGGTGACCGCGATCGTTCGCGGCTCGGACCGCACGTAGCCGGTCAGCGTCCCGTCCATCAGCGTCGAGTTGGGGAAGGCGGACAGATCGGTCAGCGTGTGCGTCGCGACCACCTTGGCCATCTTGTTCATCCGGGTGGAGAAGTCGTCGGTGCGGTTCGGCCAGAGCCGGCTGAACAGCTCCCAGGTGGTCCGGCCGAGCAGCAGCACGCCGGTGTCCATCAGCTCGCCGAGCCGGAACTTGTCGCCGCCGGTGGTCTCGGGTCCGTGCCGGAACGCCCAGCCGCCGGCCGGCGTACCGCCGGATCCGTCCGGGTCGGTGACGATGCCGTCGAGGCTGACGAATCCGGTGACGATGACGTGGCCCATGGTTCCTGCTCCCTGCGTCGAGTGGTTGTTGCCCGTACTTACTGCCGGGCCGTCCCCGATTCATCGCTGCGCACGGAACTTTTGCGGGGAAGTGTGATCTTGACCGCATTCCAGGCCCGGCCTACTGTATGCCGTATACAAAACGACCGGAAGGCAGGGCCCTGATGAGAGTTGCGGTTCTCGGCGCCGGCGCGATCGGTGCGTACGTCGGTGCGGCCCTGCACCGCGGTGGGACCGAGGTCCACCTGGTGGCCCGCGGTCCGCACCTGGAAGCGATCCGTTCGCGCGGTGTGCAGGTGCTCAGTCCACGCGGTGACTTCGAGGCCAGGACGCCGGCCACCGACGACCCCGCCGATATCGGTCCGGTCGACTACGTCTTCCTCGGGCTCAAGGCGAACTCGTACGCGAGCGCCGGTCCACTGCTCCACCCACTGCTGCACGACCGCACAGTCGTTGTGGCGGCGCAGAACGGCATCCCCTGGTGGTACTTCCACGGTCTGAAAGGGCCGTACGAAGGCCGCCGGATCGAATCGGTCGACCCAGGTGGCTCCGTTACCCAGGTGATCGACCTCGACCGTGCGGTCGGCTGCGTCGTCTACTGCTCCACCGAGCTGGCCGGTCCAGGCGTCGTACAGCATCTGGAAGGCACCCGGTTCTCGATCGGTGAACCGGCGGGCGGCCCGTCGCAGCGATGCGCGGAGTTCAGTACGGCGATGGTCGCGGGTGGGCTGAAGTGCCCGGTCGAGGCGGACATCCGCACCGACATCTGGATCAAGCTGCTCGGCAACGCGGCGTTCAACCCGATCAGTGCGCTGGCCCGGGCGACGATGGTGGAGATCGCCACGCACCAGGGCACCCGGCAGATGGTCCGGATGATGATGGAGGAGTCGCTGGAGATCGCCGCGGCGCTCGGTTGTCACCCGGACATCTCCGTGGACAAGCGCCTCGACGGCGCCGAACGTGTCGGTGAGCACAAGACGTCGATGCTCCAGGACCTGGAGAAGGACAAGCCGCTCGAGCTGGACGTCATCCTCGCAGCGGTCGTCGAGCTCGCCGACCTCACCGGCATCAAGGCGCCGACCCTCCGCGCCGTACACGCCGTAACCGACCTCCTCGCCAGCAAGGTCGGCGTCTGAGCCGGGTGGGTCCGGCTGACAGCGACGCCGGACCCACCTGTTCCAGCTACAGCTCCAGCGGTCCGAGCGATGGGCCTGCGACGAAGTGGGCTACCGGATCGGCCATCACGTCGAGCTCGAGCACGACGAGGTCGTTGCTGCCGGGATGGAGCAGTGGACCCGGGACGTACAAGGTTTGCTGAGGTCCGCGGCGCCAGTACCGGCCGAGGTTGAACCCGTTCACCCAGGCGAACCCTTTGCCCCAAGCAACGGTCGAGAGGAAGTGATCGACGGGTTCGGCAACGTCGAAGGATCCGCGCCAGGCCGTCGGCCCGACCCCGGCTGCGGTTGACACCGGCGCACCGGCTGCCGGGTTCCACAGTCCTGGCACGTCGTCCAGATCGATCGCGCACACAGACCAGCTGTCCGGCTCGACCGCATCCGCGTCCGGCCGGTCCACCGGACCCAGCCGGACCGGTCCGATCAGACCCTTCGGCTCACCGATCCGCGGACCGTAGTTCACCCGCCCCTGGTCCTCGACCAGGATCTCCAGGCGTCCACCCCGTGGCAGCATCAGCGCACGGTCGTGCTGCTCCCGATCGAGTACGCCGACCGGCGCCCCGTCCAGGAACACGTAGGCGCGGTCCCGCACCTCGCCGACGCTGAACAGCACCGGCTCATCGCTCGACACTTCCGTACGGAACAACGCGAGGCGAGCGTCCAGCTCGTCCAGCGTCGGCATCCCGGTGTGCTCGCTCCACGGACCCCATGGATCAGCCAGCAACCGCAGCGGCGACCGCAGCGCAGCAGAGGTCTCCGGCGAGGCCGGACCCGACGCCGGGACATCATCGGGAACGGACGTGTACCGGGAGAGCACCTCCCGGAAGGCGTGGTACTTCGCCGTCGGGTGCCCGGCCTCGTCCAGCGGAGCGTCGTAGTCGTACGACGTGATCGTCGGACGGTAGACGCCCTTGTCGTTGGCCCCATTGGTCAGTCCGAAGTTCGTGCCGCCGTGGAGCATGTAGATGTTGACCGATGCCCCCGCCGCCAGCAGCGCGTCGAGCTCGGCCGCCGCCTCCGCCACGCTGGTGGTGTGGTGTGGTCCACCCCAGTGATCGAACCACCCGTCCCAGAACTCCATGCACATCAACGGTCCGGTCGGCTGGTGCCTCCGCAGCGTTTCCAGCCGTTCTGCCGCCCGCGATCCGAACGACCCGGTCCGCAGTACGCCGTCCAGCCCCCCGGCCGCGAGCATCGCGTCGACCGGCTGGTCCACCGTCACCAGCGGCACCGTGATACCCGCGGAGTGGATGATGTCGGCCACCGCCTTCAGGTACGTCGGATCGTCGCCGAACGCGCCGTACTCGTTCTCGACCTGCACCAGCAGTACAGGCCCGCCCCGGTCGATCTGCAGCGGCTCGACGATCTGCAGGACGTCAGACAGGTAACGGCCGACCGCAGCCATGAACTGCGGTTCGTACCGGCGGACTCCCAGACCCGGCTCCCGGAAGAGCCAGGCAGGGAGTCCGCCGTTGTCCCACTCCGCGCAGATGTACGGGCCGGGGCGGACGATCGCGTAGAGCCCGGCGGCGGCCACCTCCCGCAGGAAGCGCTCGAGGTCGAGCATCCCGGAGGTGTCGAAGGTGCCCGGCCGCGGGCTGTGCGCGTTCCACGGCACGTACGTCTCGATGGTGTTGAGCCCCATCAGGCGGGCCTTCTCGATCCGGTCGGTCCAGCTGTCCGGGTGCACCCGGAAGTAGTGCAGGGCACCGGACAGGATCCGGAAGGGCCGGCCGTCGAGGAGGAAGTCGGACTCACCGATCTCGAACATGGGTCAGCCGTTGACCTGGAAGCCCTGCTGGTTGCCGTAGCTGACCAGGGCGTCCTGCCAGGCCTTCAGCCCGGCGTTCAGGTCGGACTTCGACTGGTACGCCTTGCCGACGGTGTCGCCGTAGATGCTGTTCGCGTACAGCTCGTAGGGCAGGTAGCTCCAGCCCTTCACGACGTTGTCGGCCGCACCGGTCAGCACCTGGTTGACCTTCTGGCCGCCGAAGTACGCGCTCGCCTTGTCCACGAATGCAGTGTCCTTCAGATCCTTCGTCGTTGCCGGGAAGCCACCGCTGGCGAGGAACGGCTTCACCCCCTCGTCGTGGTTCAGCCAGCGGACGAACGCCGCCGCCAGCGCCGGGTTCTTGCTCTGCTTGAGCACCGACTCCGTGCTGCCGCCGTTCTCCGCGGTGGCCGGCTGACCGTCGTACGTCGGCATCGGGGCGACCCGCCACTTGCCGGCACCGGCCTTGACCGAGGACTCCATCACGCCCGGCATCCAAGCACCGGTCGGCAGCGTCGCGATGGTGCCGTCGCCGAGCGCCTTGAACCACTCGTCGGTCCAGCCCGGGATGTTCGACACCAGGCCGCCCTCGACCAGCTGGTTCCAGGTGCCGGTCCACTTCTTCGAGCCGTCGTCGGCCAGGTTGATGCTGATGTTCTTGCCGTCGGTCTTGAACGGCTGACCGCCGGCCTGCCAGATCATGCTGGTGGTGAAGCCGGCGTCACCGGAGTCGTTGGTGATGTAGGCCTTCGGGTTCGCGGCGTGCAGCTTCTTCGCGGCGGCGACGTACTCGTCCCAGGTCTTCGGTACGGCGATGCCGTACTTGTCGAAGACCTCCTTGTTGTAGAACAGCGCCATCGGCCCGGAGTCCTGCGGCAGACCGTACAGACCGGTGCCGGCGTGGACGGCCGCCCAGGTGGAGGCGGTGTACGCCGACTCGTACTGGCTGAAGCCGTACTGGTTCAGGTCGACCAGCGAGCCGGGCAGTGCGAACTGGGGGAGCGCCTGGTACTCGACCTGGGCGACATCCGGTGCGCCGGAGCCGGCCTTGATCGCGTTCTGCAGCTTGGTGTAGTGGTCGTTGCCGGTCCCGGCGTTGACGTAGTTCACCTTGACGTTCGGGTACTGCGCCATGAACGCCTTCACCTGGGTCTCCGCTGACGGCGTCCAGCTCCAATAGGTGATCTCACCGCCGGCCTTGAGCGCGGCGTCGACGGCGTCGGACGAACCCGTGGTCGCGCTACCGCTGCTGGTGTCCGTCTTCGAACCGCCGCACGCGGCGACCGCTGCGAGCGCCACGATGGCGGCTCCGGCAACCACCAGCTGCCGGATGCGGTGTGTGCCTCGCCGATGTGCCTTCATCTTGTTGCCTTTCACTTGACCGAGCCTGCCGACAGGCCGGACTGCCAGAACCGCTGGAGTAGAAGGAAGGCGATCACCAGAGGCACGATGGTCAGCAACGACCCCGTGATCACCAGGTTGTAGATGGGGCGGGCACCCACGCCGGTCGCTTGGTTGCTCCACTGGGTGAGGCCGACCGTGAGCGGGTAGAGGTTGGGTTTGCTGAGCATGATCAGCGGCAGGAAGTAGTTGTTCCAGGTCGACACCACCGCGAACAGCAGCGTCGTAACGATGCCCGGGGCAAGCAACCGCAGGGCGACGGTGAAGAACGTCCGCACCTCACCCGCTCCGTCGATCCGGGCCGCTTCGAGCAGTTCGTGCGGTACGGCGTCGGTCGCGTAGACCCACATCAGGTACAGCCCGAACGGGCTCACCAGCGACGGGATGATGATCGCCCACACGGTGTTGGTCAGTCCGAGGTTCGAGAACATCAGGAACGTCGGTACGGCGAGCGCCGTACCGGGGACAGCGACCGCCCCGAGCAGTACGGCGAAGACCGCGCGCCGGCCGGCGAACTTGTACTTCGCCAATCCGTAGCCGGCTGCGGTCGCGAGCAGCGTCGCGCCACCCGCTCCGACGACGACGTACAGCACAGTGTTGCCGAGCCAGCGCAGGAAGATGCCGTCGTTGTAGGTCAGCGTGTCCTTGATGTTGCCGAAGAACGCGAAGCTGTTCCCGAACCAGAGCCCGGGTGACGACAGCAGGTCGTCCTGGGTTTTCGTTGCGCTGAGCAACAGCCAGACGAGCGGGAGGATCGTGTACAGCAGGTACAGGACCATCACACCGGTCAGTACCTTGGAGCGCTTCGGGCGCAAGGGAGAGGTCAGGGTACTCACAGCGACTCCCGGGATCCGCGGAGCTGGACGACGTACGCGATGATCGCGGTGATGACGCCCATCACGATCGCGATCGTGGCCGAGTAGTTGAACTGCTGGCCGGCGAAGGACAGGTTGTAGGCGTACATGTTGGGCGTGTAGTACGTCGTGATCACGTTCGGCGCGAGCGTGCGCAGGATGTTCGGCTCGTTGAACAGCTGGAAGCTGCCGATGATCGAGAAGATCGTCGCGATCACGATCGCCCCGCGCAGCGCCGGAAGCTTGACTGCGCGGATCGTCCGGAATGTCCCGGCGCCGTCGATCGCCGCAGCCTCGTAGAGCTCGCCCGGCACGGTGCGCAGTGCCGAGTAGAAGATCAGCATGTTGTAGCCGACGAACTCCCAGGTGACGATGTTGGCGATCGACGGCAGCATCCAGCTGCTGCTGAGCGGCTGGATCGCGGTCGTCCCGAACAGGTCGTTGAGGTTCGCGGCGAGCCCGAAGTTGTCGCCGTAGATGTAGCCCCACATCAGTACGGCGACCACGCCAGGGACGGCGTACGGCAGGAAGATCACGATCCGGAAGAAGCCGGACGCGTGCAGTCGCGCGCTGTCGATCGCGAGCGCCGCGAGCAACGCCAGCACCAGCATGATCGGCACCTGGACCACCAGGAACGCCGCGACCCGGCCGAACGACTCCCAGAACTTCGGGTCCTGCAGCGCCGCGGTGTAGTTGTCCAGCCCGACGAACACCCGGCCGCCGAAGAAGGCCTGATTGCGATAGAGGCTGAGATAGATCGCGTACCCGATCGGGGCCAGGAAGGTCAGCGCGAACACCGTCAGGAACGGGCCGACGAAGATCCACCCCTTGCCGTCCCGGCCGGCCGTACTGCGCCGTCTGCCGGCGACGTGCACCGGCCTGACCTGCTGCCGGGTCACGGACTCCGCCATGTCCGTCGACCTCCTCCCGCGCTCATGACGTCCTGCAACGCGCATGTTGACGTCAACATCGACGCGGCGACGGTAACGTGTTTACGTCAACATGTCTACACTGCGGACACGACTGAGGAGGCGGGGATGTCAGCGGAGGAATCAACGGTGCGACGGCGGCGCGGTCCGTCGATGGCTGACGTCGCCCGGCTCGCCGGCGTCTCCGGGCAGACGGTCTCCCGGGTCGCGAACGATCGCCACAACGTCGACGCGATCACCCGCGACCGGGTCCAGGCTGCGATGCGCCAGCTCGGCTACCGGCCGAACAGCGCCGCCCGCGCCCTGCGCAACGGTGAGTACCGCAGCATCGGAGTGATCGTCTTCGAGCTGCACAGCTTCGGCACGACGCGCACGCTCGACGCGATCGCCACCGCGGCCACGATCCGCGGGTACTCGATCAACCTGGTCCCGGTCCTGGATGTCACCCAGAGCGCGGTGACGAACGCCTTCGGGCGGCTGGGGGAACAGGCGGTCGACGGCGTGATCATCCTGATCGAGGCGCACACCCTGGACGCGGCCGGCGTACGGCTGCCGGAGGGGCTGTCGGTCGTGGTCGTCGACTCGAGCGCGCACTACGACTACCCGATCGTCGACACCGACCAGCGGCAGGGCGCTCGGCTCGCGACCGAGCATCTGCTCGAACTGGGACACAAGACGGTGTGGCATCTGGGCGGTCCGCCGACGTCGTTCGCCGCGGACCGGCGCCGTCGCTCGTGGGAGCAGACGCTGATCGACCACGGCCGGGAGGTGCCGCCGGTGCAGGACGGGGACTGGTCGGCGACGTCCGGCTACGAGGCCGGCCGTCGCCTCGCCGAGAACGATCAAGTGACTGCGGTCTTCGTCGCGAACGACCAGATGGCGCTCGGTCTGCTGCGCGCGCTGTACGAACGGGGTCGCGCAGTGCCCGACGACGTCAGCGTGGTCGGCTTCGACGACATGGAAGAGGCGGCCCATTTCTGGCCGCCTCTCACCACGGTCCGCCAGACGTTCACCGAGGTCGGCCGCCAGAGCGTCGACGCCCTGATCGCCGAGATCCACAGCGGCGAACATCACCACGCGCCGGTCGCCGTACCCACCGAACTCGTCATCCGCAGAAGCACCGCCCCGCCGTCAAACCGCGACTAGAACGGAGCGGATCAGGTCGGCGGTTTCGGTGGGGGTTTTGCCTACGCGAACCCCGGCGGCCTCGAGGGCCTCCTGCTTCGCGGCCGCCGTACCCGACGAGCCGGACACGATCGCGCCCGCGTGTCCCATGGTCTTGCCCTCGGGCGCGGTGAACCCGGCGACGTACCCGACGACCGGCTTGGTCACGTTCTCCTTGATGAACGCGGCCGCCCGCTCCTCGGCGTCGCCGCCGATCTCACCGATCATCACGATCGCGTCGGTGTCCGGGTCGTCCTGGAACGCCTGCAGCGCGTCGATGTGCGTCGTCCCGATGATCGGGTCGCCACCGATCCCGATCGCGCTGGAGAACCCGAAGTCCCGCAGCTCGTACATCATCTGGTACGTCAGCGTGCCCGACTTCGACACCAGACCGATCCGCCCGGGTCCCGCGATATCGGCGGGAATGATCCCCGCGTTGGCGCGCCCGGGACTGATGATGCCCGGGCAGTTCGGCCCGATCACCCGCGTCCCGTTCGCCTGCGCGTAGGCGAAGAACGTCGCAGTGTCCTGCACCGGTACGCCTTCGGTGATCACGACCACGAGCGGTACGCCGGAATCGACCGCCTCGATGACTGCGCCCTTGGTGAAACGTGGCGGCACGAAGACCACCGACACGTCCGCGTCGGTCGCCTTGACCGCGTCGGCGCACGATCCGTAGACCGGGATCGACCGCTTCGCGAAGTCGATCGACAGGCCGCCCTTGCCCGGTGTCACGCCGCCCACCACATTGGTGCCGGCGGCAAGCATCCGGCTGGTGTGTTTCTGTCCCTCGGACCCGGTCATGCCCTGTACGACGACCCGGCTCTTCTCGGTCAGGAAGATCGCCATCTCTACAGTCCCTTCTGCGCGGCGAGACCGGCGGCCAGTTCCGCGGCCCGCGCCGCGGCGCCGTCCATCGTGTCGACCACGGTCACCAGCGGATGGTTGGCCTTGGCAAGGATCTTGCGGCCCTCGTCGACGTTGTTGCCGTCGAGCCGGACGACGAGCGGCTTGTCGGCCTGGTCGCCGAGCAGTTCGAGTGCCTGCACAATGCCGTTGGAGACCGCGTCGCATGCGGTGATTCCGCCGAACACGTTCACGAACACACTGCGGACCTGCGCGTCGGACAGGATGATCCCCAGTCCGTTCGCCATCACCTCGGCCGAGGCGCCACCACCGATGTCGAGGAAGTTCGCCGGCCTCACGCCGTACTGCGAACCCGCGTACGCGACCACGTCGAGCGTCGACATGACCAGGCCGGCCCCGTTGCCGATGATGCCGACCGAGCCGTCGAGCTTGACGTAGTTCAGCCCCTTCTCGAGGGCCGCGGCCTCCAGGGGATCGGCTGCGGCGCGATCCTCGAAGCCCGCATGATCCGCATGCCGGTACGCCGCGTTGTCGTCGAGGGTCACCTTGCCGTCGAGTGCCTCCAGTGAACCGTCGCCCAGCCTCACCAGCGGATTCACCTCGACCAGCGACGCGTCCTCCGCGACGAACACATCCCACAACTTCCGTACGACGTCCCGCGCGCCGGCCGGGAACCCGGCGGCCGCGACGATCTCCGCCGCCTTTGCCTCGTCGACGCCGACGGCCGGATCGATGGACACCTTCGCGATCGCGTCCGGGTTGGTGTGCGCGACCTCCTCGATCTCGACGCCGCCCTCGGTGCTCGCGATGCACAGGTACTCGCGGTTGGCCCGGTCGACCAGGAACGAGAAGTAGTACTCGTCGGCGATGTCCGCCGCGGGGGCGAGCAAGACGCGGTGCACGGTGTGCCCCTTGATGTCCATGCCGAGAATCTCGCCTGCCTTCGCGACCGCCTCCTCTGGTGTGGCGGCGAGCTTCACGCCGCCGGCCTTGCCTCGGCCGCCGGTCTTCACCTGGGCCTTCACCACCACCCGGCCGCCGAGCTCCGCGGCCGCGTCCGCCGCGTCGGCCGGATCCTCGATCACCCGGCCGAGCGTCACCGGGACGCCGTGCCGGGCGAAGAGTTCCTTGGCTTGGTACTCCATCAGGTCCACATCCGCCTCCTCGAAGTCTGCAGACGACTGTATGCGGTATGCAATCTGGTCACAAGAGTCAGGTCGCAACACCTCAGGTCTGGACAACCTCCGGCGGGAAGGAGTACCACAGATCTCATACGGTATGCAGTAGTCAGGAGGCGATGTGAATCACGTGACGCGGGATGTACGTGACGTCTACGGCCGGCGGTACCGGATCGGCGAGGACGCCCGTGAACTGACCGGGCACTCGCGGCGCTGGCAACTTTGGGCCGCCTGGGCCTGCATGGTCGCGATCAGTCCGTTGCAGTACTCCTTCGGCACGGCCGCCCTCGGCTTCGACCGAGGCTGGGGTGCGACGCAAACCCTGTGGTTGCTGGCGATCTTCGTCGCCTGCCAGGCCCTGGTCGCGATCCCGGCGGCCTGGACCCAGCGGGTACGGCGGGCAACGCCGACGCAGCTCGTTGTCCTCGGTGGCACGCTGGCCGCGATCGGTCTCGCGACCCTCGCCCACGCGCACAGCTACCTCTCTGCCGTCGTCGGCTATGCGCTCCTCGGTGGCATCGGCGCAGGCCTCGTGTACTCCGCCTGCATCACCACGTCAGCACGCTGGTTCCCGGACCGGCGTACCGCGACGATCGGTTTCGTGACCGGCGGCTTCGCCGTCGGCGCCGTACCGAGTATCGCGCTGCTGACGATCTTCGAGTCGAGTCAACGGATCGTCTTCGACCTCACCGCGCTGATCGCCCTGCTGATCGTGCTGGTCGCGGGCGGTCTGCTGAAGGATCCGCCGAGATACTGGTGGCCTGCGGACCTGGATGCACAGGCATGGGCGATCGACCGCAAGCTGAACCGCAGCATCCCGAACAATGCGCCCGCGGTCCGGCATTACCGCCCAGCGGAAGCGATGCGGACCGGTGCGCTTCCGCTGATGTGGTTGCTATTGGCAATCAGCACGGCGCTGTCGCTGTTCGGCATCGGCCTGGTGGCCGGCTATGCGGTGAGCGCGGGCTTCGGCCTCGCGACCGCAGGTGTGGCCGCCGGACTGCTTGCCGCTGTCAACGGTCTCGGGCGATCGTCGGCCGGCCACCTGTCCGACCGGTTCGGCCGTCGTCGAGTGCTGGCCGCCGTACTGATGATCGAAGGCTTCGCGCACGTCGGTCTGGTGATCGCAGGGAACGGCTGGTCGTTCGTGGTGTGTGCGATGTTCGCCGGGCTCGGCGGTGGCGCGTTCTACGCGATCATGGCCAACCTCGTGCTCGAGTTCTTCGGCGAGAACAGCCTGCTGCAGAACCAGGCGATCCTGTACTCCGCAAAGGCGGTCGGCGGCCTGCTCGGCATTGGTGTTGCCGCGTCGTTGGTCGCGGTAGTCAGCTACCGACCGCTGTTCCTGGCCGCCGGCTTACTTGGCATCGTGACTGCGCTGAGCGTGCGGCTGCTCAAACAACCCGGTCGACCGGCCCTTTCGGTGCGCCAACAGCTCGGTACGCCGGTGGCGGGCGAGTGAACGGCTACGCGAAGGTCCGACGGCCAGATCCGTGCGTGATGGAGCTGGTGTCCCGCCTGGCCCGCGAACCGTGGACCGATCGTCCTGCCAGCGTGCATCCCGTACTGAGCGCTGTCGCAAGGGCGGCGCACGATCACAGCAGCTCCGCCGGCCGCCGGGAGCTATTGCCGCTGGCGCCACAGTTCATGAACACGAGCGCGGTGGGCTTCGAGCCCTCCGCGCGCCTGGTCGCGCTCTGTGTGTCGACGGCGTTGGCCAGCGGCGAACTCGTCGGCGACGAGCGGAACCGGTTGGCTGCGTCGCATCAGACTGCGCTGCACCTATTGGGTTCGGAAGCTCGGCCGGGGGGAGCGGCTCGGTTCTGGCTGCCGGCCCTGGGTCGTTGGAGCGAGCCGTTCTACCGAACGGTCGTCGCGACAGAGCATGCAGCCGAGGCCGTGGCGGTCACTGCCCGGGCAGCAAACGACGTACAGCTGAGGAACCTACTGAAGCAATGCCTGGCGGCTCATGGCGCCGTCCGCCCCAAGCCCTCGTGCTCCGCGTCGGCCCAGAAGTCCGGGTCGTAGTCGTCGTCCGGGATCGCCATCAGCTCAGGCCGGTGCGGTGCGCGGACCTGCTGCTCGAGCCGGTGAAGGTCCGCCGTGCAGCGCTCCAGATCGTCGAGCAGCCGTAGTACGTCGAGATGCGGACCGAGCTGATTCCTCAACGCCATAAGGGATTTCTCCAGGCCGAGGAGTGCCGCGCGAGTCCGCTCGAGCTCTTCAGAAATCGTCATCACAGCCTCCTCGACGCGAACTCTGGACAACCACCATCGCGTGGGATAAGACTACGACTACACCATACGGTATGCAATCTACACACCAAGCCGCACGACGGCCTTCCGAGGAGATGACTGCAGATGGCGCAGACAGTGTCGGAGACCCAGCCCGCCACCCACGTGAAGGAACCGGAGACGATCTCCGGCGGTCACCTCGTCGCGAAGGCCCTGAAGGCCGAGGGGATCGACGTGATCTTCACGCTCTGCGGCGGGCACATCATCGACATCTACGACGGCTGCGTGGACGAGGGCATCGCGGTGGTCGACGTCCGGCACGAGCAGGTCGCCGCCCACGCCGCGGACGGGTACGCGCGAGTGACCGGCAAGCCCGGGTGCGCGGTCGTCACGGCCGGCCCGGGGACGACGGACGCGGTCACCGGCGTCGCGAACGCATTCCGCGCCGAGAGCCCGATGTTGCTGATCGGCGGCCAGGGTGCGCTGAACCAGCACAAGATGGGATCCCTGCAGGACCTGCCGCACGTCGACATGATGACGCCGATCACCAAGTTCGCCGCGACCGTGCCGCACACCGCACGCGTCGCCGACATGGTGTCGATGGCGTTCCGCGAGTCCCTGACCGGGGCCCCCGGCCCGTCCTTCCTGGAGATCCCGCGCGACATCCTGGACAACTCGGTCCCGGTGGAGTCCGCGACGGTCCCGGAGGCCGGGCACTACCGGGCGTCAACGAAGAGCATCGGCGACCCGGCGAGCATCGAGGCGCTGGCCGACCTGCTGGTGCGGGCCGAGAAGCCCGTCGTACTGCTCGGCACGCAGGTGTGGACCGCCCGCGGGAGCGATGCGGCGACCGAGTTCGTGCGGACCCTCGACGTACCGGCCTTCATGAACGGCGCTGCCCGCGGCACGCTCCCGCCGGGAGACCCCCACCACTTCCACTTGTCGCGGCGGTACGGGTTCAACAACGCCGACCTGATCCTGATCGTCGGCACGCCGTTCGACTTCCGGATGGGGTACGGGCGCCGGCTGCCGAAGAGCGCGACCGTCGTACAGATCGACATGGACTACCGCACCGTCGGCAAGAACCGCGATATCGATCTCGGCCTGGTCGGCGACCCGGGCGCGATCCTCGCCGCCGTCACGCAGGCGGCGTCGGGCCGGCTGCACAAGACCGATCGCAAGGCCTGGTTCGCGGAGCTCCGCGCCGAGGAGGACGCGGCGTACCAGAAGCGGCTGTCGCGGCAGCTGTCCGACGCGAACCCGATCCACCCGCTGCGGCTCGCGCACGAGATCAACGAGTTCCTCACCGAGGACTCGATCTACATCGGCGACGGCGGCGACATCGTGACGTTCTCCGGCGGCGTCGTCCAGCCGAAGTCGCCGGGCCACTGGATGGACCCGGGACCGCTCGGCACGCTCGGCGTCGGCATCCCGTTCGTCCTCGCGGCGAAGTACGCGCGGCCGGACAAGGAGGTCGTCGCACTGTTCGGGGACGGCGCTTTCTCCTTGACCGGCTGGGATTTCGAGACGCTGGTGCGCTTCAACCTTCCCTTTGTCGGTGTCGTCGGCAACAACTCCTCGATGAACCAGATCCGCTACGGCCAGGAGGCGAAGTACGGCCACGACCGCGGCCGGATCGGCAACACCCTCGGCGACGTCAGGTACGACGAGTTCGCCCGGATGCTCGGCGGGTACGGCGAGGAGGTCCGCGACCCGAAGGACATCGGGCCGGCCATGCAGCGCGCCCGTGAGTCGGGCCTGCCGTCGCTGATCAACGTCTGGGTCGACCCGGACGCCTACGCCCCCGGAACCATGAACCAGACCATGTACAAGTAAGGGGACCCGTTATGACCAAGGCCCTCGATGGTGTCCGTGTCCTCGACATGACCCACGTGCAGTCCGGACCGTCCTGCACCCAGATCCTTGCCTGGCTCGGCGCCGACGTGATCAAGCTCGAGGCACCGACCGGCGACATCACCCGCCAGCAGTTGCGCGACCTCCCGGAGGTCGACAGCCTCTACTTCACGATGCTCAACTGCAACAAGCGCAGCATCACGCTGAACATGAAGTCCGACCGGGGCAAGGAGATCTTCACCGACCTGGTGAAGAACGCCGACATCCTGGTGGAGAACTTCGCCCCCGGCGCGATCGACCGGATGGGCTTCACCTGGGAACGCCTCCAGGAGCTCAACCCCGGCCTGGTGTTCGCCTCGATCAAGGGCTTCGGCCCGGGCCGCTACGAGAACTTCAAGGCCTACGAGGTGGTCGCCCAGGCGATGGGCGGCGCGATGAGTACGACGGGGTTCGAGGACGGACCGCCGACGGCGACCGGCGCGCAGATCGGCGACTCCGGGACCGGGATCCACCTGGTCGCCGGCATCCTGGCCGCGCTGTTCCAGCGGACGCACTCCGGCAAGGGCCAGCGGGTGACCGTGGCGATGCAGGAGGCGGTGCTCAACCTGACCCGGGTCAAGCTGCGTGACCAGCAGCGGCTGACACACGGACCGTTGCGCGAGTACCCGAACGACAACTTCGACAGCGAGGTGCCGCGGTCCGGGAACGCGTCCGGTGGCGGCCAGCCCGGTTGGGCGCTCAGGTGCGCGCCAGGCGGACCGAACGACTACATCTACGTGATCGTCCAGCCGCCGGGCTGGGCGCCGATCGCAGACCTGATCGGCAAGCCCGAGCTCGCCGAGGATCCGGACTGGGCGACGCCGGCCGCACGGCTCGACAAGCTCGACAAGATGTTCGCGTTGATCGAGCAGTGGACCGAGCAGCACACCAAGTTCGAGGTGATGGACAAGCTCAACGCGCTGAACGTCCCGTGCGGTCCGATCATGTCCACGGCCGAGCTGATCGCGGACGAGACCCTCGCCGACCTCGGCGCAGTGGTCGAGGTGGAGCACCCGCAGCGCGGCACGTTCAAGACCGTCGGCTGCCCGATCAAGCTGTCCGACTCGCCGGTCGAGGTGCAGACCTCGCCGGGTCTCGGTGAGCACAACTCCGTCATCTACGGCTCGCTCGGAATCGACACGGCCGAGCTCGAGGAACTCAAAGCCAGCGGCGTGATCTGAAGTGGAGCCCAGTGCAATGACTTATGACAAGGCAGCAGTCCGGACCATCCTCGACCAGGCTCTGGCGGACGGCCGCACCTCGTTGAGTGCGCCCGAGGCCAAGTTGGTCGCCGACGCGTACGGCATCCCGACGCCGGGCGAAGGGCTGGCCACGACTGCCGAAGGAGCCGCCGGCCTGGCCGCCGAGATCGGGTTCCCCGTCGTGTGCAAGATCGTCTCGCCGGACATCCTGCACAAGACCGACGCCGGCGGCGTGGCGGTCGGTGTGGACAGCGAGGACGCCGCTCGCGATGCGTTCGACAAGATCCTCGCCAATGCCCGCGCGTACAAGGCCGACGCCGAGATCACCGGCGTACAGGTCCAGAAGATGCTGGTCACCGGCGGCGACGTGCAGGAGGTCATCGTCGGCGCGGTCACCGACCCGACGTTCGGGAAGGTGGTCGCGTTCGGGCTCGGCGGCGTACTCGTCGAGGTGCTCAAGGACGTCACCTTCCGCCTCGCGCCGCTGACGGCCGACGAGGCGCGGGCGATGGTCGACGGGATCGATGCGCACGAGATGCTCGAAGGCGTCCGGGGCGCGCGGCCCGTCGACAAGGACGCGATAGGTGACCTGATCAAGCGGCTGGCCGACCTGGTCACGGACTTCCCGCAGTTCGCCGAGGTCGATCTGAACCCGGTGCTGGCCGGGCCGGAGGGCGCCACCGCGGTGGACTTCCGGATCATCGTCGACGCCGAAGCGGGCCAGCCGGTCGAGCGGTACAGCCAGGAGGAGATCCTGACCGCGATGACCCGGATCATGAGGCCGCGCGCGGTGGCCGTGATCGGGGCGTCCAACGAGGACGGCAAGATCGGCAACTCGGTGATGAAGAACCTGGTCAACGGCGGGTACGCCGGGGACATCTACCCGATCAACCCGCGCGGCGGGGAGGTGCTCGGGCGGAAGGCGTTCCCCAGCATTGTGGAGGTGCCGGGTGACGTCGACGTGGCGGTGTTCGCCGTACCGGCCAAGTTCGTCGCCGGCGCGCTCGAGCAGTGTGGGCAGAAGGGTGTCGCGGGCGCGATCCTGATCCCGTCCGGGTTCGCCGAGACCGGTGAGCAGGCGCTCCAGGACGAGGTCGTCGCGATCGCCCGTGAACACAATGTCCGCATCCTGGGACCGAACATCTACGGCTACTACTACCTGCCGGAGAGCCTGTGCGCGACCTTCTGCACGCCGTACGACGTGCGCGGGTCCGTTGCCCTGTCGTCGCAGTCCGGCGGGATCGGGATGGCGATCCTCGGGTTCAGCCGGTCCAGCCGGATGGGGGTCTCGGCGATCGTTGGGGTAGGCAACAAGGCCGACATCGACGAGGATGACCTCCTGACGTTCTTCGAGAGCGATGACAACACCAACCTGATCGCCATGCATCTTGAGGATTTGAAGGACGGCCGGGCGTTCGCCGAGACGGCGGCCCGGGTGTCGAAGAAGAAGCCGGTCGTCGTGCTGAAGGCCGGCCGTACCTCTATGGGCGCGCGGGCGGCCAGCTCGCACACCGGCGCGCTGGCCGGCGACGACAAGGTGTACGACGACATCCTGCGGCAGAGCGGGGTGGTCCGGGCGCCGGGGCTGAACGAGATGCTCCAGTACGCCCGCGGCATCCCGCTGCTGCCGACGCCGAAGGGCGAGAACGTCGTCATCATCACCGGCGCGGGCGGTTCCGGCGTACTGCTGTCGGACGCCTGCGTGGACAACGGTCTGACCCTGATGGACATCCCGGCCGATCTGGACGCCGCGTTCCGGAAGTTCATCCCGCCGTTCGGTGCGGCCGGCAACCCGGTCGACATCACCGGGGGCGAGCCGCCCTCGACGTACCGGAACACGGTCGCGCTCGGGCTGTCCGACGAGCGCATCCACGCCCTGATCCTGGGCTACTGGCACACGATCGTGACGCCGCCGATGGTGTTCGCTCGCCTGGTTGCCGAGGTGGTCGAGGAGTTCCGGGCCCAGGGCATCGACAAGCCGGTGGTCGCCTCGCTGTCCGGCGACGTCGAGGTCGAGGAGGCGTCGCAGTACCTGTTCGACCACGGTGTGGTCGCGTACCCGTACACCACCGAGACCCCGGTCCAGGTTCTCGGTGCGAAGTACCGCTGGGCCCGCAACGCCGGGCCGCTCGGCCTCAGTTGATCGTCAGTTGATCGTCAGTTGATTGGAGGAAGCAGTCCGCGGGGGAGTCGTAGTCAGCGAGTTGGCGTCGAACTAAGGAGTCCGCCTTGGACGTCACGAGCAAGACCTCAGAAGTGCCTGAAGAGCCGGCCGCGGCCACAGCGGTCTCTGCGACCGAGAAGGTCTGGAAAGCGGGCAGGCTCGAGCCGATGCCGATCCGGAAACTTCCGGACGCACCGCCCTCCATCCACATCCTCGGTCCGACCGTCTTCCTGGTCGCACTGGGCGTGGGGATGGGGGAGTCCTACATGTGGCCCCGGCTCGTCCTGGTGTTCGGGCCGGATATCCGCTGGTTGTTCATGGTCGGCGTCACGCTGCAGGCGTTCGTCCTGCTGGAGATGGCCCGGTACGCGATGGCGACCGGGGAAAGCATCTTCTTCGGCGCGGCGCGGATCTTCAAACCGATGATGTGGTTCTTCTACGTCGCGGCGATCCTCATCTATATGTGGCCGGGCCATCTGTCCGCGGGCGCGGCCGCCTTCGAGGAGATCACCGGCATACCTTGGCAGGTCACCGCGTGCGTGGCTCTGGTGTTCGTCGGTGTGCTGTTCAGCCTGTTGTCGGTGATCTACAACTTCCTCGAGAAGCTCCTCGGCCTGCTGATCGGCGTACTGGTGGTCGGTACGTCGATCATCGCGTCGATCGTCGGGAACTGGGACGACCTCGCGCAGACCCTGCAGGGGATGTTCGCGTTCGGGTACTTCCCGGACAAGGCGATGACGTCGGCCTGGTTCCCGATCGTGGTCGGATCGATCGCCTTCGCCGGGCCGTCCGGGATGCAGCAGATGTGGTACACGTTGCAGCTGCGGGACAGCGGCGCGGGGATGGGTGCGCACATTCCGAAGATCCGCGGCCTGCGGTCCGCGGGCGAGGCGGAGTCGATGCCGTCGCGCGGCTTCATGTTCGACACCGAGGACCCGGCCGAGATGGCGAAATGGAAGGGCTGGCGCAAGTGGGTCACATTCGACGCGCTGCTGCTCTTCTGGGGCATCACGATGCTGGTGACGATCTCGTTCACCGTGCTGGCCATGTCGGCGGCGCGCGAGAACCCGAACGTCGCCTCGCTGATCGAGGGCGGTGACCGGGAGGCGGCGCTGAAGGCGATGTCGGACGCGTTCGCGGCGGCCGGGTCTCCGGTCCTGGGGACGTTGTTCTTCGCCTTCATCGCGCTGATCGGGCTGAACGCGACGCTCGGATTGTTCGACTCGTTCTCCCGCGGTCAGGCGGACATGACGTACTACTTCGTGCCGGGCGCCAAACGGTTCTCGATGTCGCGGTTGTACGCCGGGTTCCTGTGGGGCGTGATCCTGTTCGGCATCCTGATCCTGCTGTTCGGGCCGGCCGACGGACCGGCGGGGATCCTGGACATCCTCGCGTTCTTGTCCACGTTCGCGATGGGTGCCTACTGCATCGTGTTGCTGCTCACCAACAACATGCTGCTGCCCAAGAAGATCCGGCCCGGGCCGGTGCGGAACGTCATCATCGGGTTCGGAGCAGTCTTCTATCTCGGGATGCTGTTCTACTGCCTGGTCCGCTTCGGTGTGGTCGTGGACTGACATGGCTGACTTGAAGCAGTTGGCGGAGTACTCGGTCCCGGCCGCGTCGGTGGGCGCGGCAGGCGGACTCATCGCCGGAGGGTTGGCCGCGTTCGTCGGTCAGCCCTTCGGCTGGGCGGTGGCGACCGGGCTCGGGCTCGGCGTACCGCTGATCCTGTTCGGCACCGGGTACGCCGTACTCGCCGCATCGGGGAAGGTCCCCGCCGGAGTGTTCGCGCCGGCGGCGGTCTACTGGGCGGTCGCGTTCCCGCTGTCGTTGCTCGTCCACGCGGTCGTGACATCGTGGGTGGTCACCGGTACGCCGGGGCTGCCGCCGGAGGTGGGGAAGTTCCTCGCGTTCCGTGCGCTGGTGAGCATGGGATTCGCGATCGGCTTCCTCTGGATGCACGAACAGCTCGGCCGCCTGTGGTGGCCCCGCATCCTCGACCACAACCAGTACGCCCGCCGCACGGTGGAGCAATACGTCCACCTCGCCTCCGCCCTGGAGGCCCGCAAAGCCGCCACTGGCCGCGGCCGCAAGAAACGCGTCGCCTGACGTTGCTTGAGGTTCGAGGGGATATCCGTTGAGCTTGTGCCTTCTCCGTTGGTGTACCAGAGGAGAAGGCACAGTTCGAAGGGATATCCCCTCGAATGCTGTGGGGTGGTGGTCAGGTCGTCCGACGACGCCGGCGGGGAGCAGCTTCGGGCTCGGGGGCGGATTCGGGTGCGGTGGCCGCCTGGAGGTCGTGGTAAGCCTTGCGGGTGTGTTCGGTGTGTTCGCGCATGATTTGGGCGGCCTTGTCTTCGTCGCCTTCGCTGATGGCCTTCACCAGGCGGTTGTGTTCGCGCCAGGAGGCGGCGCCGCGGACGGGGGCGACGGGGGTGTAGTACCAGCGGACGCGGCGGTCGACCTGGGCGGCGAAGTCGACGAGGAAACGGTTGCCGGACATTTCGGTGATCTGGCTGTGGAGTTCGCCGTTCGTGCGGACCGTGCCGTCGATGTCGCCGGACTCCTGGTACGCCGTGCCGACCTTGCAGAGCTCCCGGAGTTTCGCGACGTCGTCCTTGGTGGCATGCCGGGCGGCGAGGCGCGCGGACTCGGACTCCAGGGCCGCGCGGGCCGCCAGCAGCTGGTCGACCTCGTCCTCGGCGGGGACATGCACCATCGCGCCGAAGCCGGGCCGCAGATCCACCCAGCCCTCGTTGTTCAGCCGCTGCAGGGCCTCGCGCACGGGCTGCCGGGAGACGCCCAGCAGGCCGGCCAGCTCGACCTCGACCAGGTGCCGGCCGCGCTCGAGGGTGCCGTCGATGATCATCTCGGTCAGGGCCTCGTACACCGACTCCCGCAACGGCGTCGGCCGCTTGACGTGCCGCACCCCGGTCGGTTCCGCGCCCGCCCCTGGCCCTGCGCTGATCGTCGTCATGAGATCCCTTCCCGAAAGCAGCATGGCACTTGGTAGACAGTCTACCAAGTGCCATGCCCTGACATATAGCCGCCGGCTCAGGCGGCCGACTCGTCGGCGCGCCGGTCGTCGTCGCGGGCGACACCGACCTCGCCCGTCAGCCTGGCGAGCTCGGCGTCCAGATCGAGCGGGTTGCTCAGCTCGTCCTGCAGCTCCGGGGCATCCGGGAACTGCGGGCGAGCCGCCAGAGCGCCGAACCTACGTGTGAAGATCATTTCTACCCCTTCGTGGATTCTGGCTTCTGTATACATTCAACCAGGCGCACTGACCGGTTATGCCCGCATCTCACGTGATCCCGCTTACACCCGGGTCGAGTAGGAGTGCGCCCCAGCGCCCGCGAGTCGGCCGCCGTCGACGATCAGGTACTCGTCGCGGATCGGCGTACCGGTCAGCCACGACTCCAGGATCTCCCGGGTGCCGGCGGCGTACCGCGTCTGTGCGGACAGCGACGAGCCGGAGATGTGCGGCGTCATCCCATGGTGCGGCATGGTTCGCCACGGGTGGTCGGCCGGCGCGGGCTGCGGGTACCAGACGTCGCCGGCGTACCCGGCCAGCCGGCCGCTCTCCAGCGCTTTGACGATCGCGTCCCGGTCGGCGATCTTCGCCCGCGCGGTGTTGATCAGGTACGTGCCGCGCTTCATCGTGCCGAGCAGCTTCTCGCCGAACAGCCCCTCGGTCTCCGGGTGCAACGGCGCGTTGATCGTCACCACGTCGCAGTACGGCACCATGTCGGCCGCGCTCGGGTGGAAGGTCAGTCCGAGCTCCCGCTCGACCGACTCCGGCAGCCGGTGCCGGTCGGTGTAGTGCAGCTTGACGTCGAACGGCGCGAGCCGGCGCAGTACGGCGGTCCCGATCCGGCCGGCCGCGACGGTGCCGACGTGCATGCCCTCGAGGTCGTACGAACGTGCCACGCAGTCCGCGATGTTCCAGCCACCATCCCCTACGGTCTGGTATGCCGGCAGGTAGTTGCGCACCAGCCCGAGGATCATCATCACCACGTGCTCGGCGACGCTGATGCTGTTCGAATAGGTGACCTCGGCAACGGTCATACCGTGGTTGATCGCCGCGTCCAGGTCGACGTGGTCGGAGCCGATGCCGGCGGTGATCGCGAGCTTCAGCTTCGGCGCTTTCGCGATCCGATCCGCGGTCAGGTACGCCGGCCAGAACGGTTGCGAGATCACCACATCGGCGTCGGGGAGCTCGCGGTCGAGGACCGAGTCGGCGCCATCCTTGTCGGAGGTGACGACCAACGTGTGGCCCTGACTCTCGAGGAACTCACGCAGCCCGAGTTCACCGGACACGCTGCCGAGCAGCGCGCCCGGCGTGAAGTCGATGGCCTTCGGTGACGGCGCGGTCTGGCCGCCAGGGTAGCCGTCGATCGTCGGGATGTCGTCCCGGGCGTACAACGTCGGGTAGCCCGCCGCCGGGTCGTCGTACAGGACGCAGACAATCTTCGCCATGATGGGAATCTCCTTGTTCTGAAGGGATTTCCACCATCGCGCTGTCACGGCCCGACGGTCAAAGACTTGCTCGCTATGTCGAGATAGCCCGAATCCATCAAGTGCACGTCGAGCAGATCGTCGAGAGCTTTGTGTACGCCGGCCTGACGCGCCACGTCGAGCAATGCACGAGCGAGGACAGGCTCCGGGCTGCGCGCAGCGATCACCAGGCCGACCCGCGGCCCGTGCGCCGGACGCTTCAGCGGTACGACGCGCATCCCGTCCGGTACGCCGAACATGTGCAACCAGGCGTGCGAGATCACGGTCGACCAATGACTGCCGTGCAGATGGCTGTACAACCCGGAAACAGTGTCGCTCTCGATCGCCGGCGCAGCGGTCACGCCGTCGTCGGTGAAGTAGCCGTTCATGATCCGGCGGTTGCGCATGTCGGGGGAGAGCAGGCAGAGCGGCAACTCGGCGACCTCCGCCCAGGTCGCGACCGGCCGATCGGCGAGCTTGCTGTGCGTCGGCGTCAGCAGTAGGTAGCGCTCTTCGTACAGCGGCGTCTTGCGCACCTGGCCCAGCGTGTCGTCGTCGAGGTACGTCATCGCGACGTCGAGATCGAACTCGGCGAGCTTCTGGGTGATGTCGCGCGACGACAGCGACTCGAGGGTGACCCGCGCATTCGTATGGCGTGCGCAGAACGGCGTCGTGAGCAACGAGACCACCGGCATCGCGGTCGGGATCGCGCCGAGCCGGAGCGTGCCGTTGAGGCCGCCGCGCATCACCGACAGTTCATGCCGGAGCGCGTCCTGCTCGGACAGGATGCGCTGGGCCCAGAGCAGCACTCGCTCGCCCTCGGGCGTGAGGCCCTCGAAGCGGCGGCCGCGGCGGACGATCGGTACGTCGAGTTCCTGCTCGAGCTTGCGGATCGCGGCCGACAGCGACGGCTGGGAGACGTAACAGGCTTCCGCCGCCCGGGCGAAGTGCTTCTCCCGCGCGAGGGCGACGAGGTACTCCAGCTGGCGGAGCAGCATCAAGAAACCCGGAATGGTGTGCAGTCGCCTGTATACATAATCCAACTGTAGTGAGGTGTGGCGTCGCCTGGAAGATCTCGGCGTGTTGTGATGTGGGTCACAGGACGTCCTTCCGGCCCGGTTCCGTTCGACGGATGGGCAGAGATCTCTTGGGCAAAGGAGTGGTGATGGACAAGGTGGTTTCCAAGGACGGCACCGAGCTGGCGTACGACACGTACGGCAGCGGTCCGGTCCTGGTGCTGGTCGCGGGCGGGTTCACCGAGCGCTCGCGGTACGTGGACGACGCCAAGGCGCTGTCGTCGGAGTTCACCGTCGTGAACTACGACCGGCGCGGCCGTGGTGACTCCGGCGACACCCTGCCGTACGCGGTCGAGCGTGAGTGGGAAGACCTGGAGGCGGTGCGCTCGGCGACCGGTGCGCGGTTTGCCTGCGCGTACTCGTCCGGATCGATGGTGCTGCTGCAGTCCCGGCTGCCGTTCGAGAAGCAGGCGCTGATGGAGCCGCCGTTCCGGGTCGAAGGAGCACCGGCTCCACCGGACCGGTACATCGAGCGGTTGCAGGAGTTCGTCGACACCGGGAACCCCGGTGGGGCGGCTGAGCTGTTCATGGTCGAGGCGGTCGGACAGCCGAAGGAGGTGGTCGACCAGATCCGCCAGACGCCGATGTGGGCCGGGATGGAGGCGATCGCGCACACCCTCGTGTACGACGGCCTGCAGCTGGGCGACAGCGCCGTACCGCGTGAGTTGCTGGCGTCGATCGACGTACCGACGCTGGCGATGTTCAGCAACGCCAGTCCGGACTGGCTGAAGGGCGCGGCGCGGCAGGCGTCCGAGGCGCTCCCGCAGGGGACGCTGGAAGGACATGACGGAACGTTCCACACGCTCCCGCCGGAGACGATGGCCCAGGCGCTGACGGACTACTTCCTGACCGCCTGAACCGCTCGACGGGAGAGTAGGCGTTTGAGGCGCGGCGCGAGCGGCTGCTCGACGCCGTAGTGCAGAGCGGCAGCGACGCCGATCATCAGCAGCATCGTGGCGGCGACCAGGAGGACATGGTTCACCTGGTCGCCGAGGCGCTCGAAGATGATGAAGCCGATGTGTGCATGCACCAGATAGAGGGGGTACGTGAGCGCGCCGAGGACGGCGAACCACGGCCGCCCGAGGCGGTGCGTGAGCCGGAGCGCGACGGTCAGCATGACGGCGAAGATCGCGACGATGATCGCGACCACGGCAGTTCGGTGGATCTCGGTGTGGTAGCGCAGGCCGACGCGGTCCGCGAACCCGATGCCGCGGTAGATCGCGTTGCCGAGCGAGACCGCCACGATGGCCAGGGTTTGCCGCGTCGCGCCGTACCGGTGGATCAGGCAGAGCGCCATACCTGCGATGAAGTAGTGCGAGAACTGGGTGTTGAGGATCAGATCGGTTGCGTGCGGCAACAGCCCGGCCTGGAAGGCGAAGGTTGCGGCGAGCCAGGCCCAGCAGAAGATCGTGACCCGGCGCGCGGTGATGCCGATCCAGGTCAGGACCACGATCATCGCGTAGAAGCGGATCTCGGCCCACAACGTCCAATAGACGACGTCGATGTTCTCGATGTTCGGCAGGGAGTTGAGCATCGTCAGGTTCGCCAGGTACTGCGGCAGCGTGACAGGGAACCGCCCTTGGCTGAACGCGACCGACACGCACGCCGTCAGGGTCACCGCGATCCAGTACGCCGGGTACAGCCGAACCGCTCGTGAGACGACGAACGACCGTGGGCTGCGATCCCAGGCGCTGAGGAGGACGACGAATCCGCTGATCGTGAAGAACAGGTCCACGCCGAGGTACCCGTACCGCGCGACGACGTCTACGTGCGGGAAGTGCATCGCGGACGTGCCGTCGGCGTACGAGGAGAACAGATAGTGGTACGCCATCACCGAGAGTGCGGCGAAGATCCGCAACAAGTCGATCTCGTGGAGCCGTCCCCGCGAAGCCATCCTGTCCCCTTTCCGCCTCCACTACATCGCGGCGGGGCAGCGCGATCGTCAGCCCAGGGCAGGATTCGTTCCTGCGACCTACGGATGACGGAGGGACTCGGGGTACGCGGCAACGAGACGGTTGTATGCGGCAAGCACTTCGGCCGGGATGTCGACCTGGTCGATGAAGTTGCGGCCGCGGGGACCGTACACGTCGGGGGAGAGACGGTGGATCTCGCCGAGGACGAGGGAGCGGAAGCGAGCGCGGCTCCTGATCTCGGGCTCGTCCGGGCCGGCGCTCACGCGGTCCGGGCCGATCCACGGGACGAGTGGGGCGTGGCTGATCAACGTCGTGCCGGGCAGGTCGGCGAAGGATCGCTCGAAGCAGGCATGGGTACGGCGTTGCATGGTCGGGTCCTGGATCAGCAGGAGCGACTGCGGTCGATCGATCAGGCGGCGGGTGGACTCCGCGTTCTCGCCGCAGTTGGTGGACTGATCCTCGACCGCAATGTCTGCGACTTCGTGCTCGATCAGCAGATCGCGAAAGACGTGCGACTCCGGCCGATCCACCGCGACCTGCAATCCCGGCGGCGCACCGCTCCCTCGAGATAGTGCGTCGAGTGACCGATGCCACCGCTGATCAGGATCGGAGCTGCATACGTGCGGTGCGCCTCCGCGGCCACCTCGACCGACTCCAGCACCGCGGAGCCCATCAACACAACGAGATCCACCGACTGGTCGATCGCATCACGCCGCGCGAGGTAGCGCGCAATCACTTCCTCATCCAAAGTCCGCGCGCTCCTGCCGCTCAGTTGGGTAGACGCATGGGCATCAGGATGTAGGCGGAGTCTGTTGTGGGCGTGTCGTCCGGAGTGCGGAGGCCGGTCAGGTTGGCGGGTTTGGTTGTCTGGGTGAAGGCGAAATGCGCGATCGGCGTGCCGAGTGAGGCCAGCCCGTCTAGCAGGTAGCCGGCATTGAAGCCGGTGACCACAGGCTCGCCGGTCAGGGTCACCTCGACCGACTCCGAGGCCTGGGCCTCCTCACCGTTGCCCGCGTCGAGCGCCACCGCACCGTCTGCGAACGTGAGCCGCACCGGCGCCGATCGCTCGGCCACGAGCGCGACCCGCTTCACCGCCTCGACGAGCGCGGCGGTGTCCACGGTCACCGTGCTGGTGATCGCGCCCTCCGCCGGGATCAGGCTGCGGACCTTCGGGAACTCGCCGTCGATCAGCCGGCTGGTCGCATGCCGACCGCCGCCCTCGAACCCGATCAACCCGTCCCCCGTGCGGGTCGAACCGAGCGCAAGAGTCAGCTCGTGACCCGTCATCGCCTTCGCCACATCGGCGAGCAGTTTCGCCGGGACGAGCGCATTGGCCTCGACTCCGGCATCGACCGGCTGCCAAGGGAACGACCGCAGGGCCAACCTGTACCGGTCGGTGGCCAGCAAGGAGACCGTCGATCCGCGGATCTCCAGGCGGATCCCCGTGAACACCGGCATCGTGTCGTCCCGGCCAGCTGCGCTCACGACCTGCGAGACGGCACGCGAGAACGCATCCGCGTCGACGACCCCGCTCGCCTGGGGCATCTCGGGCAGCGGCGGGTACTCATCGAGGGGCAGTGTGTGCAGCACGAACCGAGCCGCGCCGCTGCTCACCTGAACCCGGGCCGCCTCACCGCTGAGATCCACCGAGTCCCGCGGCATGCTCTTGCAGATGTCCGACAGCAGCCGCCCCGAGACCAGCACGCGACCCTCGTCGGCCACCTCGGCAGGCACGCTCACCCGGCCCGAGCTCTCGTAGTCGAACCCGGACAACGTCACCTGTCCGTCCGCCGCCTCGACCACCATTCCGGCCAGAATCGGCACACTCGGCCGACTGGGCAACCCTCGCGCCACCCACCCGACCGCGTCAGCCAGCGCCTCACGCCCAACCCGAACCTTCATCCGATCTCCTCCCTCGCCAGCCTTGACTCAATCACCCGCCACCGACAATTCCTATCGGGGCGAGATCCAGGCCGGCGTTGCGCCTCAGCCGAAGCAGATCCGCGCCAACCGGTCCGCCTGACCTCGGGTGAGTATCTGGGCCGACAGAGCCCCCGGTACGACGTACCTGGGATCCTGGGCCACCCGTGTCAGGAGCTGTGGCCAGCGGCGGCAGTGGGTCAGCATGCTCCCAGGCCGGACGACCCGTCCGCGCTCCCACTGGCCTGAGCGCGCCACATCGCCCGGCACGTCGAGCAGTACAAGGTGCACCGGCAGTCCGCCCCGCCGGGCCCGCCATCCGATCAGTCGTCGTACCCACGGCCGGGTAGCGCAGTCGTGGACGACCAACGGCCCACCACCGCGCCGCATCGCGGTCAGCACGCGAACGTAGTACGCGAGGTGCAGCAGCGGTCGCCACCACACGTACGGCACCCGGCCGAGCACGCGCATCCACCGGGCCCGGAGCCGCTCGCTGTCGAAGACCCGTACGCCGCCGTGGTCCGTACCCACTGGATACAGCCGCCGCAGCAGAGTGGTCTTCCCGGCGCCCGGGATCCCCGCCAGGATCACCACGGCGTCCGCGGCGTACCGCAGCTCACGCAGTCCGCCCGTATGAAGTACGCCCACCAGTCCCGAAGCCACGACGCCGCCTTTCCGTCACCTGCCAGTACAGGTAAGACGAACAAGCCCACACGCCGGCCCCGAGAGAACACTGAGAAGACCGTAGGAACTCACTGAGGAAAACGATCGTTCACCAAAAAGTCGTTCGCCAAGGCGAGGTTCGCCGGAGAGGGCACGTCGTTCGGCAACACGACGTTCGCTGATGTCGACAGCGCTCTACGCGACGCCCGAATCAGTTCTGAATAAGTTGATTGGGGGCCTGTTCCACCCGGAGCCCGTGGCCACGTGACCCATCCGAACTGGAATAGCGCAGGGTTCCGACAACGCCTACTCCCAGCCCATTGATTCTGCCCGCTGCGTAGCGCGTCGCCGCCGGTAGAAACCCAGCGGATGGTCGTGTGGCCGCGCTGGACGGACTGGCGCAGCTGGAGCAGCGATGAGTCCTGGGGCGTGACACAGCTGGTCCGCACGTTCAGCGATGGCAGCGCCGCATTCGTCAAAGAGGCGATGACCGACGAGACCGCGGACTGGCCGTGCAACGAGCACCGCGTCATCGATCACCTGCGCAGTAGCAGCCTCCCTGGAGGTTCTCGGCTGGCAGGACGACGGCACTACAAGGTCACCACTTCAAAGACAGCTTCTGAGCCCACCCCACATGACGCAACCATCGGCAGAAAGACGTAGAGCACATACCTAGACAGTTGGTGTGCGGTCCTCGAAGTATCTCGTGCCGCCCAAGGCAGTGACATTCCCTTGCCACGCAAACACCGGAAAGGCGTAAGGAACAGTATGTCCGAAGCATACCGACCATGAATTCGCGGCGACTCCCGATTTGCCGCAGGCCCACGACGCTATTTCTTCCCCGTGGGGATCGTCCCAGAGTTCCGCGTACGCTTCTGCGGAGACGAGGTCCCCAGAGTTGTTGCGCACGATCACCGCAGCCTGGGCACCGGCGCTGAACGCCGACCTAACCGCGCAGAGCTGTGCGTTGATGTTCCACCCCGCGCCGACGGACTTGGTGCACCTCCATGTGCTGCTGCTCGAGGTGATCGGGTTGGTGTTGCCATAAGCACGCCATGCCCCGTCCCCGGTCCCGTCCCCGGCCCGGGGCCCGGTTGCCCAGGCGGTGTCGGCGGCGATCCCGACGCTTGCCATGCTGTCTTGCGTGGCGTTGTCTTCGTGTACAGGTGCAGCACTGGCAGCGTCGGCGGCGCCGCCGACACCGAGCGCCGTGACTGCGAAGGAAGCGGCTAAGGCCGCCCTCACGAGAATTCTCTTCATCTGGACTCCAATCCTGGACGGGTGGCGCGACAGATCCACCAAGCGCGCACCGCATCGGCAGCCGGCTTTGTGGATTCGCATCCCGGCCTTCGTTCGCTACAAGACGCTAGAAGCTGTCACTGACGATCCGCTGACGATCCACTGACGGTCCGGTCATGACAGACCAGCCGAGCCGCTTGGATCACAGATGGCGCTGGTGGCCGATGCGGATCCACCACCGGAAGCGCAGAGGTCCGCCGACCCGACGTCGCCCCAGATCCGGCCGATTCTCGCACCGGGTAGTGCAGGCTTAGGCATGAACGGTGATGGCACCGCTGAGGTTGGCGCTTGGGTGGCACCGGCCGCCCGTGGACGCGGCGTCGCACCGCAAGCCGTGCGAGCAATCTGTCGTTGGACTTTCGACGCCCGGCGGCTGGATCTCATCGAGTGGCGTGCAGAGGTTGGCCCCGCACACACCGACTAACCAACGTCCCTGGGCATCACGCTCAGGACGACGACCCGACCGCGGTTATCGCGAGCATCCCGTGGTCCGAGGAACTAGGCGTCGGATTCGACGACGTCTTGCTTGTGCTCCCCGAGGTGGTCATCCGCGAACTCGACCGGCTCAAGGAGTCGGGCAACCAGAAGACGCGCTATCGAGCCTTGGTGACTCTGGCTGTCATCGACAAGCTGCTGGACGACCCAGACGGCACAGTGCTGATCCGGCTCAAGCACGCCGACTGGGATGCAGTGGCTGCGCGCGGGGGGACACCTCGAGGTCGGGTCGAGTTACGGGTCTTCTACGACGATCCGGTGCACCGGCCCCTTACGGATCCCGACGCGGAAATCATTGACCGGGCGCTCGCGGTACAGACCCTGGCCGGCGCGCCAGTCCGGCTAGTGACCATGGATACCGGGATGGGACTCAACGCGCGGCGAGCCAAGCTGCTAGTGAGGAAGCCCGCCAGGGAGATCGAGACGCACCGAGTGACGCCAGTCGACACGAGCTCGCCGGCGGGCACGGCGTGAGGCATCTGAGACAGCAATGCCGAAGTAGATGCGCGGGCTCCTTGCGACCAGCGTTGGATCGATCGTTTGCCTACAATCCGCAAGTCCGCAACGAGCGGTCAGGCTATTGCGGCAGGGCGCGATGAGCCGGCATGTTCTCGCTAAGCCAATTGACGGAATGGTAAGTTTGACCTGGGCTGGCTTGACGAACCGGAACGGCGCGCTGTGTCCACGGTACAGCGGACCGCCATTGCTTCGCGCTACTTCACAAGGCTGATCAGTACGGCGAGTGCGGCAATCGCCGCGCTGCCTACTTGGCCAATCGCTTGCCAGTCCCGCCGTGGCCTTGGCCGAGTCAGACTTCCGTTCAGGAACAGCCTGGGCAGGATGATTGCCGTTAGCACCAGGACGGTGCCCGCCGCGAAAGACCAGCCAGCAATCGCCCACGGGGGCAACGGCGGCCATGGAACTAGCCGGTACGCGGCGAAGAGAAGCGCTGCGGCAAACGCAGCCGACCAGGCTTGAACTCGTCCGGGCTTCGCCAGGAAGGTGGCGATGGGGCGGTCGGAACGAAGCTCGCTGAGCAACCCCTCGGTCTCTTCAGCACGTCGCCGGCCGTCACCGACACCATGCCAGTAGGTGAGCACCTTAGGGGGTTTGCCAGGCCCTTGAAGAGAGTATGGAGCTGCAGCGTGCTGCCGTCCGGGTGGCTGGTCATTATGGAGATAGTCGCCACCTTCTCCGGCTTCCTGATCGAGCGGAGCTTGTTGGATGTAGTCACGGTTTGGCCTCCACCGCGCCACGCAACGACGACACCTTGAGTCGTCGTCAGACCTCGGTACGAGGTGCGGAGGTCGAGATCCTGCCACTTCACGGCGCCCCGCTCGGCAAACCCCGAACAGCTTCACTACGTCATAGTGGACAGCCCGGGGTGCCAGACCTCGCGTATCCGCGACGGTGTCGGCGGGACCACCTCACTAGCATGCGGTGGCACCAGCGCCTCGTGCTGCCCGCCGCCGGCGGTGTCTTCGCTCACCCGCTTCAGGGTAGTGCCACCTCACCCGCACTTCGGCATGTTGAGACCGACCGCCCGCCCGCCGCGACCTGGCTGTGCGCCCTGCCGATGCCTGGCCGCCCTCGGGCACTCCAATTGACCACATTTATCTATACTCCGCACCATGCATGGCCCCACATCGGAGCAACTGCTCTCCTGCAGCAATTGCGGACCCGGGCCTTGACCTGCGGCTTTGTTTGGCGCCCCCGGCAGGACTCGAACCTGCGACCAACGGATTAGAAGTCCGACGCTCTATCCAGCTGAGCTACGGGGGCGTACGGCAGGGAAGAGTCTCTCAGATGAGCGGGTGATCTCGCCTCTGGGTTCGGAATCGGGGCGGTTCGAGTCGGAGCGAAGTACAGGGTTGTCGTTCCATCCCGGTAACGCTGAGTGGGTGGTCCTGCCGCTTGATCGGCACCCCAACTAGGCTTCGGGGCATGAGTCACCCCTCACCAGGCCCGGCAGGCACGCCGCAACCCGCGGCGGGGTCGGCGTACTCGCCTGCCGGACCGTACCCGCAGCCGAACGTGCTCGGCAGCCATCCGGTCCCCGGGCAGCGGCGCAACCAAGGCGTCCTGATCGGCATCGTGATCGCGGTGGTGTTCGCGGTCGCGGGTCTGGTGATCTTCGGCATCGTGGCCAAGTCGACCGGCGCCGGCGGCTTCACCTGGGGCCTGATCTTCGCGTTCGTCCCGGTCATCCCGGTCATCGCGCTCTACCTCTGGCTGGACCGGTACGAGCCGGAGCCGACGAAGTACATCGTCTTCGCGCTCTGCTGGGGAGCCTTCATCGCCACCCTGGCCGCGATCTTCATCAACACCGAGGTGTCGCACCGGCTGGCCGAGACCGGCGTCGGTGGCGACCGGTCCGCGGTCTTCGTCGCCCCGCCGGTGGAGGAGTTCGCCAAGGGGTCCGTGATCCTGCTGCTAGCGCTGGTGCGGCGCAAGGAGTTCGACGGCATCATCGACGGCCTGGTGTACGCCGGGATGGTCGGCGTCGGCTTCGCCTTCACCGAGAACATCCTGTACTACGGCCGCGTCTTCAACACGCTCTCCGAGGAGTCCGGCAGCGACGCCGGTCTGCGCGGTGCGTTCGCGCTGTTCATCATCCGCGGCGTGATCTCGCCGTTCGCGCATCCACTCTTCACGTCGTTCACCGCGATCGGGATCGGCGTCGCCATCCGGCACCGAAGTACGGTCGTCCGATTCCTCGCGCCCGTCGTCGGGTATCTGGCGGCGGTGCTGGCGCACGCGTCCTGGAACGCATCGGCGAGCTGGGCGGGTGGCGGAGGCTTCATCGTCGCGTACCTCTGCCTGATGGTGCCGCTGTTCATCTGCCTGGTCGTCTTCGCGCTGGTGATGCGATCACGAGAGGGGCAGATGATCGCCTCCCGGCTGTATGACTATGTGCGGTTCGGATGGCTGGTTCCACAGGACGTACCGCTGATAGCGACGCTGCGCGGGCGCAAGGCGCTGCGGCAGAACGCGCGGCGGTACGGCCCTCAGGCGGAAGCGGCTGCGAAGGCGTTCCAGCACAATGCGACCGAGCTGGCGTACCTGCGGGACAAGATCGTCCGTCAGGTGATCGGGCCGGAAGCGCTGCAGACCGAGAAGCAGCTGCTGGACGAGCTTCGGGACCGGCGGCCGAGCGTGCCGTTCCCGC
Organism: Kribbella sp. NBC_00709; assembly: GCF_036226565.1. Classification (GTDB taxonomy): domain Bacteria; phylum Actinomycetota; class Actinomycetes; order Propionibacteriales; family Kribbellaceae; genus Kribbella. The sequence goes on from NZ_CP108996.1 coordinate 5,376,391, forward strand.
CGATGCCGGCGTTCGCCCAGGCGGCACCGCAGTACGCCGGTGGGTCCTTCCCGCCCGGCGGTCCGGGTGTGCCGATGGGGCCGGGCGGGCACATGGGTCCTGGGATGCCGATGGGGCCGGGTGGTGCCGGGCAGGTGCCCGGCGGTCCTGGTCCTGGTCCTGGTCCTGGTCCTGGTCCCGGTCCCGGTCCCGGTCCTGGGGTGCCGGGAGGTGGGGCGGGGGAGAGCGCGTACCCGCGGCCGCAGGATGGTTATCCGCCCGCTCAGCCGGGGTATCCGCCGGGGCAACCCGGTTACCCAGCCGGTCAGTCCGGTTACCCACCGGGACCCCCCGGTCAACAAGGACCGCCGGGAGGATACGGTCCGTATCCACCCTCGCAGTGACTGCCACCCGTCCACGCCGCCAAACGGGGATGACGATGACTTTGCTTCTGCGCTGTCCGACCGGGCACTCTGTGCTCGTGGGCGGACGACGTGGCTGACACCAGGTCAGCAGCTGGTGAAGGTTCGGAACCGCGGGTTCCGAACCAGGATCAGCATGCCCAGGAGCTGGCGAACCTCATCGCCCAGTCCACCCCCAAACGAGGCTTCTGGCGCCGCCGCCGCAAGTCCACCCCCGAACCCCCCACCCCAGCCGAAACCGCCCCCAGCACCCCACCACAGCCCAGCGAAGCTAAGTCACCAGACCGCGCCGCAGACACTCCGGCGCAGTCCCCGACAGATACTCCTGCTCAGTCGGAGCCAGGCGCTTCCTCACAGCCCGGCGACGATGGTTCCGCACGGACCGGCGGGGATGCTTCCGCACAGTCCGGCGCGGACGCTCCGGCACCGTCGGGCGGGGACGCCTCCGCGCAGTCCAGTGGGGACGCTTCCGCACAGTCCGGCGCGGACGCTCCGGCACCGTCGGACGGGGATGCCTCGGCGCAGTCCAGCGGGGATGCTTCCGGGCACCCTGACGCCGCTTCGGGGCAGACGGGTGGGGACGCTCCGGCACAGGCTGACGCTGCTGCGGCGGGTTCTTCGAGTGCGCAGTCCTCTGACTCGCAGCTCGGGACGGCGGCCGACGGTACGGCCACGTCCGACTCCACCGCCAAGGTGACCGACGACGACGGGTCCGATCAGACGGCCGCCACCGAGCCGACCGATGCCGCCGACGCGACCAACTCCGACGAGCAAACGCCGACTGCCAAGTCCGCAGCAGACTCGGAAGCAACCGACAACGCCGAGCAGACCACCTCCCAGACCGCTGAGGGCATGGCGCCGAGCGGTGACGGGACCGCCGTACGGGCCGCCACTCCAGAGAAGCCATCGCGTCCAAGCGTGGGTGTCGTGTACGAGCCGGATGAGTCGCCGGACGGTTTCCCGCTCGAGTACGGCAACATCATCATCGGCCTCCCGAAGCAGTCGGAGAACTCCGCTCAAGACGGCAACACAGCGGACCAGCAGAACGACTCCGATGAGCAACAGCCCCAGGCGAGCGACGTCGGCCCGCACGGTGGTCCGACAGGTCACGCGGCTGCTGATTCAGAAGGCGACACCGCGGCAGAGGCCGCCTCCGAGGTCGCCGACGAGCCTGCAGACACGGCGCTGAACAGCTCCGACGACGATTCGGCGGACGTTGCCGCAGATAGCGCCGCGGATCAGGCTGCCGACGGTGCCACGGATGACCCCGCAGACGGTGCTGGGCACGAGGTGGCAGACGGCGCCACGGATGACGCCGCAGACGGTGCTGGGCGCGAGGTGGCAGATGGTGCCGCGGATCAGGCTGCAGACGGTGCCGCGGATGAGGCGGCGGAGGATGCTGCCGATGGGGTGGGCAGGCACGCTGCTGCTGGGGCCGCGGATGGGTCAGCTGGTGACGGCGCGGAGGACGGTGCGTCAGTCAAGTCAGCGGACGAGGGCACGGATCCGGCGGGTGACGGTGCGGATGACCGTCCTGCAGACGGTGCTGCCGACGGTGCTGCTGACGGGGCGGGCAGGCACGCCGCTGGCGGGGCTGCAGACGATGCTGCCGACGGGGCGGCTACTGACGGAGCGGAGGACGCGGCTTCGGCGGGGGCAGCGGAGGACGGCACTCGCCCGGGAGTTGACGGTGCCGCGGATGGGGCGGGACGGCACGCCGCTAGCGGGACTGCAGACGATGCCGCAGATGAGTCAGCTGGTGACGATGCGGTCGACGGATCCTCGGATGAGGCGCAGGGCGGCGACGCGAACTCGGTGACCGATGGTGCTGCGGATGCAGCGGCAGGTGGTGACGCGGATGGGGCGTCGGATGTCGCGCATGAGTCTGGAACCGATGACGCAGCCGAGGCGACAGACGCTGCTGCGAGCGCTGGGACCGATGCAGCCGAAGCAGCAGGGGACGAGGACGCCGGGTCGGTAGGCGACGCCGCTGCGGACGAGTCGACGGACGAGTCGACCGATCAGACGACTGAAGAGGCCGCTGACGGGACCGCTGAAGAGGCTGCTACCGGAGCTGCAGATGGTTCGGCTGACGAGGGTGTCGCTGAGTCGGCGGATGCCGTTGGTGGTGAGTTGGCCGCGGAGGCTGCTGGTGGGGCGGCGGATGGTGGTGCCGACGAGGCTGTGGATGGTGTTGCCGGCGGCGCTGAGGATGTGGCGGCTGACGGTGGTTCGGCGGATGGTGCTGAGGGTGAGGCTGCTGGTGGGGCGGCTGAGGGTGTGGGGGATGCGGCCGGTGGTGAGGGTGATGGGGACGCAGATGTAGAGGAGCTGACTGCGGCGCAGTTGGCGGAGCAGTTGGCGGCTGAGCAGGCTGCTATGGCTTTGATTACTGCGTTGATGAAGTTGCGGGGCGTGTTGGCGGGAAGTCGGCTGCCGCTCGAGGTTGTGGGGGCTGACGAAGCTCGGCAGCAGCAGAAGTCGATGTTGGATCAGCTGGACGACTACTTGCTGCCGCGGCTGGTGCAGCTGGAGGCGCCGGTTCTTGCGGTGGTTGGTGGGTCGACGGGGGCTGGGAAGTCGACGCTGGTCAACACCGTCATCGGCAAGGTCGTGAGTGAGCCGGGCGTGCTGCGGCCGACGACTCGGTCGCCGGTGCTGATTCACCATCCGGCGGACGCGGACTGGTTCGTGGGGGATCGAGTCCTGCCGGGGATGGCGCGGACGAGTTCGGACGAGCCGGGTGGCATGGAGGATGCGGGGCAGCTGCGGTTGGTTGCCTCTGACACCGTTCCGCGCGGGCTCGCGATCCTGGACGCACCGGACATCGACTCCGTCGTCGAGGCGAACCGTGACCTCGCGACCCAGCTGCTCGGGGCGGCCGACCTCTGGCTGTTCGTCACCACGGCGGCGCGGTACTCCGACGCTGTCCCGTGGGAGTTCCTGCAGAGCGCATCGGATCGGAGTACGGCGGTCGCCGTGGTGCTCGACCGGGCGCCGAGCGAGACGATCGACGACATCACCGGTCACCTCGCCCAGATGCTGCTCGAGCGCGGCCTCGGTGATTCGCCGCTGTTCTCGATCCAGGAGACCGTTGTCGACGGCAACGGGATGCTCCCGCAGCCATCTGTTGCCTCGATCAAGGACTGGCTCGTCGACCTGGCTGCCGACGCCGAGGCGCGCGCGGCCGTGGTCCGCCGTACGCTCCAGGGCGCGGTCAGCGCGATGGTGAAGAAGACGGCGCCGTTCGCGGAGGCGGTCAAGGCGCAGGCGGACACCTCCATCGAGCTGCGATCGTCGGTCGAGTCGGCCTACGACCAAGGCGTGAAGGACATTGCCAAGGCGTGCCAGGACGGGACGCTGCTGCGTGGTGAGGTGCTGGCTCGCTGGCAGGAGTTCGTCGGCACTGGTGAACTCCTGAAGGGGCTGCAGTCCAACGCGGGCCGCCTGCGCGACCGGCTGAAGACCTCGCTGGGCAACAAGCCGGCGGAGACCCGCGACGTCAGCGACGCGATCCAGTCCGGGCTGGAGTCGCTACTGAACGAGCACGCGACGGCCGCCGCGGAACGTGCCGAGAAGACCTGGCAGGCAACCGCCCCCGGTCGCCAACTGCTGGCCGCAGGCGACGCCGAACTCCCCGCCGACGGCGCCGAAGTTGATCAGCAGGCTGCAGCGACGGCCGCCGGTGGCTCGCTCGGGGCGTTGTCCGCGCAGTTCCCGGAGGCTGCGGCTCGTGCGGTCCGGGAGTGGCAGGCGTTCGTTCTCGACGTGATCCGTAAGGAGGGCGGTGCCAAGAAGTCGACGGCACGCATCCTGGAGTACGGCGTCAACGGGCTCGGCCTTTCTCTGATGGTGTCGGTCTTCGCCAGTGGAGCCGGGATCCCGAAGGGTGCCGAGGTGAGCGCCGGCGCGGGCAGCGCGGTTGTCGGGCAGCGGCTGCTGGAGGCGGTTTTCGGCGACAAGGCAGTTCAGGGCATGGTCGATAAGGCAAGGGAGGATCTTGACGGTAAGGTTCATGCCCTGATGGATGCCGAATTCGCCCGCTATCTGGCTGTCCTTGACCAGCATCCGGTCGACGCCGAGACGGCCAGGCTACTGACGGAGGCCGCGCGCGCGGTGGAGGACTGCACGTGACGGAAACAGTGGATACGGTCGAGACCCCCGCGCGGGGGGAGACCGATGTCCTGAAGAAGATCGACGCCATCGAGGTGGCCGCGAAGGCCGGCGACGGCCGGCTCGATCCGGTCGTGCTCACCGAGGCGACGCAGATCGTGGACCGGGCCGGACAGCGTCTGCGCATGTCGGGCGACCTGACCGTGGTCGCGCTGGCAGGCGCGACCGGCTCCGGGAAGTCGTCGCTGTTCAACGCGCTGACCGGGCTCGACCTGGCCGCGATCGGAACGCGCCGGCCGACCAGCTCGATGCCCTTGGCCTGCGTCTGGGGTGACGAGCCGGCCGGTGAGGTGCTGAGCTGGCTGGGCATCCCGCGCCGGCACCAGGTGCAGCATCGCAGCTCGCTCGAGGAGGCCCACTCCGAGGACCTGGACGGGCTGGTCCTGCTGGACCTTCCCGACCACGACTCGACCGAGGTCGAGCACCGCCTGATCGTCGACCGGCTCGTGGAGCTGGTCGACCTGCTCGTGTGGGTGGTGGATCCGCAGAAGTACGCCGATGCGGCGCTGCACAACCGGTACATCAAACCGTTCGCCTCGCATTCCGGGGTGATGGTGTTCGCGCTGAACCACATCGACAAGCTGACGCCCGAGCAGCGGAAGAGCTGCATCGAGGACCTGGACCGGCTGCTCAAGTCGGACGGGCTCAAGTCGCCGACGGTTGTCGCGACGTCGGCAGTCAGTGGTGACGGTCTGGACGAGGTGCGCGGCCTGCTGGTCAAGCGGGTCAGCAACAAGCGCTCCGCGCGTGAGCGCCTCTCCGCCGACGTCGACCGGGTCGCGGACCGGATGGCCAGCCAGTGCGGCACCGCGAAGACACCGGAGATCGCCGAGGCCGATGTCACCGAACTGGTCGACGCGCTGTCGGACGCGAGCGGGTTGTCGGTGGTTTCGGATGCCGTCCGGCGCTCCTACCTGCAGCGCGCTCGGGCCGCGACCGGATGGCCGGTGACCAAATGGCTCGGGCGGTTCCGTCCGGATCCGTTGCGGCGGCTGCACGGCGACCAGGTGTCGCGCGAGCAGGGCAAGGCGTTGCGCAAGTCTGCGTCCAGCGAGGTGGCGATCGCCCGCACTTCGTTGCCTGCGGCAACTCCTGTGCAGCGGGCGCGGATGGACGCCGCCGTCCGCACGATCACGAACAAGGCCGCCGAGGGGTTGTCGCGTCCGTGGGCCGATTCGGTCCGCTCGACGATCCGGCGCCACGAGGAGTCGCTCGGCGACGAGCTCGACCAGGCAGTGGCGCGGACGGACCTTGGTGTCACCAACAATCCCGGCTGGTGGGGCTTCGCGCGGATCGTGCAGTGGCTGCTGTTCCTGGTCACGCTGGGCGGTGCCGCGTGGCTGATCGCCTTGCTGGTGGCGCGGATCGCCGATCTGAACGACCCGCCACTGCCGGAGTGGGGCGGCATCCCGTACGCCTGGATCATGCTGGTCGGTGGTGCCGTCCTGGGGCTGGCGCTCTCCTTCGTCTGCCGCGTGTTCGCGACCAACGGAGCGCTGCGACGGTCCCGTCAGGTGGCGCAGGCGCTGCGGACCGAGCTGGAGAAAGTTGCCGACAGCCACGTTGTCGCGCCGGCTCGCGACGAGCTGACCGCGTACTCGACCTGCCGCGACAGCCTCGCCATCGCCCGCGGATAGACGTCCTTCGGAACGACAGTCGGGGCTGAGCGGCTGCCGGAGCGCGCGCCGGACTTGGCGCGCGCTCCATGCCGGGCGGCCGGGCCTTAGAGTTCGGCGTCGGGGGCGTACTGCGAGAGGGAGATCTTGGCCGCGGAGACCAGGTCTTCCTCCGATGTGGTGCCCGAGCCGCGGATCGCTTCGATCCAGGCCCGGACGGACTGCTCGTTGTAGCTGATCACCTCGGCGGAGTTGGCCATTTCGGCCGGATCGGTCTCCGCCGGGAGCTCTCCGGTGACGTAGAGCGCGAGGCCGAGCAGGCCGCCGTCCCAGCCTGGACCGACCCACAGCGCGCCGGCGCCGCCGGGCGCCGGAGCCTCGCTCATCGAGTGCTCCAGCTCCAACTCGGTGGACGCGTCCGCGCCGGGCAGCAAGCGGAGCTCGAGGAGGCTGTTGGGACCGCCGAAGGTCACCTTGAACCGCTTGGGCGGCTCGCACTCCAGGATCTCGCCGCCGGCGTTGCCCTCCAACTGGAAGGTGCCGCCGACCTCGAGGTTGCCGGAGACCGGCATGAACCAGCGTTTCATCCGCTCGGGGTCGGTGAGGGCGTCCCACACCTCCGCCGGCTCCGCCTGGTACGAGCGGCGCATCAGCACCGTCACGGTGTCGCCGGTGCGGCTGACCTCGCGCTGGACCGCGTTGATGTGCTCGAGGATGTCGATCACAGGTGTTTACCTCTCCTGCTCGGGTGCTGGGATGGACCTCAGAATGCCGGGCAGGGCTTATATAAGTCAAGAGTGAGATAATCATGCCGCCTCCGCTTCCGCGGGTCCGGTGGTCGCGGGGAGCGGGAGTGACGTGACGGAATACTCGTCCGGCGGATAGGGCGTCGTCGTGGTCTCGGCCGGCGTGGACTGCGGTGTGAAGGCAGGGCTGGTGGCGGAGGCGGTCTCCGCGCGAGGTGGGTTCTTGGTGAAGGTGGTGGTGCCCTTGCTCAAGTCATGGCCGATCGAGAAGGCTTCGAGCACCACGCGGGTGACCTGCGCACCGGCGTCGTTGGTCCACTCGTGGGTGCGTAGCCTGCCGGTGACGATGATCGGCTGGCCGACACGGATGGAATCGAAGGCGTTCTGGGCAAGGATCCGCCAGCAGTCCACGGTGAACCAGGTCGTCGGCTTGTCGACGAACCGCTGGAGGGTCTTGTCGAACTGGCGTGGGGTCGAGCCGATCCGGAAGGTCGCGTGTGGTTGCTGCCCGACCGCCTTGAACTCGGGGTCGCTGCCGACCCAGCCCATAACGGTCACGTAGGTGTCGCCGACGCTCATGGTGGGTGCCGTCCCTTCGGTGCGAGGTGGGGTTGTCGCCAGAGAAGATGCACCGGCCGACGACCGATCGGGCCGGTGGACATCGCGGCTGTGGACAACCGGTTGGGTAACGGGCGACCGGAGCACATAGGCTCTAGGTATGGCGGAATTCATCTACACGCTTCGCAACGTCCGGAAGGCGCACGGCGACAAGGTCGTTCTCGACAACGTCACCTTGAACTTCCTCACCGGCGCGAAGATCGGCGTGGTCGGGCCCAACGGCACCGGTAAGTCCTCGCTGTTCAAGATCATGGCGGGGCTCGACCAGCCCTCCAACGGCGAGGCGCGGCTGGCGGACGGGGCGACGGTCGGGATCCTGCTGCAGGAGCCGCCGTTGACCGAGGGCAAGACCGTGCTGGAGAACGTCGAGGAAGGGGTCGGCGACACCAAGCAGAAGCTCGACCGCTTCAACGAGGTCACCGCCGAGCTGGCCGACCCGGACGCCGACTACGACGCGCTGCTGGCCGAGATGGGGGACCTGCAGACCGAGCTCGACCACCGCAACGCCTGGGACATCGACGCCCAGTTGGAGCAGGCGATGGACGCGCTGCGCTGTCCGCCGCCGGACGCGATCGTCGACAAGCTCTCCGGCGGTGAGCGCCGCCGGGTAGCGCTCTGCAAGCTGCTGCTGCAGCAGCCTGACCTGCTGCTCCTCGACGAGCCCACCAACCACCTGGACGCCGAGTCCGTGCTGTGGCTGGAGCAGCACCTGCAGAAGTACCCGGGTGCCGTCATGGCGATCACCCACGACCGGTACTTCCTGGACAACGTGGCCGAGTGGATCCTCGAGCTCGACCGCGGCCGGACGTACGGCTACGAGGGCAACTACTCGAGGTACCTGGAGACCAAGCAGGCGCGTCTGGTCGTCGAGGGGCAGAAGGACGCCAAGCGGCAGAAGATCCTGGAGCGCGAGCTCGAGTGGGTCCGGTCGAATGCCAAGGCCCGGCAGACGAAGAGCAAGTCCCGGCTGGCTCGCTACGAGGAGCTCGCGGCCGAGGCCGAGCGGTCCAAGAAGCTGGACATCGACGAGATCAATATCCCGGCCGGTCCGCGCCTGGGCAGCACGGTGCTCGAGGCGAACAAGCTGGAGAAGGGCTTCGGCGACCGCACGTTGTTCGACGGCCTGAGCTTCTCGCTGCCGCGGGCCGGCATCGTCGGCATCGTCGGTCCGAACGGTGTCGGCAAGTCGACGCTGTTCCGGATGATCGTCGGCGAGGAGCAGCCGGACAAGGGCACTCTGAAGCTGGGTGAGACGGTCAAGATCTCGTACGTCGACCAGTCGCGCGGCGGCCTGGACCCGAAGAAGACGGTCTGGCAGCAGGTGTCCGACGAGCTCGACTTCATCAAGGTCGCGAACTTCGAGATGCCGAGCCGGGCGTACGTCGCCTCGTTCGGCTTCAAGGGCCCGGACCAGCAGAAGCCCACCGGCGTACTGTCCGGTGGTGAGCGGAACCGGCTGAACCTGGCGCTGACGCTGAAGATGGGCGGCAACCTGCTGCTCCTCGACGAGCCGACCAACGACCTGGACGTCGAGACCCTGCAGTCGCTGGAGGATGCGCTGCTGGAGTTCCCGGGCTGTGCGGTGGTCGTGTCCCACGACCGGTGGTTCCTGGACCGCGTGGCGACCCACATCCTCGCCTGGGAGGGCACCGACGACGACCCGGCCAAGTGGTTCTGGTTCGAGGGCAACTTCGCGTCGTACGAGGCGAACAAGGTCGAGCGGCTCGGCCCGGAGGCGGCGCGTCCGCACCGCGTCACCCACCGCAGGCTCAAGCGCGACTGATCAGGTCGTCGAAGGACCCCGCTTCCGGCCCGGAGGCGGGGTCCTTCGTGCTTTCTGATAGTTAGCCCTTGCGCTAAGTATCAGCCGATGGCAATACTTAGCCTCATGGCACAGTATTCGGCCGAGGCCGACGGGGTGTTCGTCGCGCTCGCCGACCCCACGCGACGCAGTGTGATTCGGCGGCTCGGGCGCGGGCCGACCAGTGTGGGTGAGCTCGCGGCGGAGTTCCCGATCACCTTGCCGTCGTTCATGAAGCACGTCCGGACGCTCGAGTCGAACGGGCTGATCCGCACGGTGAAGGTCGGGCGGGTGCGGACCTGTCTGCTGAATCGCGAGCGGCTGGCGCTCGTCGACGACTGGCTCGCCGAGCAGCGCCGGATCTGGTCCGACCGCACCGACCGGCTGGAACGCTTCGTCACGGAATCCCAGGAGGAAGAGTCATGATCGATCCCGAGCTTGATCTGACCGTCGAGCGGGTGATCCGAGCGCCGCGGGCGACCGTCTGGAACGCCTGGACCGATCCCGCGAAGTTTGCGCAGTGGTGGGTGCCGGCGCCGGCTGTCTGCCGGGTCGAGCGGCTCGAGGTTCGCCCTGGCGGGGCGGTGGTGACGCAGCTGAGCGAGGACGGGACGCAGTTCGTGCCGCATCTCGACGCGAGCTTCCTTGTGGTTGACGAGATCGAGCGGCTCGTGTTCACCAACGCGATCGACAGTAGTTGGCGTCCTGCCAGTCCAGAGCCGTTTCTGATGACGGCGGAGGTGACGCTCGCGGAGCATCCGGAGGGTACGGCCTACCGGGTCATCGTGCGGCATGGGACATCGGCTGCCCGGGCGCGGCACGAACAGCTGGGCTTCGCGGACGGCTGGGGATCGGTCACGAAGCAGCTGGCCACGCTGGCCGAGGGGGAGGTTCGATGACGCTCGTGCTGACGGAGTTCGTGACGCTGGACGGGGTGAGTCAGGGGCCGGGGTCGCCGACCGAGGACACGAGTGACGGGTTCACGCGTGGAGGGTGGCTGGTGCCGTTCATCGACGTGATGTTCGTACGGCGTACTTCGGAGTGGCTCGATCTCGCTGAGGGACTGTTGCTCGGGCGACGGACGTACGAGGCGTTCGCGCGGGACTGGCCGCGGATCGTTGATCCTGACGATCCGTTCACGGAGCGGATGAATTCGCTGCCGAAGTACGTCGTGAGCCGGACGGTGAGCGAAGGCGATTGGCAGCCGACGACGGTTCTGCGTGCCTTCGCAGGTGTTGAGGAGCTGAAGGCGCGATCAGGTGGTGAGCTGCAGGTGCACGGGAGCGCCCGGCTGGGGAATGCGCTACTGGGAGCCGGGCTGGTGGATGTGGTGCGATTGGTGGTCGCGCCGACTGTGATCGGCGCGGGGCGGAGGCTGTTCGAGCAGCCGGCTGATTCTGCGGGGCTGAAGCTGACGAAACATGAGGCGACGCCGAGCGGTCTCATGTTGCTCGAGTACGAGACCGTCGGCGCCGCCGCGGTGGGGGAGTACGAAGGGGTCAGTGCGTTTGTGTGATGTGGTCGTCCAGGACGGTCTGCACCACCGGGAGATCTGAGGTGATCAGGGCCTTCCACAGTGCCCAGCCTCGGGCTCGTGCCCACATCCCGGAGTCCTGGGCGACGGCCGAGCGGAATGCCTCGCGGGAAGGGCCGGAGAAGAACGTGTAGGCGATGACCAGGTCGCAGGCCGGATCGCCGACGCCGGATGTGCCGAAGTCGATGACTGCGGACAGGCGACCCTCCTGCACGAGCAGATTGCCGCTCGCGATGTCGCCGTGGAACCAGACCGGCGGCCGACCCCACGTCGACGCGAGCGCGGCATCCCACACCTCACCTGCGAGGTCGGCGTCGATGCGGCCCTTCAGTACGGCGAGGGCCTCGACGGTCTCGTGGTGGTAATGCTGCAGCGACGCACCTCGGTAGAAGCTGTGCTCTCCGGCCAGCGGTCCGCCGCCGGCGTCGATGTCCTGCAGCGCAAGGATGAAATCGGCGATCGAGCGGGCGAAGGCGGGAAGGTCCGGCACGGTCTCAGCTGATGCGGTCCGGCCGTCGATCCAGCGGCGAATCGCCCAAGGGTGCGGGTATCCCTCACCCGGTGCGCCTTTGGCGATCGCGGTCGGGATCTCGACGGGCAGGTACGGCGCGAGTACCGGCAACCACTGGTGTTCCTTGTCCACGGCTGCCACATAGGCAGCGGCCGTCGGGAGGCGCGCGGTCAGGTCGGAACCGAGCCGGTACGTCCGGTTGTCCCAGCCGTCGACCTTGACCGGGGTGACCGGAAGGTCGGCCCACTGCGGGAACTGCTGCGCGATCAGTCGCCGTACCAGCGCAGCGTCGATGCCGGCCCGGCCGTCCTGGTGAGAATCTGTCACGGCGCAAGCGTCCCGAAATGCGCGAGCGGTCTCAAAGTCTTTAGCTCGGGGCTACAGCGTTGTCGATCGCGTCGGCCAGGAACTGCGAGATCACCCGGAGCTCGTCGGCGGTCCGGGTCGCCAGGACCTCCTGCATCCGCGCGCCCTGCTCGGCGTACAGCGGGACGAGTTTCTCCTGGATCGTCTCCAGCGACGGCGTCACGACGACCTTGCGCCGGTCGGCCGGATCGGGCCGGCGGGTGACGAAGCCGTGCGACTCGAGGCGATCGATGACGCCGGTGATCGTCCCGGACGTGAGGCCGGTGTGTTCGGCGAGCTGCCGTGGCGTGAGCGGACCGTACGTCTGCAGCAGCGTCATGAACTGGGAGTCGCTCGCGCCCAGGCCCACCTTCGCGGACACCGCGTGGTTGTACAGAACCGCGCCGGCGATGAAGCGGATCATCCGCCCCTGGATCTCGCCCGCGAGCTCTTCTCGAGAACTGGTCATGGTCCGCCTCAGCATAGGGCTTGCATTTCTCTCGGGTCTCCAAGATACTCGAATTACCAAGATACTTGAAGGGACGAGACAAATGAAGGTACTGGTCATCGGTGGCGGGACCGGCGGGCTCGCGCTGGCGCACGGGCTGAAGCGAGCCGGGATCGGTGTGACGGTGTTCGAGCGGGACACCCTGCGGACCGACGGTCTGCACGGCTATCGGGTCGGTATCGACCCGGACGGCAGTCGCGCGCTGCATGCGCTGCTGCCGCAGGAGCTGTACGACACGTTCGTGGCCACGAAGGCGCGCGATCCGAAGTACTTCAACATGCTGACCGAGGACCTCAAGGAGGTCCTGTCGATGGAGATCCCGGCGTCGACGGACCCGGTCGAGAGCGAGAAGTCGATCAGCCGGATGACGCTTCGTCAGGTGTTGCTGACCGGGCTGGACGACGTCGTCGAGTTCGGCAAGGAGTTCACCCGGTTCGAGCAGCACCGAGACCAGGTCACGGCGTACTTCGCCGACGGCACGAGCGCCACCGGCGACCTGCTCGTCGCCGCCGACGGCTCAGGGTCTCGGGTACGCCGTCAGTACCTGCCGCAGGCGAAGACCGAGGAGACCGGGATCGTCGCGATCGCGGGCAAGCTGCCGATCACCGAGGAGAGCGCGAAGCTGGTGTCGCCGAAGGTGTTCGAGGGCATCTCGATCGTCACCGCGCCACGTGGGTTCGCCTGCATCCTGCACGTGATGGAGTTCCAGTGGGACCGTGACGGTCATCTGAAGAGCGGGATCGGCGGCAACACCGAGGAGCTGATCCGGAACTGGCCGGGCCTGCAGTTCGACAACACTCGCGACTACATCAACTGGGGTCTGTCGGCGACCAGGGACAAGCTGCCGGCGAACATCATGAAGATGAGCGGCGAGGAGCTCGTCAAGGTCGCGCTGGAGGTCACCCCGGGCTGGCACCCGAACCTGCGCCAGCTGTTCGAGCTGACCGATCCGGGCACCTGCTTCCCGGTGAACATCTGGACCTCGGTCCCGGTGGACCCCTGGAAGACCACGAACGTGACGCTGCTCGGCGACGCGATCCACACCATGACGCCGGGCCGCGGCGTGGGTGCGAACACGGCGCTGCGCGATGCGGTGAACCTCTGCCGCAAGCTGATCGACGTACGCGACGGGCGCCAGGAGCTGATCCCGGCCGTTAATGAGTACGAGGCGAAGATGATCGAGTACGGCTTCGATGCCGTGATCAAGTCGCGGGCTCAGATGACGTCGGCAGATCCGGTGCACAAGCCGGTGGTCGGACGCGTCGCGCTGGCCGGCATGCGTACGGCGATGCGCACGGTCAACCACCTCCCGCCGGTCAAGCGGCGGATGCGCGACTCGATGATGGCCTACCGCGGCGCCGACCGGGACGAGCTGACCTTGGAGATCACGCCCGGCCCGGCGATCCAGAACTAGGCCAGAACTGGATCAGCGCTGCCCGATGTGCTCCGAGACCGCGTCGAACACGCGCCCGACGGCGGCGAAGTCCTCGGAGCTGGCGAGGTCGACCAGGTTCTCCCTGACGCCGTCGACGTGGTGCGGCGCGGCCTGCTCCAGCAGGGCGAAGCCGGAGTCGGTCAGCTCGGCCCAGACGCCCCGCTTGTCGCTGGTGCACGACTTACGGCGGACCAGGTCGGCGGCCTCGAGGCGGCCGACCGTGTGGGTCAGGCGCGACCGGCTCTGGTGCAGCCGGTCGGCCAGGTCGGCCATCCGGAGCCGCCGGTCGGGCGACTCGGAGAGCCGGACCAGGATCTCGTAGTCGTTGATGCCGAGGCCGAAGCGGCGCAGGTCGTCGTCGAGCTTGGCCATCAGGCGTGCGGTGCCCAGCAGGTACGCACGCCACGCCACCTGCTGCTCGGGGCTGAGCCACCGAGTCCCAGTCTCCATCGTCGTCACGGGAACAGTGTACCGGGAATATAGTTGACTTTTAAACCGTTACTGCCTACTGTCGTAGTCATCGGTTGAAGTTTTAACTATAGCCCCGGCTGCGTCGCCCCCGACCAGTACGTACCACCTTCCCGAGAGGACCCCATGAGCGACACCACCACCGGCACCCTGACCAGCACGATCCCCGGCCTGGTCGCCGGTACGTATGCCCTCGACGCCGCGCACAGCGAGATCGGCTTCACCGTCCGCCACCTGATGACCAAGGTCCGCGGCACCTTCCAGGAGTTCAGCGGCGAGATCCACGTCAAGGACTCCATCGAGGACTCCGTGACGAATGTCTCCGTCGAGCTGGGCTCCGTGCACACCCGCAGCGAGCAGCGCGACGGTCACCTGCGCTCCGGCGACTTCTTCGACGCCGAGAACAGCCCGAAGATGACCTTCGTCAGCACGGCCATCAAGCCCGAGGGCGACGACTACGTCCTGGCCGGCGAGCTGACCATCAAGAACGTCACCAAGCCGATCGAGCTCGCGGTCGAGTTCCTCGGCGTCGACCAGAACGCCTACGGCCAGACCATCATCGGCTTCGAGGCCTCCGCGTCGATCAGCCGCAAGGAGTGGGGCATCGACTTCAACGTGCCGCTCGAGGGCGGCAAGCTGCTGATCGGTGACAAGGTGGACATCCACCTCGACGTCCAGGCCGCGCTGCAGGCCTGACGCACCACGACTCAAGCCCCGCATCCAGATGGATGCGGGGCTTCGTCATGCCTGGACCATCCGGTGGGCGAGGTCGGCGTACAGCTTGCCGAGCGCCTCGGGATCGCCGCGGTGTGGCGTGTACCAGCGGGCCACATCGATCGAGAGCGAGAGCACGGCGAGGGTAGTGCCGGGCAGGTCGCTCACGGCGAAGTCGCCAGCCGCAGTGCCGTCGGTGAGCACCTGTTCGATCTGCAGGGAGATTGCCCGGCGGATCGTCGCCACCTCGGCGAGGTGCTCGGGTGTCAGGGCTGCTAGCTCGTACTGGACCACGCGGGCGATGGTGTGGTGCTCGGCGTGCCAGGCGGTGAACGCTGCGACCAGAGAGCGCAGCCGGTCGGCCGGAGTGGATCCGGCGTCGGCGGAGCGCAGTACCTCCAGGGCCGCGTTGTGGCCGTAGAGGCTGATCTCGAAGAGCAGGCGCTCCTTGGACGGGTAGTGCACGTAGAGCGCGGCCGGGCTCATCCCGGCGCGGGAGGCGATGTCGCGGGTCGTCGTGGCCTGGTAGCCCCGCTCGGCGAACGCGTCGACGGCGCCGGTCAGCAGCCGGCGCGCGGCGGCCGGCTGGACATGCTCCCAAACCAGGGGACTGGTGACTGCGGACACGTTGACACCTTGCACCAAACGCGTGAAGCTAAGCAAGCGCTTAGCGAAGCGATAAATGCAACACAGCGCCACAGATCTCACACCTTGGGGAGGCCTAGATGGATCGCGTCATCTTCAACGAGGACCACCACGCATTCCGGGCCAGTGCGAAGGAGTACTGCGACCGCTCGCTGGTGCCGCGGATGGAGCAGTTCCTCGAAGAGAAGACGATCGATCGGGCCGCCTGGCTGGAGGCCGGCAAGCAGGGCTTCCTCGGGCTGGACGTGCCGGAGGAGTACGGCGGTTCCAGCGTCGGCGACTACCGCTTCAACCAGGTCTTCGCCGAGGAGGTCTCGAAGGTCTCCGCGTCGCTGTCGAGCTGCTTCGGCATCCACTACGACTGCGCCGCGCCGTACTTCGTCGACCTCGGCACCGAGGAGCAGAAGCAGCGCTGGCTGCCCAAGTTCTGCTCCGGTGAGTACGTCGCCGCGATCGGGATGACCGAGCCGTCGGGCGGCTCCGACCTCGCCGCGTTGAAGACGACCGCGAAGCGGTCGGACGGTGGCTGGGTGCTGAACGGCTCGAAGACCTTCATCACGAACGGCGACATGGCCGATCTCGTCATCGTCGCCGCCCGGACCGACCCGTCGAAGGGCGCGAAGGGCATCACGCTGTTCGTGGTCGAGGAGGGGATGGAGGGCTTCGCTCGCGGCCGCAAGCTGGACAAGGTCGGCCAGACCGAGTCGGGTACGTCGGAGCTGTTCTTCGAGGACCTGTTCATCGCCGACGACAACGTGCTCGGCGAGCTCGACCGCGGCTTCATCCACATGATGGAGCGGCTGGCCCAGGAGCGGATCGGCGCCGCCGTGTCGAACATCGCTCACGCGACCCAGATCCTCGACGAGACGATCGAGTACGTGAAGCAGCGCAAGGCGTTCGGGCAGTCCGTCGGCTCGTTCCAGTACAACAAGTTCCTGATCGCCGAGCTCGTCACCAAGGTCGAGGTCACGCAGGCGTACGTCGACAACGGCGTGGTCGCGCACGACGAGGACCGGTTGTCCGCGGTGGATGCGGCCAAGACCAAGTGGTGGAGCGCCCACGTGCAGAACGAGGTACTGGATGCGTGCGTCCAGCTGCACGGCGGCTACGGCTACATGAACGAGTACCGGGTCGCCCGCGCCTGGCGCGACGCCCGGGTGACGAAGATCTGGGCCGGCTCGAACGAGATCATGAAGGAACTCATCGGCCGCGACCTCGGCCTCTAGGAAGGACCGGCAATGCCTGAAGCAGTCATCGTGTCCACGGCCCGCTCGCCGATCGGCCGCGCGTTCAAGGGGTCGCTGACCACGATCCGGCCGGACGACCTCGCCGTACAGATGATCAAGGCGGCGGTCGAGAAGGCCGGGCTGACCGGGGACCAGATCGAGGATCTCGCGCTCGGGTGCGCGGAGCCGCACGACGAGCACGGCGGCAACATGGCCCGCCGGATCGCGGTGCAGCTCGGCTGGGACAACACGCCGGCGACCACGGTGAACCGGTTCTGCGCGTCGTCGACGCAGACCGCACGGATGGCCTTCCACGCGATCAAGTCCGGTGAGGGCGACATCTTCGTCAGCGCCGGCGTCGAGTGCGTGTCGCGATACAAGAACTTCGGCTCGGCGGGGGTCGGTGACCCGAGTGCGTTCAACCCGGTCTTCACCGACGCGGTCGCACGGACCGAGAAGTACGCCGAGACCAACGACACCTGGCACGATCCGCGCCAGGACGGGCAGATCCCGGACATCTACATCGCGATGGGTCAGACAGCGGAGAACGTCGCGACGCTGCGAGGCATCACCCGGCAGGAGCAGGACGTGTTCGGGGTCCGCTCGCAGAACCTGGCCGAGAAGGCGATCGGCAACGGCTTCTTCGAGCGCGAGATCGTCCCGGTGACGTTGCCGGACGGGACCGTGGTCAGCAAGGACGACGGCCCGCGGGCGGGGACGACGCTCGAAGGTGTCAGTGGGCTGAAGCCGGTGTTCCGTCCCGACGGCACCGTCACGGCCGGCAACTGCTGCCCGTTGAACGACGGCGCCGCGGCGGTAGTGATCATGAGCGACACCAAGGCCCGCGAGCTCGGCCTGACGCCGCTCGCGCGGATCGTGTCGACCGGAGTCAGCGGTCTGTCCCCGGAGATCATGGGCCTCGGTCCGGTCGAGGCGTCCAAGCAGGCGCTGGCCCGGGCCGGGATGAGCATCAACGACATCGACCTGGTCGAGATCAACGAGGCGTTCGCGGTCCAGGTGATCGGTTCGGCGCGCGAGCTCGGGATCGACGAGGACAAGCTGAACGTGCACGGCGGTGCGATCGCGCTCGGGCACCCGTTCGGTTCGACCGGTGCGCGGATCATGACCACGCTGGTGAACGGTCTGCAGTTCGAGGACAAGCAGTTCGGGCTCGAGACGATGTGCGTCGGCGGCGGTCAGGGTATGGCGGTCGTCCTCGAGCGTCTCAGCTGATGACGCTGGAGAACCGTACGGCGATCGTCACCGGAGCGTCCCGCGGAATCGGGCTGGCGGTCGCGCAGCGGCTGGTGGCCGACGGCGCGCGCGTGGTGATCACCGGCCGCACGCAGGAGACCCTCGACGAGGCAGTGAAGTCGCTGGGTGGACGTCAGCACGCACTGGCCATCGCAGGTAATGCAGCCGACCCCGCGCATCGCGGCGCGGTGGTTGCTGCGGCGGTGGCGACGTACGGGTCGGTCGATCTGCTGGTGAACAACACCGGCATCAACCCGATCTACGGGAAGCTGCTCGACGTCGACCAGGCGGTCGCGGCCAAGATGGTCGACACCAACGTGCTGGCCGCCATCTCGTGGGTGAAGGCCTGCCGGGACGCTTGGATGCGCGCGCATGGCGGGGCGGTGGTCAACCTGTCCTCGGTGGCCGGTCTGGCGCCGTCACCTGGCATCGGGTGGTACGGCGCGACCAAGGCGATGCTGTCCCGGGTCACGCAGGAGCTGGCCGTCGAGCTGGCTCCGGAGATCCGGGTGAACGCCGTGGCTCCGGCGGTGGTCAAGACCAAGTTCGCCGGAGCCCTCTACGAAGGACGTGAGGACAAGGTCGCGTCGACGTACCCGTTGGGCCGGCTGGGCCTGCCGGAGGACGTCGCGTCGCTGGTCTGGTTCCTGCTGTCCGACGAGGCGTCGTGGATCACCGGTCAGACCATCACCATTGACGGCGGGCTGACCCTGAACGGCGGGATCGTCTAGGGCCGACGGCCCTGCCAGCCGGCCAGCTGGTCGTACGGCGACGCGTCGTCGGCCACAGGTACGACGGGGCCGAAGGGAACGTGTCCGCCGCGCGGCTCGACCGGGATGGCTCGTTGCACCAGGGGCAGGCAGTAGACGGCGAGTGAGTCGTCCAAGAGGTCGGTCCGGCCGGTCGCCTTCGCGAGGTCCCACGAGTGGGTCGTGAGCTCGCCGGTGTACGCGCCGATGGCGGCTGCTCCGGGCAGGGTTCCCCACGGCAGCGTGCAGATCCGCCCGAGTACGCCGTCCTCGGCCAGCGTTCCGTCGATCGCGGTACGGCGTTCCTTCCAGGCGGACGGTACGTCGTCGACGCCGGTCGTGATCGTTGGGATGTCCAACGGGTTGCCGCCGGTGAGCGCGAGGTTGATCCGGCCGGCCACGGTGAGCAGGTGGCCGAGGAGGGTACGGACGTCGTAGTCCGGGCACGGGGTCGGCAGAGTCAGTTCGTCGGCGCCGACGGTGTCGATCATCGCCTGGGTCTGGTCCAGTGCGAGGACGAACATCGGACGGGGGTCGTTCGCGAAGTTGTTCATGCAGACAGCTTCGCGGGGTATATGCGACATCTTCTGTCGCATATTCTGAAGTCGTGCGAGCGGACCGGTTGTTGCAGATCATCCTGCTGTTGCAGCGGCATGAGCGGTTGAGTGCGCGGGACCTGGCCGAGCGGCTCGAGGTGTCCACGCGGACGGTCATGCGGGACATGGAGGCGTTGTCGGCGGCCGGCGTGCCGGTGTACTCCGAGCGCGGACGCAACGGGGGATGTGTATTGCTGCCTGGGTACCGTGCGGACGTCAGTGAGCTGACGCCGCGGGAGGCGCAGGCGTTGTTCGCGTGGTCCGGGCGGGCGGCGTTGTCGGAGGAGCTCGGTCTGCAGGACGCACTGCACTCGGCGATGGGCAAGCTGTCGGCGACCCTGCCTGTGGAGTTGCAGGGGGACGCAGACGCGTTGTCCGGTGCGATCGTGATCGACCGGCGGCGCTGGTTCGCAGAGACCGAGGACACCGGTGCATTGCCGGTACTGCGGCAGGCCGTGGTCAAGCGCCGACGTGTCCGGCTGCGCTACGCGTCCGCGAGCGAGGGCGTGCAGCGCCGTA
Organism: Kribbella sp. NBC_00709; assembly: GCF_036226565.1. Taxonomy (GTDB): domain Bacteria; phylum Actinomycetota; class Actinomycetes; order Propionibacteriales; family Kribbellaceae; genus Kribbella. Next base: position 5,396,250 of record NZ_CP108996.1, read on the forward strand.
TCGTCGATCCGTGGGGACTGGTGGAGCAGGCCGGCCGCTGGTACCTCGTGGCGGCGCATCGTGGCGCGGCGCGGATGTATCGGGTGTCCCGGGTCGAGCAGGCCGACATCCTGGAGGAGCTGGCGGATCGGCCCGACGGGCTCGACGTACGCGCGGAGTGGGAGCGGCTGCGGTCGGGGCTCGAGCGGCAGTCGCCGGTCGGGGTCGACGTACTGGTCCGCGTACGGCCGGAGCGGGTCGAGCTGATCCGGCGGATTGCCAGTCCGATGCTCGCGAAGGGTGAGGTGGCGCGGGACGTGCCGACGGACGACGAGTGGCCGCACCTGCGGATGCACTTCCGGGTCCAGGAGGCGGCCTGTGGCGTGCTGCTCGGCTTCGCCGGTGATCTGGAGGTGCTGGAGCCGGCAGACCTCCGTGCGCGGATGCTGCAGCTGGCCGAGGCGGCGGTCGCGACCTACGGCTGACGGGTCGCCACGAAGGTCTGGCGGAGGATGAAGTTGCCGTCGGCATCTTCATCTTCGTTGCGCCAGTGGAAGCCGGTCGCGGTGATGCCGGTGAACGCCCAGCGGGTCTTCGCGATCTGCGACTCGAGGGTGATCGTGTCCGCGGTCGCGTGGGCGATGAACGGCATCACGAACGCGGCCTTCGGGCCCATCCAGGTCGAGCGGAACGCCTGCAGCTCGGGATCGTAGAGGCGAATCGACAGGCCCCACTCGCCGTCGCCGTCGGTGGCGCGGGCCGCCCGGCTCGGAGTGATCCAGATGTCCGCGACCGCACGCCCGTCGAGCACCCAGGCGAAATGCCATTCGCCCTTGGTCTTCCGCGTGACGGCGCCGGTCTCGTCGTACCAGGCGACGTCGAGATCCCAGCTGCCGATCAGTGGAGCGAACGGCTGGAAGGAGTCGGCGTACTCCGGGCGAGGCTCGTCGGAGACCATCAGGTCCGCGAAGGTACGTGCTGCCGAGGCGCCGTCGGTAATCTGCATGGTTGTTGTTTACGCCTGACGTCCGAACAGGGTCAAGGCTGAAAATGCGGACGCCCCGCCGCCGGTGACCCCGTCGCGTGCAACCACGATGGCACTTCCGGCGGTCGGGGCGATCAGTCCGACAGCACCGCGTCACTCTAGTACGAGTCCGCTACACAGCCGAATCACGAGACTCTCGCCGCTGTTGCGATCACGTTGCTGGTTGTTAATGCATGGCGTGGGTACGGCGTGCTGGTTAGGGTCCGGGCATGACGACGCGGGCTGTGGTGCGACAAGCCGTTGCTGAGGACGCCGAGGCGGTGGCGGCCGTCCGGCGGGTGGTCTACCCGTATAAAGCGATGTCTCCGGCGGCGATCCGGCACATCATCACCGTCCAGTCGCCGGGGCAGCGCTACCTGCCACTGGTCGCCGAACGGGACGGCGAGATCGTCGCCTGGGGATCGGCCGGCCTGACCGTCTGGACGAGTGAGCCGGGCGAGAGCGAAGTGGGTGTGCTCGTGCATCCCGATCATCGCAAGCAGGGCATCGGCAGCCAGCTGGCCGAGCGGTTGCACCAGCACCTGACCGAGGTCGGCGCGATCAGGGTGCGGACCTTCGTCCACCCGGACGGCCTGGAGTTCGCCCGCAACCTCGGGTACGACGGCACCCGGCAGATGCACTTTGCCGGCGTCGAGCTCACGTCGTTGCCGGAGCAGCCGGAGACACCGGCCGGCATCGAGGTGCTCACGTTCGACCAGGTCGATCCGCGCGCGGCGTACACCGCTGACACGATCGCGGCACTGGACGAGCCGACCGACTCACCGATGGACTCGATCGAGTTCGACCGGTGGGTCGAAGAGATCTGGAACAACCCGTCCTTGGACAGGTCGCTGAGCGTCGGGGCGATGGCCGGTGACGAGATGGCGTCGTTCACCCTGGTCGAGACCGACGGCGACCGGATGTGGTCGGGGATGACCGGTACCGTTCCGGGGCATCGGGGTCGCGGGCTGGCGAAGCTGGTGAAATCCGTCGCGCTCCGCCGGGCCGCGGCGGCTGGGATCACCGCCGCCTTCACCTCGAACGACGACGAGAACGGGCCGATGCTTGCCATCAACAACTGGCTCGGCTACCGCCGGGTGCAGACCGAGCTCGGGTTGCTGAAGACTCTGGACAGCTAGTGTCCCGTAAGCGATGTAACTTGACGAGTATCGGCTTCGACCGGCTGCAGCACCTGGTCCGGGTGCGGGTGACGACAGGCGGCCGCGACTGGCCGTTTCTCGTCGACACCGGTATCGGCATCACCGTGATCTCTTCGGCGATCGCCGACCATCTCGACCCGGCAATGACAGGTGAGACGTTCAGTGGCCGGCGGATGTCCGGGCAGGTGGTCGAGACCCCGTTGGTCCGGGTGCCGCGGATGGAACTCGGCGACCATGTGGTCGACGGGCATGTCGCGGGCATGGTCGACCTTGGTGACCCCAACGATCCGAACGCCTTCGCCGGCATCCTCGGGCCGACGTTCTTCGAAGGTCAGGTCGTCACCACGGATCCCGATGCGATGACGCTGACGGTGCAGCCGCGGGAGACGTTCGTGGCCGATGGCCCGGAGATTCCGCTCGAGGTACGGCGGGAGCCGGTGTCGGCCGATCCGTTCGCCCGGCTGGTGCTGCCCAACGGCCGGGAGATCAGCGTCGAGGTCGACACCGGATCGGACAGCCTGATCCTGGATACGCGCTTCGCGGTGGATTGCGGGGTCGACCTCGATGGTCCGGACGTGCTGACCCGGACGGGAACGGACGAGACCGGCTACGCGTGGACGCGCCATTGGGTGACAGTTGCCGGCAGCGTGCATCTCGCCGCGGCACCTGAGACGGCACAGGCGTCGCCGCGAGCCCAGTTCCAGAACATCATCCACGATGGGTTGGTGGGTACTGGGTACCTGGATCGCTACCGGATGAGCTTCGACATCACCGGCTCTCGTCTCGTGCTCGGTGAGCGCCGGGCGCTACGCTGAGAATCCTCTGAGACAGAGCTGTAATCGGTTTAGTTCCGGTATGCACCTGAAATGGCGCTATGTTCCGTGGGACGTCGGAGTTCCCAAGGAGATCGGATGGAGATCAGGGCGGCGGGCCCGGGAGATGTCGAGGCAGTCGTCGCGCTGCACGACGCACTCGTTCCGTACCTGGTGGTCACTCGGAGTTCGTTGACCCGTCGACTGACTTCGCCGGCCGCTCCCGGGCGAGCCGCGTTCGCGGCGCTGGACGACGGCGAACTGGTGGGCTGGGCATCGAGCGCACTGATCGGCGGCTCGGATCCACTGGACGGCGAGCTGCGGCTGCTGGTCCGGCCGGAGTACCGTGGCCGCGGTATCGGGACGTGGTTGCTGGAAGCAACGCACGCGGACCTGCGCGCGGCTGGGGCGACCTCGGCGCGGGTCTTTGCCGACCCGGCGAGTGTCGAGTGGGCCGAGCAGTTCGGCTACCGGCAGACCCGGCAGGTGCACTACGCGGGCATTGACCCGCGCAAGGCGCCGGACCTTCCCGAAGTCCCGAGCCAAGTGCGGCTGGTGCCGTTCACCGAGGTCGATCCGCGCCTGCTGCACGCCGCCGACGAGGTCGCCCAACGCACCAAACCGGGGGACGCGAAGATCCCTTCCCAGCCGTACGACGCCTGGCTCGCCGACATCTGGAACTCACCGGACCTGGTCCGCGAGGTGAGCGTGGCCGCGGTACACGCGGGCCAGGTCATCGCCTTCACGCGCAATCACGGTGATCACGCCAAGATCTGGTCGCGGATGACCTCGTCCATGCCGGAGTACCGCGGTCGTGGGCTGGCGAAGCTGGTGAAGAGCGCGGCCCTGCACCGCGCCGCCGACATCGGTGTCCGGGGCGCCTATGCGGCGAACTACGACGGCAATGCCCCGATGCTCGCGGTCAACGAGTGGCTCGGCTACGACCGCATCGCCACCCACGCGGTCCTGATCTGCCCGCTTTAGGGCACCAGCAGTACGACGGTTTCCGCGACGCAGGCGGGCTTGGTGGAGTTCTCGAGCTCGATGACCCAGTTCAGCGAGACCTGGACGCCGGCCGGGGTTTCGACCGCGTTGGCGATCGAGGCGCCGGCGCGGACGCGGCTGCCGACCGGGACCGGGGCGGGGAACCGGACCTTGTTGACGCCGTAGTTGAGCTTCGCGGTCACGCCGTCGACCTTGAACAGCTCGTCGCCGAAGCGGGCGATCAGGCTCAGGGTCAGGTAACCGTGGGCGATGGTCCCGCCGTACGGCCCCTGCGTGGCGCGCTCGACGTCGACGTGGATCCACTGGTGATCACCGGTCGCGTCGGCGAACTGGTTCACCTGCTCCTGGGTGATCTCGAGCCATTCGCTCTCGCCGAGCGGGGTACCGACCGCGTGCGCGACCTCGTCGACGCCGGTGAAGGTCTGGGGCATTCTCGACCTCCCTTAGTTGCGCGGTCCGCCGGCGACGTACAGGACCTGGCCGGAGACGAAGCCGGCCTCCTCGCTGCAGAAGAACGACGCCGCTGCGGCGATGTCCTCCGGCTTGCCGGTCCGGTTCACCGGGATGGTCGCCGCGGTCGCCTTCTTGAACTCCTCGAAGTCGACCCCGACCCGGGCCGCGGTAGCAGCCGTCATGTCGGTCTCGATGAAACCAGGTGCGATCGCATTGGCCGTGACGCCGAACTTGCCGAGCTCGATCGCGAGGGTCTTCGCCAGGCCCTGCAGGCCGGCCTTCGCGGACGCGTAGTTCGCCTGGCCGCGGTTGCCCAGCGCCGAGGTGGACGAGAGGAAGACCATCCGCCCGTAACCGGCCTCGACCATGTGCGCCTGGCAGGCCTTCGACATCAGGAAGCTGCCTTTGAGGTGGACCGACATGACCGTGTCCCAGTCGTCCTCGGACATCTTGAACAGCAGGTTGTCCCGCAGTACGCCGGCGTTGTTGACCAGGATCGTCGGCGCGCCGAGCTCGGCCGCGACCCGCTCGACCGCGGCGGCGACCTGGTCGGCCTTGCTGACGTCGGCGCCGACGGCGATCGCCTTGCCGCCGGCCTCGGTGATGGCCTTCACGGTCGCCTCGCAGGCGCCCTCGTCGAGGTCGATGACGGCGACGGCGTTCCCGTCCTGGGCGAGCCGCTGCGCGACGGCCGCGCCGATTCCCCGGGCTGCCCCGGTCACGATCGCCACCCGCTGCTCGGTCATCCACCGCTCCCATCGGTTCACTGGTCTGCCGGAGATGACATTACCCACGCTCCGTCACCCGGGGAGCACCCCGGATGCGATGATCGCCGTGTGGATCATCACAACCGCCACGTCTACCACTGCCCGCTGCGCTGGGGAGACATGGACGCGCTCGGCCACGTCAACAACGGCCGGTACGTCGACTATCTCCAGGACGCCCGGGTCGATTTCCTGTTCCGCACGGCCAAGGAGCTCGGCGCGGACGCCCTCGAGACCGGTCTGCTGGTGGCGCGGCACGAGGTCCAGTACCGGGCGCCGCTGCTGTTCCGTCCTGAACCGGTTCGGATCGAGCTGTGGATCAGCGAGATCAAGGCCGCCTCGTTCATGGTGGACTACGAGATCCTCGACGCGGAGCCCGAACGCCGTACCTATGTGGAGGCGCGCACACGGCTGGTCCCGTTCGACTTCAGCGCCAATCGGCTGCGCCGGATCACCCCGGTCGAGCGCGACGCCCTGTCCAAGCTGGTGGGCGCATGACGTTCACGTACCAGGTGCTGGTCCGCTGGTCCGACATCGACTCCTACGACCACGTGAACAACGTGCGGTACTTCGACTACCTGCAGGAAGCCCGGATCGCGTTCCTCGCACAGGTGATGGGCACCACGGGGGACTTCTTCGCGCAGTACCCGTGTGTGCTCGTCAGCCAGACGGTCGACTACCTGCGACCGATCCTGCTACGGCACCCGCCGTACGACGTCGACGTGTGGATCGCATCGGTCGGTACGTCGTCGTACACACTCGGGTCGCGGATCGTGGATCGCAGTGGAGAGTCGGACGACGTGTACGCCAAGGCGGAGTCCGTACTGGTCGTCGTGGACGGTGAGACGCACGCGAAGCGGCAGCTGGGAGAGGCCGAACGGGCAGCCCTCCTCCAGCACGTTGTGGCGACTTGAGAGACTGAACACGACATGAGCGAGCAGCAGAGTTTCTACGACGCCGTCGGTGGGGCGGACACCTTCCACCGGTTGGTGGCAGCGTTCTACCGCGGTGTGGCCGCCGACCCGGAACTGCGGGCGATGTACCCGGAGGAGGACCTCGGTCCGGCCGAGGTGCGCTTCCGGATGTTCCTGGAGCAGTACTGGGGCGGTCCCAAGACCTACTCCGAGCAGCGCGGGCACCCCCGGCTGCGGATGCGGCACGCCCCGTTCGCCGTCACCCCGAGCGCACGGGACCGGTGGCTCGGCCACATGCGGGCCGCACTGGACGAGATCGGCCTGTCGCCCGAGCGCGACGAGGAGATCTGGCGCTACATGGTGATGGCCGCGCACAGCATGGTGAACACCGACGAACCGCAGTACCCGGGCGCGATCGACGTGTCCGGCCGCTGAACCTCTCTTCGAAGGAGACAACACGAGCATGGCTACCACTCGTACGGCCAAGGCCCACTGGGAAGGCTCGCTGATGGAGGGCGCCGGCCAGGTCGCTCTCGAGTCCTCCGGTGTCGGCACCTACGACGTCACCTGGGCCTCCCGCGCGAACGACGCCAACGGCAAGACCAGCCCGGAAGAGCTGATCGCGGCGGCGCACTCCACCTGCTTCTCGATGGCGCTGTCGCACGCGCTGGCCGGTGCGGGCCACGCGCCGACGTCGATCGACACCCAGGCCGACGTCACCTTCCAGCCGGGTGAGGGCATCACCGGCATCAAGCTGTCGGTCAACGGCAACGTCCCGGGCCTGACCGCGGACGAGTTCGCGGAGTACGCCGAGGGCGCGAAGAAGAACTGCCCGGTCTCGCAGGCGCTGTCCGCCGTCCCGATCACGCTGGACGTCACCTTCACGGCCTGATCCAGACACCACACCGTCCGGCGAACCCAGGTGGGTTCGCCGGACGTTTGCCGTCAGCCGTGGAACTGGGCGACGACCTTGGTGAAGTCGTACGCGCTCTGCGAGATCCCGCTGCACGAGTCACCGTCGTTGTTGCTGCCGCCACAGGCCCGGTCGCGGTTGACCGACCAGAACGTGAAGCGGGCCAGGTGATGCTGCTGGGCGTAGGCGAGCATCGTCTTGAAGTCCTGCAGCCGGACCGTCTCGCCGTCGTCGGTCTTGCCGTTCATCGACGAGATCCCCATGTGCCGGTACGCCGTGTCGTCGGAGTAGCCGTACGCCGTCTTCAGCCGGCCCTTGAGGCCCTCCTCGGCCTTCTGGGTCAGCGTCGCCATGTTGGTCGAGCCGCCGCCGAAGTCGAACGGCATCAGCACCCAGCCGTCGTTGGCCAGACCCGCGGCCGCGGCCTTCTTGATCAGGTCGACGCCCGACGAGTCCGGGCCGGTCTGGTCGGTGCCCATCGTGATGTACGTCTTGATCCCGGAGTTCTTGCTCTTCACGGTCTTCAGCGCGTCGACGACCCGCTGCCGGGCCGCGGCGCTGTGGAACTCGGTGTCCTCGATGTCGATGTCGATCGCCTTCAGCTTGTAGGCGTCGATCACCTTCTGGTACGCCCCGGCCAGTGCCGAGGCCGAGGTGCACTTCTCACCGAGCTTGTTGCCCGACCAGCCGCCGAACGACGGGATGACGTCGCCGCCCGCGGCCCGGATGTTGTTGATCGCGGTCTGGTCCGAGCCGCCGGTCAGCGCGCGGTCGCCGTCCCACTTCGGGTTGCAGCCGCCGTCGGACAGGATGAAGGCCAGTGTGAACCACTTGTTGCCGGCGGCTTTCATCACGTCGGCCGGCTTTTGCGGGTTACCCCAGCCGAGGTACTCGTACGGCGCGGCGCCGATGCCGGCCGGGTCGGCCTGGACCTGCTGGGTGGACGCCTGAGCAGCAACGGCGGCGCCGAGCGCCAAAGTGCCGGCTGCGAGCGCCGCGACGGCGATCTTGAACCTGCGCATTTCGAACTCCGATCCTTGGGGGCGGGCAAGGGTTAGGAAAGTTTCCTATTAATTGTGGACGGGGTCAATAACCGGAGCCCAGTTCTGTCGGTGGCGTCGAGCAGACTGTTCGCATGCCCGACGACTTCGCCTTGCTCGACAACCACCTGGCCTTTCTCGCGGCCCATCGCGGTGAGGTGCTCCGTTCGGCCGAGGCGATCGAGGTGGTCGGCGAATCGGACGAGTTCTCGGCGTGGATCCCGCTCTCCTCGACCGCTGAGCTCCCGACCGGGACGTCCGCGGTCCGGCTGGTGCCGTGGAGCGGTGCGGGATGGGCCGCCCGCCTGACCGCCGCGGGCTTCGAACCGGCTGAGGTCCTGGTGCACATGGAGGCGCCGGCTGGGGCAGCGGAGGGAGAGCTGGTCGAGGCCATCAACTCGGAGGCGGACGCGGTCGGGTTCGCCGAGGTGCAGGGCGCGGCGTTTCTCGAGGTGGGGGAGCCGGATTACGACTGGTGGCAGAAGATGTTTGTCGAGCGGGCTGTGCAGAACTACCGCGCGCCCGACCAGTCGCTGTATCTGCTCCGGGTCGATGGTGATCCTGCGTCGTGCACGCTCGTGTTTCGGACCGCATCGGTGGCCGGCGTCTACGCAGTCGCGACCAAACCGGAGTACCGGGGGCGCGGGCTCGCGACGGCGCTGCTGGCGCAGGCTCGGCGGGACGCGGCCGGTGGGCGGCTCACACTGCAGGTGGTCGAGGGGTCGGACGCAGAGCGGCTCTACCTCAACCTCGGGCTTCGTCCTGCGTTCCGCTCGCCACACTTTCGTCGCCCGTAGCGGCCTGTTCTTCCTTCTCGGTGGCGGAGCCGACGCCGGAGGAGGCTGCGCTGTCCGGGTCGCGGGTGGTCAGGTTGCCGATCCGGACCACCTCGCCGTTGCGGACGTACCAGGTGGTGCCGTCCTCACCGCGCAGGGTGGTGATCCGCAGGCCGACCGCGACCACGGTCCCGGTCGCCTTCTCCATGTCGATCAGGTCGCCGACGCCGTACTGGTCCTCGAAGATCATGAACACGCCGGCCAGGAAGTCCTTCACCAGCGTCTGCGCGCCGAAGCCGAGCGCCACGCCGATGATGCTGGCGGACGCGATCACCGGCAGGATGTTGAAGCCGAGCTCGGCCAGCACCATCACCACGAGGACGGCGGTCAGCACGATGGTGACCGTGCTGGTCAACAGCGACGCGATCGTCTCCGCGCGCTGGGACCGGCGCTCGTTGGCGAGGGTGTTCTCGACGAACTCCTGGCCGCGCTTCGACTTCGCCAGCACGCCGGCGACGGCGCCGTTGCCGGTCCGGCGGGCGAACCGCCGGATCACCTTGTGCAGCAGCCAGCGGAGCACGAAGAAACCGATGATCAGTCCCGCGATCCGGGCCGGGACGACCACGATCTGGTCGGTGACCTCCAGCTTGCCGTCGTTGCCGGTCCGGAAGAACGTTGGAAAGGCGTCCGGAGGCGACAACAAGCGGGAAGACAGGGGGTGACTGAACGGGGACAGAAGGTAGCTGGTCAGAATAGGCATCTCGCCGCCTGATCTTAGTAAGGCTGACAAGGAGACACGATCGCATGTCGAGCCGGCTGGATGACGAGCTGTCCAGGCTCGTGAGCGCTGGTGTGCTGCGCCAGTACCAGGCCGACTCGATCCGCGACGCCGCCGACGCCGAGCTCGACGCGGCGCTCGCCGACCCCGGTCGTCCGCATCCGCAATCGAAGACCCAGGCGCCCGAGCCGGCCAAGCCGAAGACGCCGCCGGCCGAGGCGCATCCGAACGCCCTGGTCGAGGTGCTCGGCTACATCGGCGGCGCGCTGCTGCTCGGCGCGGTCGCGCTCCTGACCTTGGCGAACTGGGGCGAAATGGGTCGCGCGGCCCGGGTCAGCACCGGGACGACGGCGGCGGTCGTGCTGCTCGGCGCTGCCATCGTGCTTGCGTTCATGCGGCGCCACGAGCAGCTGAGCTCGGCGCTCGCGTCACTGGGCTGTTGTGTGGCCGGCTTCGCGACGTTCGTGGCGATCGAGGGGGAGACCGGGCGGGTCATCGGAGTGGTGGTCGCGCTCGCGCTGGCCTCGGTGGGCTTGTGGTGGCTGGAGGGGTCATCGTTGCTAGTGGCAACGTTTGGGATCCTGGCCGTCGGTGTGTTGGTGATCACGGCAGACGTCCTCACTCCGGACGCCGGCTCGGCGGCGAACAGCGCGGGGATCGCCGGGACCGGATTCATCATCGTCGCCTTCGTGTTCGCGATGCTCGGCCTGGTGCGGGACCAGGTGACATCCTGGTCACTGGCCGGAGCCGCGATGTTCAGCTCGTCGATCTGCTGGCTGGTGCAGGAGCGCGGCGAGATCATGGCACTGGCCGTCGGTACGGCGGGCCCTGCGGCGTTGCTGGTCGCATACGGTCGCACCCGGCGTTCGGCGTACGCCGTGGTGGGCTGTGCGATCCTCCTGGTCATCTGGCCGACGTCGCTGTACCAGCTGACCGACAACATGGCCGGCGTGGCGATCGGACTGGTCGTGGCCAGCGGCGTACTCCTTCTGGCCGTACTGATGCTCAGCCGGCGCCGCTCGAACGAGTGACGTGGCGCGCGCCGTTTACGCGTTGGCGCGGTTGATGCGGCAGACTCGCTGGGGTGACAGCTCCCACTGCGGCCCTTGTCGAGCTAGCGGTTGCCCATGGCGTGGCGACGGAGTACTGGAACTGGCAAGGCGAGCATGTGATCGTCTCGAGCGAGGTCGTGGCCGACGTACTCGCGGCTCTCGGTGTGGACGCGTCCACGCCGGACAGGGCGGCCCTTGCCCTTGCTGAGCACCAGGACGCGCGCTGGCGGCGAACGCTGCCCGCCACTGTGGTGATGCGGGAGGGGTGGACGCCCTGGTTCGCCGTACACCTGCCGCACGGGTCGGCGGCGGAGGTGTGGGTCGACCTGGAGGACGGCGGTCAGCGACGGGACATCCCGCAGCAGGAGCACTGGGTCGAGCCGGTGTGGATCGACGGCGTACAGGTGGGCGAGGCGACGTTCCAGCTGCCTGGGGACCTGCCGCTCGGCTACCACCGGCTGTGCGCGCGCATCGGTACCAATCCGGAGATCTCGGTCAGCACACTGATCGTCACGCCGCGGAAGCTCGAGCCCGAGAAGCTGCAGCGGGCCTGGGGTTGGGTGCTGCAGCTGTACTCCGTTCGCTCGCGGCGGTCCTGGGGTATCGGCGATCTGCACGATCTGGGCGATCTGGCCGCGTGGTCGGCGCATGACCTAGGTGCCGGGTTCGTGCTCGTGAACCCGTTGCACGCCGCTGAGCTGGCCGGCCGGATGGAGCCCTCGCCGTACCTGCCGGCGTCACGGCGCTTCGCGAACCCGATCTACCTGCGGATCGAGGACATCGACGAGTACGGCGACCTCGCGCCGGCCGAGCGGGACCGGGTCCGGACGCTGGCGCTGCAGGCGCGGGTGCTCAGCGAGGACGTGACCGCGCTCGACCGGGACACCGTGTGGGCGGCGAAGCGCGAGGCGCTGCAGCTGCTGTTCCGGGTGCAGCCGTCGGTCGGGCGGATCGCGGAGTACGGCGCGTACTGCGACCGGGAGAGCCAGGGGCTGATCGACTTCGCCACCTGGGCCGCGATCGCGGACGTGCACGGGCCGGAGTGGAGCAAGTGGCCGGAGGAGCTCCAGGAGCCGGTGTCGCCGGCTGTTGTTGCCTTCCGCAACGAGAATCCGGACACGGTCGAGTTCCACTGCTGGCTGCAGTGGCAGCTGGACGAGCAGCTTGCGCGGACGCAGGCCCGGGCCAAGTCGGCTGGCATGTCGCTGGGCGTCGTCCACGATCTTGCGGTTGGTGTGCATCCGGATGGTGCGGACGCCTGGGCCTTGCAGCACGTGCTGGCGCCGAACATCCATGTCGGCGCACCGCCGGACGCGTTCAACCAGCAGGGGCAGGACTGGTCGCAGCCGCCGTGGCGGCCCAACGCGCTGGCCGAGACGGGGTACGCCGCCTGGCGGGACCTGGTGCGGGCGGTGATGCGGCACGGTGGTGGACTGCGGATCGACCACATCCTCGGGATGTTCCGGCTGTGGTGGGTGACTTCGCCGGAGCGGCCGACCGAGGGGACGTACGTGCGGTACGACCACGAGGCGCTGGTCGGGATCCTCGTGCTGGAGGCGCAGCGCGCCGGCGTGACCGTGATCGGCGAGGACCTCGGGACGGTCGAGCCATGGGTGCGCGACTACCTGACCGAGCGCGGCATCCTCGGTACGTCGGTGCTGTGGTTCGAGCGGGACGCGGATGGGAAGCCGCTGGCACCGGAGCGCTGGCGGGAGCTGTGCCTGGCCACCGTGACCACCCACGACCTGCCGCCGACCGCTGGGTACCTGGCAGGGGACCACGTCGAGCTGCGCAACCGGCTCGGTCTGCTGACTCGCCCGGTGGCCGAGGAGCTGGCCGTCGACGAGGCCGACCGCGACGCCTGGCTGAACGCGCTCCGCGAGCGTCACCTGCTCAGCAACACCGATGGTGACGTGGAGCGGATCGTGGAGGCCTTGCACAGGTACGTGGCGCACACGCCTGCGAAGCTGGTCGGCGTTGCGCTCACCGATGCCGTCGGCGAGCGCCGTACCCAGAACCAGCCGGGCACCACGGACGAGTACCCCAACTGGCGGATCCCGCTGGGCGGCCCCGACGGCGAGCCCGTCCTGGTCGAGGACCTGCCCAACAACCACCGCCTCCGTCGGCTCATCGGGGCACTGAACAGATAGCTTTCTGTATTCACCTGCTCACCAACCGTTGACAATAGATTTGAACGGTTGTTTTCTATTGAGCAGGAGGCGCCTTCCTTCGCTGTCCACCGCCCCAGCAGTTGAAGGAGCTCGCATGCTGCGACAACGGAAACTCAGTATGACCGGAATTGCCATTGGTGCGCTCGCGCTGACGGTGTGCACATCGGTGCCGCTCGCCTACGGGCACGGCTATACGACCGGGCCGATCAGCCGGGCCAAGAATTGTCAGGACGGAGTCGTCACCGACTGCGGGCAGATCCAGTGGGAGCCGCAGAGCGTGGAGGGTCCCAAGGGGTTCCCGGAGGCCGGACCGGCTGACGAGAAGCTCTGCTCGGCGGGACTGCCGCAGTTCGCCGAGCTCGACGATCAGCGCGGCGGGAGTTGGCCGGCCACCCAACTCCAGGGCGGTCAGGGATTCACATTCAGCTGGCATCTGACCGCGGCCCACTCGACCACCGACTTCAAGTACTACATGACCAAGCAGGGCTGGGATCCGAGTCAGCCCCTGACTCGGTCCGCGCTCGACCTGAACCCGTTCCTCACCGTCCCGATGAACGGGGCCCGCCCGGCAACGGACGTGTCCCACCCCGGAACCATCCCGACCGGCCGGACCGGGCGGCACATGATCCTCGCGGTCTGGACCATCGCCGACACCGCCAACGCCTTCTACCAGTGCTCGGATGTTAATTTCTAATTCAATCTGACGTTTCGCCAATATCTTTCCTGGGCAGGGCACTCCTTGAAATAACCGCCCCATATTTCAAGGAGTGTCCCCATGAAGTCATTGCTCCGTCGCGTCGTCGTCCCCGTCGTCGCCGTACTCGTCGGCCTGCTGCCCGGTGTGGTGGCGGTCGAGCAGGCATCGGCCCTGACCAAGATGACGCACGCCCAGGCGACCGCGATCTTCTCGGCCGCCGGCATCACCTGGTCGTCCACCGGCAACTGCTCCAACCGGAACAACGCCACCTGCACGTCGTTCGACCAGATCAACGACAGCACCGTGTACGGCGTCCGCACGCTGAGGCAGTCGAGCGGATGCGCGATCCGGATCACCGGTGGCACCGAGACCGGCCACGCCAGCGGCACGTACAGCCACTGGAACGGCTACAAGGTCGACATCGCCATCACGACCTGTGTCACCAACTACGTCCACAACAACTTCACCCGGATCGCCGACCGGGGTGACGGCTACCCGCAGTGGCGCTCCGGCGCCGGCAACATCTACGCCAACGAGGGCAGCCACTGGGACGTGACGTACTACAACTGCGGCGGCTGCTGAGCTGTTGGTGGACTTGCGGTCGCTCTGGGGTGAGGCCCTGGGGCGGCCGCGGTCTGCCGGGTACTAGGCTTCGGGGCGTGATACCTCAATTGTCCGGGCACTCCCTGTTGGTGTTCGTCGGGATCCCTGTGCTGGTTGTCGCAGTGCTGGCGCTGCTGGTGTTCGCGTCCTCGATCGCGAACGGGCCGCGGTACCGTCCAGGGCTGTCCTGGTGGGCCCCGCCGGTCTGGATCAACGGACCGACGGCGACCAAGCCGGACCCGGCCAACCTGCCCGAGCTGCCTGAGCTGACCAGCGCGCCGGGTGCCACCGCGACCGCCGGCACCGGCGTCGCCCGCACGACCGGAGGCGCAAGTGCCAGCTGGTGACGCATTCACCCCTGACCAGCTCTACGACATCGAGAAGGCGGTCCGGTACGCCGAGGAGGTCTCCGGCCTGCACTTCTCCGTGTATGTCGGCGGTGCGGACTCCGAGACCCGCCCGTTCGCTCTCGAGCTGCTGGACGAGCTGGACGACCCGGACAGCACCGTCCTGGTGTACGTCGACCCCGCCGGTCGCCGTCTCGAGATCGTCACCGGCCCGCTGGCCAAGCGGCAGCTGTCGGACACCGCCGCCGGTCTGGCCGCGCTGACCATGCAGACCTCGTTCGCCACCGGCGACCTGACCGGCGGTCTGGTCACCGGCGTACAGCAGCTGGGCACGCACGCTCACCAGGCGCCGCTGCTGCACGCCAGCGACGAGCAGCACAAGCTGTAGCAAGTGGCGGCCTTGGAGCCCCGGCGCATCGACCTGGGCGACGTAGTACTGCGTCCTTTCGTCGGATCCGATGAGGCTGCGGTGGCCGAGGCGTTGCGGGATCCGGGCATCCTCCGCTGGACCGCCGGTACGGCGGTCATCCGCTCGCCTGCGGACCAGCGCGCCCGCAGGTGGCTGGAGCCTCGCATCGACGGCTGGGCGCGTGGCAGTGCCATCTTCGCGATCGCGGACGCCACCACGGACCAGGTGCTCGGCAACGTGTCGCTCCGGGACGTCCACCGCGTCCCGGACCAGGCCGTCGCGGCGTACTGGGTCAGCCCGCTGGCTCGCGGTCGCCGTCTCGGTGCGCGTGCACTCGACGCGGCTGCGCGCTGGGGCTTCGAGGCCGACGGACTCGGTCTGCACCGCATCTCACTCGACCACTCGCTGGTCAACGAGGGGTCATGCCATGTCGCACTCCGGGCCGGCTTCCAGCTGGAGGGCGTGATGCGCGACTACTACGTCGAGCCGACCGGTAAGCGGCACGACTCTCACCTGCATGCCCGGCTGGCCACCGACGTCGTAGCTCAGCCGCCTGCGGGGGCCGCCGGCTCGTAGGTCGGGCAGGCCGGGTTGGAGTACGCCGCCTGCGTGCGCGGATCCATGCACAGGTTGAGCATCTGCGCGGACGAGGAGCCAGGGCCGAGGTAGACCACCCAGGTGTTGGTGACCGGTGTCATCGAGCTGCTGTTGGTGAGCCCCGGGTACTGCCCGTTGACCAGCATCGCCTTCGCCG
Source organism: Kribbella sp. NBC_00709 (assembly GCF_036226565.1). Taxonomy (GTDB): domain Bacteria; phylum Actinomycetota; class Actinomycetes; order Propionibacteriales; family Kribbellaceae; genus Kribbella. The sequence goes on from NZ_CP108996.1 coordinate 5,411,901, forward strand.
GGATCCCGGCCCGGGTGAGCGTCGCCGCGGTGTCCTTCGCGCTCTGGTCAGCGGCCATGCCGACGTCGGTCGGGTACTTGTCGATCACTGCGATCCACTGGCCGCGCTTGAACTTCGGCGAGACCGGCCCGGTGTTCACCTCAGGCGTCGTCGTCGACGCCTTGGCCCGCGGTGCGGCTGAGGACGCCGGCGGCTTGCGGTCCGCCTTGGTGGCGCTTCCGCTCGCGGTCGGAGCTGCCGGTGCCGCGGCGCCGTTGTCGGTGCCCGATCCCAGCCGCAGCCCGTCGGCGGGCGGGTCCCCGGACGATCCGCGGGTCAGGATGAACCCGAAGATCGCGACCATCGCGGCCGCGGCCACGACTGCCGCGCCGATGGCGCTGTGCGAACGCTGAGCCTTCCGCGGCCGCGCGGCCGGTGCAGTCCGTGCCGCTGGTGCGTGCTGTGCGGCCGGTGCACTTCGCCTGGCAGCGGTCTTCTGCTGTCTCCGGGCAACCCGAGCGGGCGGCTTCCGGTGGTCGACGCGGGTCACGACAAGGGCCCCTCCCCAAGAACACCCAGACCACCCCAGGAGGGATGGTCCGTGAAGCTTAAACCGAACGACCGAATAAATGAGCCTCTCTCAGGTGGGGAGAATCTCTTTCCCTGCAAGGGAATCGCGCACCGCACACGCCTCCTCACGATCTGCCGACGAGCAATCGTTTGACCCTTACCGAGCGGGGTCGGACGATCCGGAAGCGCAATATCTCGACCTGGACGGCCTGACTAGGTGCCGGACGGGATGCCGTCGTGCCTGGCTTTCGGGCGGGTGTCGAGGGCGTCTTCGAGCCAGGCGTCCACGTCCACGTCGGCGGAGAGGATGTGGTTCACGTACGACGCGCGCTCGTGGCTGAGTACCTCCAGCTCCCACACGCACGGTGCGGCGCCGATCGGGGCCGGGCGAAGGTCGTCGGCCTCCATGCCGCTGAAGATGCTCAGCCGGGACTGGAAGTCCTTCGCCCAGCTCTGCACCACCAGGTAGATCCCGTCGTCGCCCAGGTGCAGTACGACGACACCGAGGCCGACTGCCCCCATCGCGTCGTCGAACTCGAGCTGCCGGGTGGCAGTGTCGCGGGCTACGTCGACCATGTGGTCGTCCCACTGCCGTCCGCGCGCGGTGACGATGTACGGCTTCACCAGGCGGTGCGCGTACCGCCAGGGCATCAGGGGAGTGACTGGGCGGGGTCGGTACGCCTCTGCGAGTCCGGTCAGCGCAACAGCTGCCGCACCGGCCAAGGCGGGGTCGGAGGCGGGCACCGACCCAGTCTTACCGCACGGGGAGGTTCAACGCGACAGGGCCGGTCTCCGATGAGACCGGCCCTGTCCGAGCTGTGAGTCAGACGACAGTGTCCGTCGCCTGCGCGGCGATCGCGCGGGTCAGGTCCGCCTGTGCCTCGGTGACGTACCGAAGGGTCGGAGCGTCGACGACCGACGACTCCGCGGCCAGCCAGCCGGTCAGGGCGTCCAGCGCGGCCTGGTCCGCCAGGTGCCGTGGCGACAGGTACACCAGCACGTTCTCGCCCATCGACGAGCCGAGCCGCGTGTACACGTCCTTGGCTGCGTTCAGGTACCTCTCGACGTACGGCCGCAGCAGGTCCTCCTGGCCGGGCTGCTGGAAGCCGAGGATGGTCCGGAACTGCGTCTCGTTCGGGGTGTCCTCGGACTCCACCGCGATCCGCCAGGCCTCTTCCTTCGCTTCGGCCGTCGGCCGGGCGGCACGGGCCTGCGCGGCCCGCTCCTGTCCGGTGATCGTGGTGTCGCGGGTGAGCTCGTCGTCGATCTCGTCCGCACCGATCCGGCCGAGCCGGGACAGCGCGACGATCAGCGTCCAGCGCAGGTCGGTGTCGACGGCCAGACCCTCCGGCAGGTCACGTCCGTCCAGCCAGCCGGCGATCCGGTCGGCACCGGCCGCCGAGAACACCGCCGAGCTGTAGGCCCGGACGAACGCCAGCTGGTGGTCGCTGCCCGGCTCGGCGTCGGCGACCAGACCGGCCAGTGCCTCCTCGAGCTGGGCCCGTAGGGCGGGCCGGTTCTGCGGGGCGGCGTACTGGTTGACGGCGCTGTTCGCCTGGGCGAGCAGCGAACGGACGCCGGTGAGGTCGGTCTCGGCGCGGATACCGCGCAGGACGATGCCGACGTACTGGCTGGCCGGCATCTCGGCGTCGCGGGTCATGTCCCAGGCCGAGCCCCAGGCGAGTGCCCTGGGCAACGACTCGGTCAGCTGGTCGATCGACTCCACCAGCGTGGTCCGGGAGCGCTCGTCGAGCCGGATCTTCGCGTAGGTGAGGTCGTCGTCGTTCAGCAGCACCAGGTCCGGCTGGGTCGCGCCGGTGAGCTCGGGCAGCTCGGTGCGCGCCCCGTCGATGTCCACCTCGAACCGCTCGGTCCGGACCAGGCCGGCGTCGGTCCGCCGGTACAGGCCGACCGCGAGCCGGTGCGGGCGCAGTACCGGGAACTTCTCGGTCGCGGTCTGCTCGATCGCGAACGAGGTGAAGGCGCCGGCGTCGTCGACGCTGAAGTCGGCGCGCAGCGTGTTCACGCCGGCGGTCCGCAGCCAGCGCTCGGTCCAGTCGTCGAGGTCGCGCCCGGACGCCTTCTCCAGCGGCTTGAGCAGGTCGGCCAGCTCGGTGTTCCCGAACGCGTGGTCGTGGAAGTACTCCTTCAGCGCGGTGACGAACGTCTCCTCACCGACGAAGGCGACCAGTTGGCGCAGCGTCGACGCGCCCTTGGCGTAGGTGATGCCGTCGAAGTTCACCTCGACCGCGTGGAAGTCGATCATGTCGGCCGCGATCGGGTGCGTCGAGGGCAGCTGGTCCTGCCGGTACGCCCAGTTCTTCCGGGCGTTGCAGAACGTCGTCCAGGCGTCGGAGTACTTCGTCGTCGCGACCACCTGAGCCCAGTGGCTGGCCCACTCGGCGAACGACTCGTTCAGCCACAGGTCGTCCCACCAGGTCATCGTGACCAGGTCGCCGAACCACATGTGCGCCAGCTCGTGCAGCACGGTGTTGGCGCGGGACTCCAGCTCCGCGTGCGTCGTGCGGCTGCGGAACAGGTACTCGTCCCGCAGCGTCACGCAGCCGGCGTTCTCCATCGCGCCCATGTTGTACTCCGGCACGAACGCCTGGTCGTACTTGTGGAACGGATACGGCGTCCCGAACGCCTCCTCGAACAGCGCGAAGCCCTGCTTGGTGACCTCGAACAGGTCCTCGACGTCCAGCGCCTCCTTCAGCGACGGACGGCACAGCAGCGACAACGGGTACGTCCCGTGCGGACCCTCGTACGCGTCCGTCACCACGTGGTACGGACCGGCGACGACCGCGGTGATGTACGTCGAGATCCGCTCGGTCGGCGGGAACTCCCAGCGGGCCAGCTCCTCGCCGTTCTCACCGGTGTACGTCGTGGGCTCGGGGGTCGGTGCGTTCGAGATGACCGCCCAGCGGGCCGGGGCGGAGACGGTGAAGGTGAACGGGGCCTTGAGGTCGGGCTGCTCGAAGGTGGTGAACACCCGGCGGGCGTCCGGCACCTCGAACTGCGTGTAGAGGTAGGTCTCCTTGTCGGCCGGGTCGACCGAGCGGTGCAGCCCTTCGCCGGTGCGGGAGTAGAGGCAGTCCGCGACCACGGTGAGCTCGTTGCGCTCCGCCAGCCCGTCGAGCTGGATGCGCGCGCCGTCGTACACCACGTCCGGGTCTAGGGCGTCGCCGTTCAGCGTCACCGTGCGGACCTTGTCCGCGATCAGGTCGGCGAACGTGCTCGCGCCGGCGGTGGCGGTGAAGGTGACGGTGGTCACGGACGGGAACGTGGGGGCGCCGCTCGGGGCACCGGTCAGGTCGAGCTCGATCGCGTAGGTCACGTCACTGACCACGCCCGCACGGGAACGCGCCTCGTCGCGCGTCAGGTTGGTTCCAGGCATGTCCGCATCCTATGCACCTGGTTCTCGGGTTCGCCGAGGGTTTCCCCGCGACATTGGGTATTGGATACCGAGACGATATCTGGGGTTCTTCAACTTTGTATGATGGTGAATATGACTGCCTCTGCAGATTTCTGGTTCGACCCGGCCTGCCCCTGGGCCTGGATGACGTCCCGCTGGATGCTCGAGGTCGAGCAGGTCCGGGACGTGAAGACGACGTGGCACGTGATGAGCCTCGCCGTCCTGAACGAAGAACGTATGGAGCACGACGCCAACTGGGATCGCCTGATCGGTCGGGTCCGGGTGCTGATCGCCGCCGAGCAGGCGCACGGCAACGAGGTCCTGCTGCCGCTCTACACCGCGCTCGGCCGCCGGATCCACAACGAGGGCCGCGGCGGCAAGGACGACGCGGTACTGGCCGAGGCGCTCGAGGAGGCCGGTCTGCCGGCCTCGCTGATCGAGGCCGCGGGCACCGACAAGTACGACGATGCGCTGAAGAAGTCACACCACGCCGGCATGGACCAGGTCGGCATGGAGGTCGGTACGCCGGTCATCGCCGTCGAGGGCACCGCGTTCTTCGGCCCGGTGGTGACGCCGGCGCCCAAGGGCGAGGCGGCCGGCAAGCTCTGGGACGGCGTTCGCCTGGTGGCCGGCACCGAGGGCTTCTTCGAGATCAAGCGCACTCGCGACCGCGGCCCGATCTTCGACTGACGGTTCAGGGGTTGAAATCGGTGGCCCCGGACAACGAAGGTTACTCACCTAGGAATTCGTCAAGTGGTGAGTAGGTTCCAGATGACCGCCGTACCCCCAGATGTGACCGCCGGTGTCGCGGTGTTCGACCGCCACACCGGGCAGTTCGTCCAGCAGCTGAACGCCGACCACCAGTTCCGGTCGGCGTCCGTGGTGAAGCTGCTGATCGTGCTGGACTACTTCTGGGAGCGCGGCCCGCGGTACGACGTCCCGCAGGTTGACCGCGACCGGCTCGAGGTCATGTTGCGCAGCAGCGACGACGACGCCGCCAGCTACTACTGGGACGAGCTGGGCGGCGCGGCGATCGTGGAGCGGATGGTGGAGCGGCTCGGCCTGACCCATACGGCCGGACCGCCCGCCACCCACCCGGGCTTCTGGGGGTACGTCGCGATCACTCCCGCCGACACGGTCCGGATCTATCGATACATCCTGGACCGGGCTCCGCAGCCGGTCCGGGCGTACGTGATGGACCTGCTGCACCGGCCGACCCGCTACGGCACCGATGGCTTCGACCAGTACTTCGGGATCGCGTCGGTCTTCGCCCCGGACTTCAGCATCAAGCAGGGCTGGTCCGGGTTTCGGGGGTCGAGCGGCTACCGGTCGGACCGGGCCAAGCCGAAGTCGGAGCTGGATCTGGTCAGCGATGCGCTCCACACGACCGGGACAGTCGGGGTGGACGACCGGACCATCATCTCGGTGTTCACGCTGCACCCGAGCGGAACGCAGTACGAGCAGGCCTATGCGGTAGTGACGCAGCTGACCGCGGAGCTGACTGTGCCGGGCGGCGTGCGCACCAAGGCAGGCTGACAAGTAGATTGCTCGCCATGCGAGTGCACATCGGCTGCGACCATGCCGGCTTCGAGCTGAAGAACCACCTCGTGCAGCACCTGACTGCTGCCGGGCACGACGTCGTGGATCACGGTCCGGCGGTGTACGACGCCGTTGACGACTACCCGCCGTTCTGCCTGCGGACCGGACAAGCGGTCGTCGACGATCCGGGCAGCCTCGGCATCGTGATCGGTGGCTCGGGCAACGGCGAGCAGATCGCCGCGAACAAGGTGAAGGGGGTCCGGGCGGTGCTGGCCTGGAGCACCGACACCGCACGCCTCGGCCGCGAGCACAACAACGCCAACGTGATCAGCGTCGGCGCCCGGATGCACTCCGAGGAGGAGGCGGCCGGGTTCGTCGAGACGTTCCTGGCCACCGACTACTCCGGCGAGGAGCGGCACACGCGCCGGATCGACATGCTGTCGAACTACGAGTCGACCGGCGAGCTCCCGCCCTTGCCCTGATCGTCCTCGGACTTTTCTCTCACCGGCCGGCGTTCTTCTTCACGACGCGGCCGGGAGACGTCCCGGGCCCGCATCGACCGGCCGGTGCCGACCACGGCCGGAGTGGGCGCCCGGCCCTTCGCTCCGTCTGTCACTGGGTTGGCCGCGGCTGGGCCCGTCATTCAAGCGGGCAGCGCCGCGACTGCCTCCCCTCGAAGTCGGGAACTGTCGGTCCAGGCTGATTGGATACGGGCATGTCGCGGTTCCGAATGTATCCGACGCCCGCGCAGCGGGCTGCGCTGCTCGAGCAGTGCAGGCATGCTCGGTACATCTGGAACCTGGCGGTCGAGCAATGGTCGATTGGACCCGCGACAAGGGCCCAACGCCAGGTTATGCCAAGCAGTGTCGGCAGCTAACCGAGGCACGGGCTGCGTTCAGTTGGTTGCGCCGCGGAGTACAAACCATTCAGCAGCAGGCACTACGGGACTTCGGCCAGGCTGTCCAGAACTTCTATCGTGGCACCCACCAGCGACCGACCTGGCGCAGGGCCGAGATCCACGAGGGATTCCGCATCGTTGGCTCGGAGGTATCCCGGGTAGTCAAGTTGAACCGGAAGTGGGCCGCGGTGAACGTGCCGAAGGTCGGCTGGGTGCGGTTCCGGCTCTCGCGCGCCGTGCCTGAAGCGAAGTCCTACCGGATCAAGCGTGATCGGAGGGGCCGCCGGCACCTTGCGTTTGCGACTATCCCCGAGCCGATACCCGCGCCCGGCTCTGGCGCAGTTGTCGGAGTGGATCGCGGCGTCACCGTCTCGGCCGCGCTGTCCACCGGCGAGCTGCTGAAGTGCCCTGACCTCTCTGAGGGCGAGCAGGTACGACTCAAGCACCTGCAACGCCGCCTCGCCCGCAGCAGCCCCGGTTCCAAGCGGCGCCAGCGGGTCAAGGCTGCGATCGCAATGCTGTCGGCTCGAGCTGGTGACCGGCGTAAGGATTGGACGGAGAAGACCAGCACCGACCTCGCCCGGCGCTTCGACGTCATCCGCGTGGAGGACCTTCGGATCACCCAGTTGACCCGGCGGCCGAAGCCAAAAGCCAACCCCGAGCAACCAGGCGCGCACCTGATGAACCGGCGTCGTGCTAAAGCCGCACTGAATCGCGGCATTCTGGTCAACGCCTGGGGGGATGCTCGTCCGGCGCCTGGAGCACAAGGCGCTAGGGCGGGTCGAGAGAGTGAACCCTGCATACACGTCGCAGACCTGCGCCGCCTGTGGGTACTGCGCATCGGGAAACCGCGAGAGTCAAGCGGTCTTCCGATGCGTGGCCTGCAGCCACCAGGCAAACGCCGATGTGAACGCGGCAGTTAATATCGCGGCTGGACGGGCCGTCAGCGCACGCCGAGGGACGCCCGTCCGGGTCTCGCTGAAGCGTGAACCACAACCTGCTACGTCCGCGTAGTAGTTAGAAATCCCTGGCTGTGAGGGTCAGGGAGGACGCCAAATGAGGAATCATGCCTGAAGGTCACACCCTGCACCGCCTGGCGAACGACGTCTGGGACGCGTTCGGCGGTCGAATGGTCCAGGCGTCCAGCCCGCAGGGCCGGTTCGTCGACGGCGCCGCACTGCTCAACGGGCACGTCCTGCGGCAGACCGAGGCCCACGGCAAGCACTTCCTCGCCGACTTCGAGGGCGCCGGCTGGTTGCACATCCACCTCGGCCTGATCGGCAAGATGGACATCCACCCGGCTCCGGTGCCCGAGCCGGTCGGTCAGGTCCGGCTCAGGCTGCAGAGCGCGACGGCGTACGCCGATCTGCGCGGTGCGACCGTCTGCGAGGTCATCACCGGCGAGGAGCGCGACAAACTGCTCAGTCGCCTCGGACCGGACCCGCTGCGCGACGACGCGGACCCGGAGCTCGCCTGGAAGCGGATCCACCGCAGCAAGCTGCCGATCGGGCAGTTGCTGATGAACCAGGACGTGTTGAGTGGCGTTGGCAACGTTTACCGCGCCGAGGTGCTGTTCCGGGCCAAGTTGAACCCGATGACGCCTGGCAACGTAGTCAAGAAGCGAGAGTGGCAGGGCATGTGGGACGACCTGCTCGCACTGATGAAGTACGGCGTCGAAACCGGCCGGATCGACACCGTTGCCGACGACCACACACCGGAGGCGATGGGCCGTGACCCACGCAAGGACGATCATGGTGGCGAGGTCTACGTCTACCGGCGGCAGGGGCAGCACTGTTTCGTCTGCCAGTCGGTGATCCGGACCAAGATCCTGGCCGGCCGCAACTTGTTCTGGTGTCCCAAATGCCAACGGACCGGACTCACTCGCAAGAGTTGAAACCCATCAGTTGTGTTGCGACTTGATGCGCGGACCGAGCAGTGCCGTTATCTTCTTCACACCATGAGGAAGAGCGGCGGTGTAGCGCTGGTACGACGCATCGGCCGCCGGGTCGAGGCGCTGGGTCGTCGCGCCCGCCGTTCGCACCGGCTGGCGTTCGTCGCACTGGCGCTGGTGCAGCTCGTGATCTCCGTCGCGAGCGAGATCTGGATGACCTCGGTACCGGCGTCCTTCCTGATCGTCCCGCTCGTGGTCGGCGGTGTGCTGCTGCAATTCGGCGAGCTGGTCGCGCTGACCGGCATCACGGCAGCGTTCGGTTCGTACGTCGTGTTGTCCCGCGGCATGACGATGCCCCGGATCGGCTTCGTCCTGGTGCTCGTCATCGTCGGCTGGATCATGATCGCCAGCGCCAAGGTGCGCAGCCGGCTGGGCGTGGCCGGCATCCGGAGCGAGTCGATGCTGATGGAGCTGCGCGACACCCTCACCGCTCAGGGGGAGATGCCGACGATGCCGCCCGGCTGGCGGGTCGAGGTCGCGATCCAGTCCGCCGGTGGGTCGTCGTTCTCCGGCGACTTCGTGGTGTCGACGATGCACGACGACCGGCTCGAGGTGGCGCTGGTCGATGTCTCGGGCAAGGGAATCGACGCCGGGACGCGGGCGCTGCTGCTGTCCGGTGCGTTCGGTGGGCTGCTGGGGGTCGTGCCCGAGCAGGAGTTCCTGCCGTCGGCGAACCAGTACATCCGCCGGCAGGACTGGGACGACGACTTCGCCACCGTCGTTCACGTCGTGCTCGATCTGCGCACCGGGGACTTCGACGTACGCACGGCCGGGCATCCGCCGGCGATCCAGTTCGACGCGTGGTCGGGGCGGTGGCAGACGCGGGATGCGGACGGACCGTTGCTCGGGCTGATGGAGTCGCCGGAGTTCAAGTCGAACCACGGGCAGCTGCGGCCCGGGGATGCGCTGTTCCTGTACAGCGACGGCATGGTGGAGACACCACGGCGGGACATCGGTCGCGGCACGGACCGGCTCACCGGCCACGCGGAACGGCTTGTGGCGCAAGGGTTCGTGGGTGGCGCCGCCGACCTGGTCGCCACGGCCGGCGGCCCGGGTGACGACTCGGCGATCGTGATCATCCACCGGTTGGCGCACGGCTGAGGCGGTCGGCCCGGTGATGGCGTAGCCTGCTCCGTCGTGGCGATCGATGGGCTGGGTGACACCTTCGGTTCGGGCGCGGACCGGGGCGCGCCGGACGTGTCGTTCGACGAGCTGGTCGCGATGATGCCGGAGACGTTGCGGGAGGTGTTCCCGCCGTACCACTGGCAGCTGCCGAAGCTGTGGGAGCTCGACCTGAAGGTGGAGCCGGTCGAGATCGCCGACCTGGTCTGGATGTTCGACCTGCCGCTGTGGCAGCTGGACGGCGAGCGGTTCCGGGTCACGCCGCACCAGGTCGCGGAGACGCCGATGAACTTCCGCGCCCACTATCAGCGGGTGATGGACGCGGACCTCGACTTCCCGATCAACCTGGTCGCGTACCGCGGCCGGTTGGTCGTCCTGGACGGCGTCCATCGACTGGCCAAGGCGCACTTCCTGCGCCGTCGCTGGATCGAGGCCACCATCGCCACCGCGACGCAGCTGCAGTCCTGCGCCGTTTGAGCTTTGGCAGGATGGACGGCATGGACAGCGTTGAGCGTGAGGTGTACGTCGAGGCTCGACCGGAGGTGGTGTGGGCCGCCGTGGCGCAGCCGGAGGGGCTTGCCCGGTGGTACGCGTTCGGTGGTGCCGAGGTCGACCTGCGGCCGGGCGGCCGGCTGGTGCTGCGCTGGGACGAGCGCGGTGAGTTCCGCGGCTTCGTCGAGAAGGTCGAGCCGGGCCGGCGCTTCGCCTACCGGTACGCCGTCGCGCCGGGCGTGGAGCCGGTGCCCGGCAACGCGAACCTGGTCGAGTTCACCCTCACCCCGGAAGGCGAGGGCACCCGCCTGCTGGTCGTCGAGTCCGGCTTCGACCGCCTGGACCTGGCCCCGGACGAGCAGACCGAGCACGCCGACCAGTCCGCCCAGGCCTGGGAGAACTCGCTGACGCTGCTCACCGACCTGGCTCCGACGCTCTGACTTGTGCGTTGGTGATGCATCACCATTATCATTGGTGACATGACAGCCAACAGCGACGAGTACGCGCCGAGCCCCACCGACTGGGTCCGGGACCAGGTCGAGAAGGTCACGGCCGCCGGCACCACGGCCGTGGTCGACATCAAGGGTATGCGGGTCGTGCTGCTGACCATGCGCGGCGCCAAGTCCGGCAAGATCCGGAAGGTTCCGCTGATGCGGGTCGAGCACAACGGCGTGTACGCCGCGGTCGCCTCGCTCGGCGGCGCGCCCAAACACCCGGTCTGGTTCTACAACTTGAAGGCCGACCCGAAGATCACCCTCCAGGACGGTGACGTCACCAAGGAGTACGTCGCCCGCGAGATCGAGGGCGCCGAGTACGACGAGTGGTGGCCGCGCGCCGTCGCCGCGTACCCGCCGTACGCCGAGTACCAGACCAAGACCTCCCGCAAGATCCCGCTCTTCCTGCTGGACCCGGTCGACTAAGTCCTTGCAAAGATCCGGCGTGGGATGACGGGTAGTGACCATCGCCGGACCAGGCTTGTGAGACGCTGGCGACGGCCGGGTTCACCTTGACCCGGTCCGGCGCCGTGCGCGTCGCTTGAGTTCTGGGAGTCGTCCTGACCACACACGACGCGGTGCAGGAACCGTTCGTCGGGTCGACGCGGTTGCGTCTGGCCGGACTTGCACTGCATGCCTATACCGCGAGCGGAACGGTGCTCGCGTTGCTGATCGTGATCGCCGCCATCGACGGCGACGCGGTCCGCGCCCTCTGGCTCGGGCTCGCGGCCCTGGTGATCGACGGCACCGACGGGATGCTCGCGCGCCGGCTGCGGGTGAAGGAGACCATCCCGTGGTTCGACGGCGCGATGCTCGACAACATCGTCGACTACCTCACCTACGCGTTCGCGCCGATCGTGCTGCTGTGGACCGGCGGCTACCTGCCGGCCGGCACCTGGGGCGCGATCCTGGGCGCGCTGCCGTTGCTTGCCTCCAGCTACCAGTTCTGCCGGGTCGACGCGAAGACCGAGGACCACTTCTTCCTCGGTTTCCCCAGCTACTGGAACGTGGTCGCCTTCTATGTCGTGGTCCTGAGCCTCAGCCCGGTCGCCACCGGCGCCATCCTGGTCGTCTGCTCGATTCTCGTGTTCATCCCGGTCAAGTACGTGTACCCGTCGCGGACGAAGGCGTTCCGCTCGGTGAACCTGCTGACGACCGCGGTCTGGCTCGCGTCGTACGCCGTACTGCTGGCCCAGATGCCGAACCCGAACCCGATCGTGGTCGCGGTCTCGCTGGCCTACCTCGTGTACTACGGCGTTCTGAGTCTGTACCTCACCTGGCGCCGCAGGGTTGTCGCGTAGATGGTCCTCGGTCTTGGCGCGGCTCTGGGGGCCGCGGTGCTGTTCGGTGTCGGCGCGATCCTGCAGGCGGTCGGTTCGCGGAAGGTGCCGACCGAGTCGGAGCTGGATCCGCGGCGGCTCGGTGGGTTCGTGGTTGCGTTGCTCAAGCAGCCCGCGTTCCTCGGCGCGCTGGCGCTGAACCTGGCCGGTTTCGGGCTGCACTTCGTCGCGCTGCGGCTGCTGCCGTTGTACCTGGCGCAGGCCGGCATCGCGGTCAGCCTCGTCGTCACCGCGTTGCTCGCCACCCGGCTGATGTCGGACCAACTCAGCCCACTTGAATGGTCAGCCGTGGCCGCGGTCTGCGTAGGGCTCGGTCTGCTCGCGGTCTCAGCCGGTGACGCCGGCGCGAACGTGCAGCATCACGGCCTCACCATCGGCATCATTGTCGGCCTCATCACGATCGCCGTACTCGGCGCTCTCGCCAGTCGATCGCAGCACGGTGTCTCCACCGCTTTGCTCGGCATGCTGGCCGGTCTCGGGTACGCCGGGGTCGCGACCTCCGCCCGTCTTCTCCAGGACGGTTCGATCCGGGAACTGTTCCACAGCCCCACCCTGTACACCCTGCCGATCAGCGGAGGGCTTGCCTTCATCCTCTACTCGCTGGCTCTGCAGCGCGGTTCGGTGACGTTGGCGACGACGCCCATGATCGCTCTGCAGACCATCACTCCGGCCGCGATCGGTGTCTTCGTCCTCGACGACGCTGTTCGCTCAGGCTGGTGGCCTGCGGCGATCATCGGCTTCGCCCTCTCCGCGGCCGGCTCCGTGATCCTGGTCCGCTTCGAGTCCGTCAAGCACTGAGCTCAGCGCGACGGCCACTTCCAGGGCGGTTCGTCGAGCGGGCCTTGGCCGTCGATGGTGGTGGCGCCGCGGTCCTTGACCAGTTCGACGGTGTGCAGCTCGGAGGACAGGGCCTGCAGGGAGGAAATGAACGGGCGCGAGTGGGTGACGACGATGACCTGTGCCTCCTTGGCTGCGGTCACCACGAGGTTCGCCAGGGCTGGGAGCAGGTCGGGATGGAGGCTGGTCTCGGGCTCGTTGAGGACCAGGAGCTCCGGGGGTCTCGGAGTGAGTAGGGCGGCGACCCACAGCAGGTACCTGAGGGTGCCGTCGGACAGCTCGGCGCCGGACAGCGGCCGGAGCAGACCGTGCTGGCGGAACGCGACCTCGAAGCGGCCGGCGGTGTTGACGACCTCGACCCGGCTGCCGGGGAAACCCAGCTCGATGGCCTCGTCGAGCGCGCCGTTCGGTCCGAGCTCGCGGATCGTCTGGAGGGCGGCCGCGACATCCGCCCCGTCCTGGGACAGCACGGCGGTGCGGGTCCCGATCTGCACTCGCCGGGCAGGTGCGTCGGCGTCGGTACGGAAGTGGTCGTAGAACCGCCAGCCCCGCAGCCGGTCGCGCACCCGCAGCAGCTCCGGCGCCCGCTCAGGATCCGCGAACTCGCTCAGCATGCTGTCGAACGTCTGGAGCTGATGACCCGCGCGCTCCCACTCACCGCCGGACGAACGGATCCGCGCCTCGCGATTGTTGCGCTCGACCAGCAAGGCAGCCGGTCGGAGGAACGGGCCGGCCCACAACGCTTCCCGCTTGATCTCGGGATCCAGATCGAACTGCGAGCCGTTGGGGACCGGCAACCCGAGATCCATGAGGTAGCCGTAGTCGTCGCCGGCGAAGCCCATCCGCAATGTCACCGGTCCGGTCCGGCGAGTGCCCTGAACCGGACGGTCCTTGCGGACGTGTTCCGGCCCGGCCCACAGTGTCGACTGCAAGCCTCCCTCGCGTGCCAGGGCAGCGATGGCGCCGTTGCGCGAGGCATCGGCAAGCAACCGGAGCGCCCGGTACAGGCTGGACTTGCCTGTCCCGTTCGCTCCGGTCACCACGTTCAGCCCGCGGAGCGGCATGACGATCCGCCGCAGTGACCGGTAGTTCTCCACCGCCAGCGTCGTCAACATGCGCCCAACGTACTGGTGCCTGCCGACAGTCCTAAGGCAAGCGGCGCCAGCGGACCGCGTCCGCGATGACGAAGCCGTCGGCGTTGTCGCTGAGCTCGACGTAGCTGTCCGAGCCGGCGTTGAACGTGAAGGTGCCGAGCGACACCCACTCACCGGTCCGCGGATCGGGTACGCCGCGGACGCGCTGGTTGACCGGCACCGTGGTCGTCCCGTCCGCGTGGTGCACGACGTACGGCGCGTTCGAAGCGCGGTTCGGGTCGGCGGTGTACGACGTGAGGACCTCGTAGCGACCGGTGCCGGGGATGGCGGGGCGGAAACGAGCCAGGTTCGCACCAGTGCCCTTGGCGTGGCTCAGGTAGTTGAAGCCGTAGTACCCGAGGATGCCGCGAGCTGAGCTCCACGTCCCGACCGTCTCGAAGCCGAGGCCGCCGTTGTCGACGGTGACCTCTTCGCGCACGTCCGGCGTCGCGGAGGCCTTGACGAGAGTCAGTTCCTCGAGTGCAACCGCCGTACCGGCGCCTCGGCCGGGACCGGCGAGGGTGAAGCGGATGGAGTGCCGACCGGCTGTGAGACGACGCCGGTCCAGGAGCACCACGTCGTAGCCCTCGCCGCGGAACGAGGTCAGGTCGAGTGCGCTGACCCGTGGCGCGTCCCCGTCGACGGTCACTGTGACCAGTCCGCCGTCCGCGGAGCGGTAGTACCGCAGCCACAGCTCGTACGTGTCGTCGCGGTCCACGTGGATCGACTGGTCGACGTACGCGCCCACAGCGGCTGCTGGGAGCCGCGGGTAGCTCATCGGGTACGACGACGTGGACAGGCCCGGCCCGGTGGCCAGACTGTCCCGTCCCTGCGTCAGCCACTCCAGATTGAAGCGAGCGACCGCCACCCGGCGCGGACTGCTGTCGATGTCCCCGTCGCACCCGTACAGCAGCACGATCGTGCCGTCGGACAGCCGGGCGAGGTCGGAGTAGTACCCACGGAGCTGGCTGATCGATCGGCTGTAGCGGAACGACTTGCCCTCGTCGTAGCTGACCGCAACCGTCATGTTCCAGCGCATCGGTGAGTCGGGCCGACTGAGCAGCACGCGGTTGGCCTGGTCGGTGTATCTGAGGAAGCCCATGTCGCAGCCGTTGAACAGACCCACGCTGAAGTCCATCACCGCTCGCGACCAGCTCAGGCCGTCGTCAGTACTGATGGCGAAGTCACGTGGCCAGTCGTTGCCGGAGCCCGGCCGGCTGTTCATCACGATCGATCCGTCGGCACGCTGAAGCAGTCTGGCCTCGCCAACCGTCGGCAGACCTGTCCCGAGCGGTACCTCGCCACCAGCCTTCCAAGTGCGACCGTGGTCGTCGCTGTAGACAGTGGAGGCGCCGTAGTTGCGGTCTGCTGTCGGCACGCCGGTGATGATCGTCCGGTGCGACACGGTGAGCAGCAACCGGCCGGACTTCAGCTGGATGCCGTGTCCGGGCCCAGGACCATGCATCACCCAGTTGAAGGGGAAGCTGTCGAACAGACCGTCCAGGCTGTGCCGCTCGCCCCAGGTGGCGCCGTTGTCGGTGCTGGAGCGGTAGTGCACGATGCCGGTGTCGGAGGAGCAAGTGGTGTTCTCCGGCAGCCGCGCGCACAGGTTGTAGAACAGGAACACCTCACCGGTGTGGCCGTCGGCAACGAAGGTCGGGTTGGCCCAGCTCTCACCGTTGACCGATGCCTCGACCGTCTGCGTGGGCAGCCAGGTCCGGCCGTGGTCCGTGCTGCGCCGGATGAGCAGATCGTGCGGACCGGCGTCGCACACCTCGTGCCGGCCCTCTGCGCACGCGATGAGGGTGTCGTTGCGCGTCGCGATCAGCCCGTAGACGAAGTAGCTGGCCAGTGGGTCGACAGTGTTGTCCCACAAGGTCGTCTCATCGAAGAACGGCGCTGCCGGCTGCCGGTGCCGACCACCACCTTGCGGTACGACGGCATTGGCGGACGTCGGCAACGCGGCGGCGGCTGCCCCGGCCGCGATCCCGAGATTCAACGTACGACGACTGATCGGCATCCCACTCTCCTCACGACGGGTGGCAGGACCGTACTAGCTCGGTTCGCGCAGGCGCTAGACGCTAATAGGTATTACTCCGAGGAGAAAGCCAGCGGCCCGCAACCGGATCGGTTGCGGGCCGCTGGACGTACGACGGAACTCAGGCCAGCGAGTCCTCCCAGGCCTGGTGCAGCCCGGCGTAGTGGCCGTCCCGGTGCACGAGGTCGTCAGGTGCGCCGTCCTCGATGATCCGCCCGTGCTCGAGTACCAGCACCCGGTCGGCGGTCTCGACCGTGGACAACCGGTGGGCGATCACGATCGCCGTACGGTCGGCCAGGATCGTCCGCAGAGCCCGCTGGATGAGGCGCTCGCTGGGGATGTCCAGGCTGGATGTCGCCTCGTCCAGGATCAGTACGGCCGGGTTGGCCAGGAACGCCCGCGCGAACGCGACCAGCTGGCGCTGACCGGCGGACAACCGCGAACCACGCTTCTCGACCGCGGTCTCGTACCCGTTCGGCAATGCGGTGATGAAGTCGTGGGCGCCGATCACCTTGGCGGCCTCGACGACCTCCTCCATCGTCGCGTCGGGCTTACCGAAGCGGATGTTGTCGGCCACCGAGCCGGTGAACAGGAAGTTCTCCTGCGTCACCATGACCACCCGCTCGCGCAGGTCGTCCTCGGACAGGTCGCGCAGGTCCACACCGTCGAGCAACAGGTGCCCGCTGGTCGGGTCGTAGAACCGTGCGACCAGCTTGGCGATCGTGGTCTTGCCAGCACCCGTCGTACCGACCAGGGCCAGCGTCTGACCAGCCGGCACGTCCAGCTGCAGACCGGGCAGCACCGGTACGCCGTCGACGTACTCGAACCGGACGTTCCGCAGCTCCAGGTGACCGCGTGCCTTGCCCGGCTTGGCCGGCTCGATCGGCTCCGGCACGTCCGGGGTCTCGTTCAGCACACCGGACAGCTTCTCCAGCGCCGCCGAGGCGGACAGGAACGTGTTGTAGAACTGGGTGATGTCCTGCAGCGGCTCGAAGAACTGCCGCAGGTACAGCAGGAACGCGGTCAGCACGCCGACCGTCACGTGCCCGTGGTACGCCTGGTAACCGCCGAACGCCAGGATCGCGACGATCGTGATGTTGCCGACGCCCTTGATCGCCGGCATGAAGACCGCGTTCAGCCGGAACGCCTCGAGGTTCGCCCTCCGGTACCGGTCGTTGACACCGTGGAAGATCTCCTCGTTACGCGGCTCCCGGCGGAACGCCTGGACCGCGCGGATGCCGGTCATCGACTCGACGAAGTGCACGATGACGAGCACGACGGCTTCACGCGTCTGCCGGTAGACGACGGCGGACCGCTTCCGGAACCACGCCGTCAGGACCAGCAGGATCGGGAACGACAGCAACGCGAGCAGGCCGAGCTTGACGTCCAGCGTGAGCAGGATGATCGCCGTACCGACCAGGGTCAGCGCGGCGGTGACCAGACCGTCGAACCCGCTGGCCAGCATCTCGTCGATCACCTGCACGTCCGACGTCAGCCGGGAGATGACCCGGCCGGACGTGAACTTGTCGTGGAACGCCGGGCTCAGCCGCTGGAAGTGGTCGAACACCCGCTTCCGCAGCCCGAGCAGAATGGTCTGACCGAGCCGGCCGGACCGCATCAGGAAGATCTGCCGGGCCCACGCCTGCAGCAACGCCGACACCAGCACGGCGATCACGATCGTGATCAGCTGCCCCGAGCCCTTACCGGCGAGGATCGGCGGGATGCCGTTGTCGATGCCCAGGTGCACCAGGTACGGCACGGCGAGCCGGGCGCCGTTCTCGATGATGACGATCACCACCAGCAGCCAGATCAGCTTCTGGTACGGCCGGAGCAGCTCCCCGAGCAGCTTGCGGGAGTCCTCCTTCAGCCGGATGGTCGTCGCCCGCGACAGCTCCCTGTCAGGGTCGTCCTCGAAGACGCCCCGCCACTTCTGCTCCGTCGGCTGCCGGTCGTTCTTCGGCTCGTTACTCGAGGCCTGGGGAGGTGTTTGCTGGGTCGTCGTCATGCGTGCACCTCCTCTTCCTCCGCCGCGAGCAGGTGCCGGTACTCCGGCACCGTCGCGAGTAGCTCGTGATGGGTTCCGACGTGGGTGATCGTGCCGCCCTGCAGCAGTGCGACCTTGTCGGCCAGCATCACTGTCGACGCGCGGTGCGCCACCACGATGCCGGTGGTGTCGGCGAGCACGTTCTGCAGCGCTTCCTCGACCAGAGCCTCGGTGTGGACGTCGAGAGCGGACAGTGTGTCGTCCAGCACCAGTACGGCGGGCTTGGCGAGCACTGCGCGTGCCAGTGCGAGCCGCTGCCGCTGACCGCCCGACAGCGACATGCCCTGCTCACCGACGCGGGTCTCCAGACCCCACGGCAGGTCGTTGGCGAACTGCGCTTGGGCAACCTCGAGCGCCTGCTGTACGTCGGCCTCGCTGGCGTCCGGACGGCCGAGCGTCAGGTTCTCCCGGACGCTCATCGAGAACAGCGTCGGGTCGTCGAACGCGGACGCGACCGCGGTCCGCAGTGACACCAGGGACAGGTCCCGGATGTCGTGCCCGTCGATGGTGATCCGTCCGGCGGTCACGTCGTACAGCCGGGGGACCAGTGCGGTCAGTGTGGTCTTGCCGGACCCGGTGGCGCCGACCAGTGCGAGCGTCGTACCAGGGGTCAGGTCGAGGTTGATGTCGTGCAGCACCTCGGTGGAGTCGTCGGAGAACCGGAACCCGACGTGCTCGAAACGCAGGTGACCACGCGAGTTGGTGAGCTCCTCCGGACCGGACTTGATCACCGAGTAGGTGTCGAGGATCTCGCTGATCCGGTCCGCCGCCGTCATCGACTCCTGCGCCATCGCCAGGATCGCGCCGAGCGAGGTGATCGGCCAGACCAGCGACAGCATCAGCGTGATGAACGCGACCAGGGTGCCGAGGGTGATCGCCTCCCGGCCGACCGCGAGCGCGCCGAGGAGCAGCACGATCACCAGGGTCAGGTTCGGGATGACGCCGAGGAAGCTCCAGAACCGGGACGCGAGCCGGACCTTCGCGACCTCGGTGTCGTACAGCGTGGTCGCCTCGTCGTCGAACTGGCGCTGCACGTGCGGCCGCCGGCCGAACGCCTTGATCACCCGGAAGCCGAGCGCCGACTCCTCGATCCGGGTGGCCAGGTCACCCTGCTGGTCCTGGACCTTGCGGGAGATCCGCAGGTACTTCCTCTCGAACTTCAGCGACACCATCACGACCGGTACAGCGGCCACCAGGACCACGAGACCGAGCGGCCAGTACAGCTGGAGCAGCAGGATGGTGACGACGATCAACTGCAGGATGTTCATCACCAGGAACAGCAGCCCGAAGCCCATGAACCGGCGGATCGTGGACAGGTCGGTGGTGACGCGGGAGAGCAGCTGACCGCTCTGCCAGCGGGTGTGGAACTCCATCGGCAGGGACTGGAGCCGGACGTACAGGTCGTGCCGGAGCGTTGCCTCCAAGTCACTGACCGTTCGGGATTGCGCCCAGC
Source organism: Kribbella sp. NBC_00709 (assembly GCF_036226565.1). Lineage (GTDB taxonomy): Bacteria > Actinomycetota > Actinomycetes > Propionibacteriales > Kribbellaceae > Kribbella. The sequence goes on from NZ_CP108996.1 coordinate 5,431,206, forward strand.
GGCGCATCCACACCAGGATGACTTCGGAGATGCTGAGCCCGAGGGCCAGCAGCGCGAGCGGGACCAGCATGCTCAGCTCACGGCGGGTCACCGGACCATCGATGATGGCTCGGGTGACCAGCGGTACTGCGAGGCTGACGCCGACGCCGAGCATGGCGGTGGAGAACATCACCGCTAGGCGCCAGCGGTGTGGCTTCAGGTAAGGACGGAGTCGCCACAGGTTGCGGCTGCGCTCCGGGGCACGGGTGGTAGGGGCAGCGATCGACGGCGCTTGGACAGTGTGCTCTGACGGCATCTGGACGGGCGCACTTCCCATCTACTTCGGTTCACAAGGGGGTTTGGGCGACCTAAAAACGGCGCACTTTCCAGTATCGCTCAGTAGGTAAGCGCTTGTCCTGCAAATTCCATTCCCTCCCGATGAAACGCAATAACCCGCCCCGGACCCACGCGGGAGGGCCGGCCGGACCTATCACGATCCGCAATCAGTACTACGCCAGCGATCGCCCGGCCGGTTCCCCTTCGGGCAGATCCCGCAGTCCTCGCAGCGGCGACAAGGCGGCAACCAGGAAGCCGGCGAGCATGCCCGCGGAGGCGATCAGCAGGGTCGGGCGGATGTGGATCGCGGTGGCCAGGACGCCGGCCAGGGCCGCGCCGGCCGCTTGGCCGCCGATCACCACGGTGCGCCAGGAGGCCGTCACCTGGCCCAGGAGGTGCACTGGGGCCAGTGCCTGTCGCAGGGTGCGCTGGGGTACGCCGAACAGCGACATCCCGAGGCCCGAGAGCACCTGGCCGAGGAGGATGAGCGGAGTCCGTCCTGTGCAGAGCAAGGCGCCGTTGAGCGAGGCAAGGAATGCACCGGACAGGTACGAGCCGCCCAGGCCGACCCGCCGGCACCATGGACCCGCTACGAAGGTCCCGGCTACTGCGGCGACGCCGAAGGTGGTCAGTGTGAGTCCGACGAACGCCGGCGACCTGTGGAGCTCACGGATCAGGAACAGCACCATCAGCGGCCCCTGCATCGCTCCGGCCATGGCCGCAATGGCCGCGGAGACGATGAGCGGCCGGAGCATCCGGTGACCGAACAGCACGCGCAGACCCGCTGACAGCCGTACTTCGGACCTCGGCGGCGCGGGCCCGCGGTCCGGTTCGCGGATGAGGTACGCCGCAACTGCGGACACGACGTACGACGCGGCGTCCATGACGATCGCGAACGGCGCGGTCAGGACCTGCACCAGGAAACCGGCGACGGACGGGCCGAGGGTCGAGGCGAGGTTGAGGTTCAGCAGGGCGGCACTGTTGGCCCGCATCAGGTCGTCACGAGGGACGAGCAGCGGGATCATCGTCTGGGACGCGGTGTCGGACAGCAGCGTCAGCACTCCGGTGAGTATGGCGACGACGTACAGCTGCTCGATCCGCAGCGAATCCAGGGCGGCCGCAACTGGCACTGAGCCGAGTAGCAGGAGCCGTCCGACGTCCGTCCAGATCAGTACGCGCCGCCGCGACCATCTGTCCACCCAGACACCGGCCAGAAGGCCGAATACCAGATGCGGCGCAATCGACACCGCTGACAGCGCACCCATCTGCACGGCTGATGCCTGCAGAGTCACCACCGCCACCAGCGGCAGCGCGACAGTCGTGACCGCACTGCCGGACGCTGACACCAGCTGTCCTATCCACAGCTTCCTGAACTCGCCCCTCACGACCCACGCCATGCCTGTGAACCTGTCACTCAGGAGAGTCACGCGACTACGGCTGTTCGCCCCCAGCAGAGCTTGTTCACTCCACGCGAAATACAGGACCCCTTGCGGTGAAGGGCAACGAAGCACCACGCGGGATCAGCCAGGCGTGCTCGCGCCGTACCCGGACCACGTCGCACTGCCCGTCGGTGATGAGCAGGATCGGCCCCTCCACGGGGAAGTCGTCCGCCCGCTCGAGCAGGTCGACACCAGGCTGCAGCACCGTTCCACCCCGGCCGCGGACCTGCACCCGGCCGGCGATGTCGTCGACCGGCACATAGCCGGCGTCGTACGCGGCTGCGTCGCAGTACACGACCCGTGCGGCCGGTACGTCGCGAGCACGTGAGTACGACGCGATCGCACCGAGTGCCTTGCCCAGCAGCTCGCGGTCCATCGAGCCCGAGGTGTCGAGCACCACGCCGTACGTCGGAAGACGGTCGAGCTCGACGGGGCGGATCCAGCCCGGGCGCGGGATGTCCGGCGTACCGGACTGGCGTCGGGACGCGCGGGCGTACGTGCGGGTCTTCTCGACGGCCTGCACGTGCTCCTCGAACCAGCGGGCCAGTTGCGCATCCCAGGTGAGTGGCGGGTGGTCCAGTGCGCGGATCTCGTCGACCAGTCCGGCGGGCAGCGTGCCGCGGGCGGAGTCGTGGTACGCCAGCCCAGTGGTGAGCGCCCGTCGGTAGATGTCGTCCAGACCGGCACCGCGCGCCGCTTCGCCGGCGTGTGGCAGCGGGTGGCCGAGTACGTCGCCCAGTCCGACGCCACGCAGGGTCGCCAGCTTCCGATAGCGGCGCAGGTCGGTGGTGATGCGGTCGTAGACCTCCTCGGCGGACATGCCCTTGAGGACCGGGTCGTGCAGCGCACCCTCGGGCATGCTGCCGACGCCCATCTCCAGAAGCCAGCCGTTGATCACCAGGTCGGCGGCCACGTTCCACAGGTACGGGTCACGTCCACCGACCCGCTCGCCGTGACGCAGGGCCGCGTGCAGCATCTCGTGCGCCATGACGAACCGCCATTCGCTCAGCGTCATGCTGATGAGCGGATTGACGTAGATCTCCCCGGCTGCCGCATTCACCGCCGCGACGTGGATGTCCCAGCCGCGGGCGAGCTCAGCCTCGGCGACGATCGTCATGCTCGAGGCGATCGCACCGAGCAGCGGGTACGACGAGACGAACCAGCCGAGCGCCAGATCCCACTTGTCCCGTCCACCACGGTCCGCGCTCAGCGAAGAGCGTGCACCGCCGGCCATCTCGACAGCCGCTGCCGCCGCGGCGGACAGTCCGGCTGCGAAGAGCTCGCTCCACTCGGGCGGCTTGCCCCAGCCGTTCCATCGGGCTGTCTCTATGTCGGATGTCCGGCCCGCGACACCGAGACCGTCGTACTCCGCTGGAACGCCAGACTGTCGCCACAGTCGCGCCAGCGTGTCCTCCTCCATCGCGGGGAACGACGCCGGCAGCTCAACGACCGGCGTACCGAGTTTGAGCGACTGGAGGTAGCGGTTGACGGCGACGTCGTACGCGGCGCAGGCGGGCTGGTCAGGCTCTGGCCGGTCGCGGTCTGCGTGGCCGAGACCGAGATGGATCAGCAGATGCGCGAAGACCCACGCCCACTCGTCCGGAGTGGCCCGTCGGGTCCGGTGTGTGCGGATCTGGCCGTTCGAGTCGATGATCGCCCACGCATCGGCCGGACAGGCGTCGTCACGAATCGGACTGTGCGCCCAGTCGGCCATCGGCGCGAACAGCGGGTGCCGTACGATCGTTGTCCATCCGGCCTGGATCGCCTCCCACGCCGGGACCCGCTGGGCCTTCTTGCGCTTAGGCACGGGCAGCTACTAGCCGCGGCAGGTCACGGCTGACCTCGACCAGGAACCACGTCGGCAGCACCGGACGGCCGTCGTCGTCGGACGCGATCACCAGTTGCGCGATCTCGAGCGAGATCTCCGCCAGCTCCACCAGCAGCGCTTTGCCACGGTGCGCGAGCTGTCGGGCCGCCGCGTTGGCGGATGCCTTGTCGGCGGCCAGTTCCTTGATCAGGCGGGCACGGAAGGTCTCGGCAAGGAAGTACAACAGGTCACGGTCCTCCGGAGCGGCCGGCCAACCGGCCTCACCCTTGAGTACGGCGTCCAGCCCGAAGGCGTGGCGGACCGTCTTCACGTACGCGCGGAAGGTGGAGGCGTGCGCGGCGGACAAGGTGCCGAAGGCAAGCACCCGCAGCGTCTCGTCGGACACGTCGTCGCCGTACGAGTGCAGGGCATCCGAGAGCATGTGCCAGCTGCGCGGAGTGGAGAACGGCTCCTCGGTCTTCGGCGGTGCGGTCCACAGGTGGTCGGGGCGGTTGCGCAGGTACTCCAGCACCCACGCGTGGATGCCCGCCGTACCGGCCCAGTGCAGCCAGTCGCTCGCGTCCGCACGCAGGTGGACGTGGACGAGGCGGTTGACCAGTGCGCTCGCCATCGGACGGGCCAGCGCGTTGTCGGTGGCCCGGTTGCCGGCTCCGATCACCACGGACCCCTCCGGCAGCTCGTACTCACCGATGCGGCGGTCGAGGATGAGCGAGTAGAACGCCTTCTGGACCTCGGCGGACGATGCGTTCAGCTCGTCGAGGAACAGGCAGTACGGCTCCTCCCGGGCGATCGCCACCGGCGGTGCGAAGCGGCTGCGGCCGTCGACGATCTGCGGTACGCCGATGAGGTCCTCCGGCGCGAGCTGCGTCCCCAGGAGCGTCACGCACTCCAGACCGAGCGATTCCGCGAACGCCCGCACCAGACTGCTCTTCCCGATCCCCGGTGCGCCCCACAGGAAGACCGGGCGTACCACTGCCACATGCAGCAGCACTTCGGGCAGTTCTGCCGCCGATACCGTGATCCCCGCCTGCATTCGTTCCTTTCGACTTCGTGTCTGGTCAGCCCTCCAGGATCCTCCCGGCGTCACGGTGTGTCACTCTGTTTTCCGCGGCGCTTCCGTTACCGGTGGTTACTGGCTAGGGTGCGGCCCGTTGTCTTCGGAGTACTGGGGGGTCTCTCGTGGTGAGCTTTCGGATCAGGGCGGCGGCTGTGTGCGCCGTCGTCCTGCTGCCGTTGTCGGCGTCGCAGGTGATGGCTGCTGATCCGCCGCAGCACCTGGGGGAGGGGGTGCTGGTCCCGGGGCGGTCCGCCGTCGGCGTGGGGATGTCGGGCGCCCGCGTAGTCGTATCGAACCCGGTCTACGAGACCAGCAACAACGGGACCACTTGGACCGCGTCCGGCGGCTCGAACGACGGCAAGCCACTGCAGGTGGAGGGGACCGCGCTCCTGACCTTCGACGGGAGTACTGCGAAGGTCGGTGGGCTGACGTTCCCTGCTGTGGACGACGTGGTGCTCGGGAAGGGCGGCAAGCTCGTCTCACACCGTGCTCCCAGTGCAGCGACCGCAGAGGTGTACGACGTCGCCACCAAGACGAAGCTGGCCGATTTCGCCCCGCCGTTCGCCCTGTCCGGCGACACGGTCTGGAAGATGACGGAACCGGGGCATCTGGACGGGAAGAACCTCACCACTGGTGACGTGAAGACCGTTCTGGTCGCCAGCGCCTGCACAGTCGGCCCGGACCAGGTCAACGGTCGGTGGGCTGTTCTGAGCGGTTGCAACCAGGTTGTCGACGTAGTCGGACCGCAGCCGCCTCGCAACCTGTCCGTGGCCGCGGACTCCCAGTTGGGTAGCGGTTTCGCCGTACAGGCGTCCGGATCGGACCTGCTGGTCACCGACCTCAACGATCCGGCTCTCGGACAGCGCCGGTACGGACCGATCCGCACCTCCGGACCGAGCTTCCGCGCGGACGGCTCCGGTCTGGCCAAGATCGTGTACGCCGACGCGGACAGCAAACCGCGCGTGATCACGCTGAGTTGGCTGACACCGGACCCGCAGCAGCACCCCGACACGGTGGCGCCCGTACTCACCAGCGCGTCAGCCGGTGACCGGGTCCGCGACAACACCAGCCTGTCCTTCGAGTGGGCCTTCGACGACCCACAGGACCCGAACTCGCCCGCTACCGGCGTGAACAGCTACGACCTGCGCATCCAGCAGCGCCCCAGCCGCACCGCGCCGTACGGCGCCTGGAACCAGGTGCCCGCGTGGCAGGGCCTCAAGACGAACGGTGCGAGTCTCACCGCGGCCGTCGGCACCGACACGTGCTGGCAGGTCCGCGCGCGGGACTACGCGGGCAACGTGAGCGCATGGAGTGCGTCGTACTGCAGTGAGGTCGACGGCACCGCGCCGTCCCTCGTCACCTGGCGCATCGGCGACCGCGTCAACCTGGCCGCAACCGCGACCGTCCGCTGGGCCTACAAGGACGACACCGACATCGCCTCGTACGACGTCGTGTACAAGACCGCCGCACCAGGCGTAGCGCTCGGCAAGTGGATCTACCCAGCCACTTGGCAGAACACCCGCATCACGTCGATCACCTGGACCCCTCGCCTCGGCTGGGACGAGTGCTTCATGGTCCGCTCCCGCGACTACCTGGGGAACCTGTCCGCGTGGGCGCCGCAAATCTGCTCGGTAGCCCCCGAGGACGACCGCGCCCTGACCTCCGCCGGCACAGTCACCCGCACCACGAGCACCCTGGCCTTCCAAGGCACCACCACAATCCTCAAGGCGAACGGCGCCTACCTCACCAAAGCATCCGAAGCCGGCCAGCGCATAGCCCTCATAGCCCTCCACGGCCCCGCCCAAGGCCGCGTAGACATCTACCACGCCAACATCAAGATCGGCACAGTCTCCCTAGCAGCGACCACCACCAGTCGCGTAGTCACCTACCTCCCGACCACCGTCTTCCGCACAGGCGCGCTCAAGATCATCTCCACGAGCACAGCCCCCGCCTCCATAGACGCCGTAGCCCTCCTCCGCGCCCCGTAGCCGAAGCACGGCGATCCCGTTCCACGCTGCCGCACCGCGAGCTGCTCGGATCCGATGCCGCCCAACCGCGCCCGGCACCTCGAACACCTGAGGTGGTGGCGTGTCGAGATGCGGTTTGCGCCGCCTAGAGCTGAGGTTGTGGATTGGCAGCAGGTTTGGTCGGCGAGCCCGCCCCATTTGGTAGGTAAGCCAACCAGATGAGGGGTTGGCCACCGTGAATACGGTTGGCAAACCCTCACGCCGGCTGGTCCACCCACCAAACACTGACGGCTCGGACTCGGCGAACCCGCGGTCGCGAAGGCCGGGCGGACCCGAACAGCACGGCCACCGAACCGCCAGCCCGCCGCACCTGCCAGGCTCCCTACCGAGCCCACCGCAGGAGCCGAACCGCCCCCGAACCCGACCCAGGCACCCCGGGCGACCGCCGAACCCGACCCAGGCACCCCGGGCGACCGCCGAACCCGACCCAGGCACCCCGGGCGACCGCCGAACCCGACCCAGGCAGCCCGGCGACCGCCGAACCCGACCCAGGCAGCCCGGCGACCGCAAAACCCGACCCAGGCAGCCGAGCGGAGCGAAGGCGAAGGGGGTGCGGGTGGCGGAGCCCCCGCAACGCGCCGAGCGGAGCGACGGCGCACAAATAAGAGGGCGAGCCGGGCCTGCGCTTTCCGCAGGCAAGGCTCGCCGCTCGTCCGAGCGGGTGACGAGAATCGAACTCGCGTAGTCAGTTTGGAAGACTGGGGCTCTACCATTGAGCTACACCCGCGTGCGCCTTGCGGCACTCCGTCATGATTCCACATCCACCCCGGTGGACTCAAAATGAGTTTCGGGGCGGGGGGTGGCGCGAGCACTGGTTCGGGTCGACTAGACTCGTGCGGTCACTGCGGGGCGTAGCGTAGTGGCTAGCGCGCCTGCTTTGGGAGCAGGAGACCGCAGGTTCGAGTCCTGTCGCCCCGACAAACCCCCTGCAGCTCTGCTGCGGTCCGGGCTGTCGCCCGTGCTGTGAATGTCATCGAATCAAGGAGAACCGCCACCGTGAAGAGCACCGTCGAGTCCTTGAGCCCGACGAAGGTCAAGCTCATCGTCGAGGTGCCGTTCGAGGAGCTCAAGCCGAGCCTCGACGCGGCGTACAAGAGCATCGCTTCGCAGATCACCGTCCCCGGGTTCCGCAAGGGCAAGATCCCGCCGCAGGTCATCGACCAGCGGGTGGGCCGCGGCCCGGTGCTCGAGGAGGCGATCAACGACGCGCTTCCGAAGCTGTACTCGCAGGCGGTGACCGACAACCAGGTCAAGGCCATCGGCCGGCCTGAGGTCGACGTGACCGAGTTCAACGACAAGGAGAGCCTGCAGTTCTCCGCCGAGGTCGAGGTCCGTCCGGAGATCACCCTGCCGGACCTGGAGGGCCTGGAGGCCGAGGTCGAGGACATCGCGATCTCCGACGACGAGGTCGACGAGCAGATCGAGGGCCTGCGGCAGCGGTTCGGCTCGCTGAACCCGGTCGAGCGCGCGGTGGAGGACAAGGACTTCATCACCCTGGACCTGTCGGCCAGCAAGGACGGCGAGAAGGTCGAGGAGGCGCAGGCGACCGGCCTGTCGTACCAGGTGGGCAGCGGTCAGCTGCTGGACGGCCTGGACGAGGCTGTGATCGGCCTGAGCGCGGGCGAGAAGAAGACTTTCGTGACCCAGCTGGTCGGCGGCGCGCTGAAGGGCGATGACGTCGACGTCGAGGTGACGGTGACCGCGGTCAAGGAGCAGGAGCTGCCGGAGCTCGACGACGAGTTCGCGCAGACCGCTTCGGAGTTCGACACTGCGGAGGAGCTGACCGCCGACGTCCGGACCCGCCTGGAGCGCGGCAAGCGCCTGGAGCAGGCCGGCGAGGCGCGGGACGCCGTGCTGGAGAAGATCCTGACGCTGGTCGACGTGCCGGTGCCGGAGGGTCTGCTGACCGACGAGCTCGCCGCCCGCAAGGAGAACCTGGAGCAGCAGCTCGGGTACTCCGGGATGACGATGGAGCAGTTCCTCGAGGGTGAGGAGCAGACCCAGGAAGAGTTCGACGAGGACCTGAAGAAGCGTTCCGAGGACGCGATCAAGGCGCAGTTCGTGCTGGACCTGGTGGCCGAGCAGCAGGAGCTGAGCGTCAACGACCAGGAGCTGACCGAGCACATCGTGCGGCACGCGCAGCGTTCGGGTGTGAGCCCGGACCAGTTCGCCCAGCACGCGGTGGAGAACAACCTGGTCCCGAGCCTGGTGTCCGAGGTCGTCCGCGGCAAGGCGCTGGCCTACCTGGTCGAGAATGCGACGGTCTCCGACGCGTCGGGCAATACGGTCGAGCTGAAGACCCTGCAGCCGGACGGCACGTACGCCGACCCGGAGGCGGAGGCCGCCGAGGAGGCGGGCGACGCCGAGGCGCCGGTCGCGGAGCCCGCGAAGGCCTGATCAGCCCGCAGTCGTCAACGGCCCGGAACCCGCACAGGGTTCCGGGCCGTTCGCATTTCGCGAACCGGCTGCAAGGAAACCGTCGGTTGGACCGCCTAGCGTGGCTGGTGAAACGATTTCCGAGGGAAGGAACAGGGTGTGGCCGCGCTGCTGCAGGAGCCGGAGGTACGGCGCGATCCCGAGCAGCCGGAGCTCCACGAAGTACCTGACGAGGCAGCGGTCGAGGAGCCGGGGTCCGTGGTTCTGTGCGGGTGGTGAATGCGCGCCGAATTCGCTGACAGCAGACAGGGCGGGCAACATGATGCGCCGTGAGCGAACACCTATGGCCCAGCCTTAGGTCTGTCGCCCCCGACCAGTAATGTCGGCTTTGTGAACGAGACATTTGCAGCCAGCCCCACCGCCGCGGGCGGCAACGGATCCGGCGGACTCGACGACCACATCTACCAGCGCCTGCTGCAGAACCGGATCATTTTCCTGGGGTCCGAGGTTCGCGACGACAACGCGAACGCGATCTGCGCGCAGATGCTCCTCCTCAACGCCGAGGACCCCAACCAGGACATCTGGCTGTACATCAACTCGCCGGGTGGCTCGGTGGACTCCGGTATGGCGATCTACGACACCATGCAGTGGATCTCCAACGACGTCGCTACCGTCGGGATGGGCCTGGCCGCCTCGATGGGCCAGTTCCTGCTCTGCGCCGGCGCGAAGAACAAGCGCTACGCGCTGCCGCACGCGCGGATCATGATGCACCAGCCGTCCGGCGGTATGGGCGGTACGGCCTCCGACATCAAGATCCAGGCCGAGCAGTCGCTGCACATCAAGGCGCAGCTGTTCCGGCTGATCGCCGAGCACACCGGTCAGCCGCTCGAGCAGGTCGAGAACGACGCCGACCGGGACCGCTGGTTCACCGCCGATCAGGCCAAGGAGTACGGCTTCATCGACCACGTGGTCGCCAGCGCCGCCCAGCTCAGCACGGGCAGCCCGAACTCCTGATCTCCCACTCCGTCAGTTAAGGACGAACCATGAACTACTTCATCCCGCAGTGGGAGGAGCGCACGTCGTACGGCATGCGCCGGATCGACCCCTACACGAAGCTGTTCGAGGACCGGATCATCTTCCTCGGCACGCCGATCACCGACGAGATCGCGAACGCGGTGATGGCGCAGCTGCTGTGTCTGCAGTCGATGGACTCCGACCGCGACATCAGCATCTACATCAACTCCCCGGGCGGCTCGTTCACTGCGCTGACCGCGATCTACGACACGGTCCGCTACATCAAGCCGGACGTCCAGACGGTCTGCCTCGGCCAGGCGGCCTCCGCGGCGGCGGTGCTGCTCGCGGCCGGTACGCCGGGTAAGCGGCTCGCCCTGCCGAACAGCCGGATCATCATCCACCAGCCGGCCACCGAGGGCACCTACGGGCAGTCCAGCGACATCGAGATCCAGGCGAACGAGATCCTCCGGCTGCGGGCGCTGCTGGAGAAGATGATCTCCGAGGCCAGCGGCAAGTCGCACGAGGAAGTTTCGCGCGACATCGAGCGGGACAAGTTCCTGACCGCCGAGCAGGCCATCGAGTACGGCCTGATCGACGACGTCCTGCAGACCCTCAAGACTCCGGTCCCGGCCGGCGTCTGAGCTGGGCTGACGCCGGTCCGACCGGCTGTCAAGAGCCTGACGCGTTCGCCACCGGCGTAGTCACAACCCGGTGGCGGGCGCGGTTTTTCGGCCCGGGACGGGGTACCGTCGAGAACGGATCGGGGTACCCATTTCCACAACAACCTGGGGACCACCCCGGTCCGTGCGGCCTACGCCCTCCCGGCCCATGGTTCGACTCCGCATAGAAGGGATCTGTCCCGGTGGCACGCATTGGTGACGGCGGCGACCTGCTCAAGTGCTCGTTCTGCGGGAAGAGTCAGAAGCAGGTCAAGAAGCTCATCGCCGGTCCCGGCGTCTACATCTGCGACGAATGCATCGATCTCTGTAACGAGATCATCGAGGAGGAGCTGAACGAGGGCTCCGAGGTCGGTCTCACCGAGCTGCCGAAGCCACGGGAGATCTACGACTTCCTCAACGCGTACGTCGTCGGACAGGACGTGGCGAAGAAGGCGCTCGCGGTAGCGGTGTACAACCACTACAAGCGGGTCCGCGACGGTCAGGGCGCCTCGAGCGCGGGCCGGCACGCGAAGGACGAGGCCGTCGAGCTGGCCAAGTCGAACATCCTGCTGATCGGCCCGACGGGCTGCGGCAAGACCTACCTCGCCCAGACGCTGGCCCGGATGCTGAACGTCCCGTTCGCGATCGCGGACGCGACGGCACTGACCGAGGCCGGGTATGTCGGCGAGGACGTCGAGAATATCCTGCTGAAGCTGATCCAGGCGGCCGACTACGACGTCAAGAAGGCCGAGACCGGGATCATCTACATCGACGAGGTCGACAAGATCGCCCGCAAGAGCGAGAACCCGTCGATCACCCGCGACGTCTCTGGTGAGGGCGTCCAGCAGGCGTTGCTGAAGATCCTGGAGGGGACCACCGCGAGTGTCCCGCCGCAGGGCGGCCGCAAGCACCCGCACCAGGAGTTCATCCAGATCGACACGACCAACGTGCTGTTCATCGTCGGCGGCGCGTTCGCCGGCCTGGATCACATGGTCGAGCAGCGGGTCGGCAAGAAGACCCTCGGCTTCAACACCTCCCGCGAGCCGGAGAAGCCGAAGGAGGCCGGCGGGTACGCCGACGTCATGCCGGAGGACCTGCTCAAGTTCGGTCTGATCCCCGAGTTCATCGGCCGGCTCCCGGTCATCACGACGGTGTCGCCGCTGGACCGCGACGCGCTGATCAAGATCCTGTCCGAGCCGAAGAACGCGCTGGTCAAGCAGTACCGGCGGCTGTTCGAGATCGACAACGTCGAGCTCGAGTTCAGCGACGACGCGGTCGAGGCGATCGCGGACCAGGCGCTGCTGCGCGGCACCGGCGCCCGTGGTCTGCGGGCGATCATGGAGGAAGTCCTCCTCAACGTGATGTACGAGGTGCCGAGCCGCGAGGACGTCGCGAAGGTCGTCGTCACCGGCGACGTCGTCCTCGAGAACGTGAACCCGACGCTGATCCCGCGCGACCAGCTCGAGCGCAGTAAGCGCCGCGAGAAGAGCGCGTAACAGAACACGACGAAAGGAGGCCGGGGTCCGCTGTACGGCGGACTGCCGGCCTCCTTCTCGTGGTGGACGCGACCGGAGAGGTCACCCGCCTACGGTCGGTGACATGACGCCCAGAAGAATCCTTCGAAGACTGTCTGTCGCCGGGGTGGCCCTGGTGCTGCTGACGCCGATGACCTCCGCCGTAGCCCAAGCAAGGACCGCGGTGCCGAAGATCGCTTGGGGGAGCTGTGGCACCGACCCCAAGCTGAAGCCGTTCCAGTGCGCGACCGTCGAGGTCCCGACGGACTACGACAACCCGCACGGACCGACCACGACGATTGCGTTGACCCGCTTGCCCGCCGGCGACCCCGCCCACAAGGTCGGCACATTGTTCACCAATCCCGGCGGCCCGGGCGGCTCCGGCGTCGACCTCGTGCAGCAGATTGGTCAACAGATCTACACGCCGTCGGTGCGGGCGAAGTTCGACATCCTCGGCTTCGACCCGCGGGGCGTGAGTCGCTCGGACCCGGCGACCTGCTATCCGACCGCGGCTGACGAGTCGAGAGCGCTGGCCCATGTCCCGCCGTTCCCGCTGACGGCGAAGGAAGAGCGCCAGTTCATCGTGGACAGTGCGAAGCTCGCCCTCAGCTGCCGGACCACTTCGCCGGATCGACTCGCGCACTACTCGACCGCGAACGTCGCTCGCGACATGGACCTGCTGCGTCAGGCCGTCGGTGACAAGAAGCTGTCGTACGTCGGCTACTCGTACGGCACCTATCTCGGTGCGACGTACGCCAAGCTGTTCCCGAACAACGTGCGTGCACTGGTCCTCGACGGCACCCTCAGCCCGGAGTGGTACTCCGGCTCGAACGGTGACCGGGATCCGGTCGGTGTCCGCCTGAAGCAAGGCGACGGCGCGTACGACACATACGAGCAGTTCCTCGCCGAGTGCAAGAAGGCGGCTGCGAACTGCGTGCTGAACACGCTCGGCGACCCGAAGACCGTCGTGGAGAGCACGCTCGAGCGATTGAAGACCCACCCGGTCGACGTCGCGATGCCCGACGGCTCCACACTCCAGGTGACGTACGCCGTCGCCGTGGCCATCACGTTCTCGAACCTGTACGACCCGGCCGGATTCCCCGCGCTCGCCGACATATGGGCCCGGCTCACGCAGCTGTCCACCACGAACCAGGCCAAGGCCGCGACGAAGGCCCCGCAAGCCCTTGTCGAGTGGAACCGGCGCAAGGAGGACTACACCACCTCGATCGGCAGCGCACTGCAGCCGTGCGTCGAGGCCAAGCAGTCCGGCCGCGGTCCGCTGGCGTACCCGGCGTACGCCGATGCCGCGGACAAGCGCGCCCCGCACTTCGGCCGCTACCGCGCCTGGATCGGGATCCAGTGTGAGTTCATGGGCATCCGCGACACCGACGCCTTCCTCGGCCCGTGGAAGAACACCGTGAAGCAACCTGTCCTCGTCTTCGGCACCCGGCACGACCCGGCCACGCCGTACGAGGCCACCCGCCCGTACGCCGACCTGTACCCGGACGCCCGGATGGTCACGGTCGAGGGCTATGGCCACACGACGATCGGCAAGAGCACCTGCGCCGACGCGATGATCACCGACTACCTGACCCAGTTGAAGGCTCCGGCCGACGGGTCGATCTGTCCGCAGGACCGCAAGCCGTTCGATCCCTTGCCTACAGGGAAGAAAGTACTGACTCCGCTACCGCAATAGTCTCGTCGATCTGGTCCGCGGTGTGCTCGGTGGACAGGAACCACAGTCCGCGCGGGACGATGTTGATCCCGGCAGCGAACAACCCCGCGTGGAACCGAGCCATCGCGGCCCGGTCGCAGGCAGCGAACGACCGGTAGTCGAACACCTCGGTCTGATCGGTGATGTAGGTCTGGAAGACCGGACCGGGACCGTCCACGAGCAGCGGCACCCCGTGCTGGGCCGCTGCCGCGCGCAGGCCGGCCATCAACCGCTGGCCGGCCGCGTTCAGCGGTGGGTACACGTCGTCGCGGTGCTCGTCGAGATGGCGCAGTACCGCGTCGGCGGCCGCCATCCCGACCGGATGCGAGTTGAACGTCCCGGCGTGCGCGACCTTGCCGTCCGCAATCGACCCCATCACCTCGGCCGACCCGACCAGGGCGGACACCTGCATCCCACCGGCCATCGCCTTCCCGAAGGCCGCCAGATCGGGTACGACGCCCAGCAGTTCGCCGGCGCCACCTGGAGCGACCCGGAAGCCGGTGATGATCTCGTCGAAGATCAGCAACGACCCGTGCTGCCGGGTGAGCTCGCGCAGCCCTTCGAGGTAGCCAGGCTGAGGCGTGATGCAGCCGGTGTTGCACAGCAGCGGTTCGAGGATGACGGCGGCGATGTCATCACCACTCTGCTGGAACAGCGACGCGACAGCAGGGAGGTCGTTGTACGGCAGCACGATCAGGTCGTCGGCGTCGTGGCGCGGCTGGCCCGCCGTACCGCCGACCGCGGTGGGATGCCGGGCGTCGCCGGCCATGGCCAGATCCGGGTGCACGCTGTACAGCACCGGGTCGAGCCAGCCGTGGTAGTTGCCCTCGAACTTCACGATCTTCGGCCGCCCGGTATGGCCCCGCGCCAGGCGGATGGCGCCGTGCACTGCCTCCGAGCCGACGCTGTTGAATCGGACCAGTTCGGCTGCGGGCACCATGGCGCACAGACGTTCGGCGACCTGTGCCTCCAGCTCGTGCTGAGCGGCGTACGCGACACCTCGGCGTACCTGGGCAGAGACTGCGTCGGCGACCAGTGGGGCGGCATGGCCGAGCAGATTGGGGCCTTGACCGAGCACGTAGTCCAGGTAGCGGTTGTTGTCGACGTCCCACAGCTCTGCACCAAGCGCGTGGTCCACGAACAACGGCTGGTCGGCACGCCGTGCGTCGCTGGAGACTCCGCCGGCGATGACCTGCCGGGCACGCTTGTACAGGCTGTCGGCGCGGTCGTAGGTCCTCTGCACAAGTGCCTCCAGGGCGTCAGTCGAGCTTCTCGGTGAGCAGGCGGAACTGCTGGCGGGGACGGCCGCCGCCGGTCGATCGGGCCGGTGGCAGCGGCCACGCGAGCCCTGCCTCGACGAGCTCCTTGAGCATGCGGCGTCCGGTGCGTTGGGTGACCTGCATGATCGCGGCGACGCTCTCGACGTCGACAACCACCTGCCGGCCGGGCGTGGCACTCATGGCAGAGGCGATCGACGTAACGATCTCCAGCGCCCGCTGGTCGAGCGGTGCGCTGTCGACCGGCGCGGCGTCAGCTGTAGCGGGCCCAGGCTCCAGATCCAGCCGGTCGCTGCCGCCGTCCAGGTACACCGCGACCTTGCCACCCGCAGCGACTGAGTCCTCCACCGCCATCAGCGCGTTTGCCTCGGCTGCGCGGGCAGTCTGACCAGTGCCGGCACCCACTGCGACCGGTACGCCGAGCTGTGCGGTCAGCGCGCTCAGGAAGGGTGCAACGGTGAACTGCTCGGTCAGCCGGACCAGTGCGCCATGTGTGGTGGTGACGAGGAACAGCGTGTCCGACCGTCGCGTCACCGAGGCACCTACCTGCCGCGCCTCGGACAGCAGCTTCTGGTGGGTAGACAAGGCCAGCTCCTGCTGCCAGTAGTCACCAGACTCTGCCCCCGAAGGAATGACCTGCACAGCGATCATCGCGAGCTGATGCGCCCCCATCCGCGTGCCCTGTCCCAGCAGTACGGCGGTCTCCAGCGCATCCCGCACACTCGACCGCGTAGGCGCGATCCGCATCACCGGTACGCCGTCGGCGCGCAGCTCGCGCTCCACGGACAGGATCGTGGTCAGCGCCACAGTGGTGTGCTGCCGCTCCCACTTGTCCCGGTGGAACGACGCGAAGCCCTCGACCGAGACAGGTCCCTCGTACGGGACGTCGTACACCTGTGCGGTGTCCAGGCCGATCTCGCCGTACGCCTCGGTGACGTCGGCGAGTGAGAGCGAGTCGATGCTGACCCGGCTCAGGTCGGCGCCTTCGATGGTCAGCGAGGCACGCAGCAGTGCGGCGTACAGCGCGGCACCGGTCAGCGGGAGGTGGGTCGACGGGACGGTGAGCCAGTGGCCGGTCGTCGCCAGGTCGAACGCCCACGGGCCGGGGAACACGGCGGAGTCGATCCGGTCGCGCAGCCGGAGGTACCGTTCCTCGGCATCGGACTGGTCGTCGTACCCGCCGGTGAGGAACCGGATGCCGTGCGCGGACCGGTCGGCGACCTCCTGCCCGACCTCGGCCATCGTCTTCACCAGTCGACGTGGCCCGAACAGCCCGACTGTCACCGCCGGCACCCGTTCGCCGACGGCGCCTTCACGATCGGACGGCGGCTCCGGCTGCTGCGTCTCGTCACTCATTCGTCTGGCCAACCCCTCGTTCTCCCGGCAGCGGCCGCCACCGGAACAGCTTGCGGGCGTTCCCGCTGAGAACATCTTGACGTTGGCTCTCCGTCAGCGGCGCGCACACCACCCGGCCGAGCGACATGCGCTGGTCGATGAAAGGGAAGTCCGAGCCGAACAGGACCCGGCCACTGCCCACCTGGTCGACCATCGAACCGATCATCGGCCCGGTCATCTGCGAGCCGCACACCTCCAGCCAGAGCGACGCGTACCGGCTCGCAGTCTCGATCGCCTCGTCGACGCCGGCCGGGGTGATGCCGGCGTGCCCGAGGATCACCTGGCTGCCCGGATACCGCTCCGCGACCGTCTGGAACATCGCTGGGGAGTCGTACGGTGACTGGTGCTCGGAGTGACTGAGCACGGGGCAGCCGGTCGACTCGGCGAACGCCCAGACGGCGGCGTACCGCGCGCCGGTCACCGGGTAGCGATGCAGCGAAGGATGCACCTTGATCCCGACGAACCGCTCGTCGGCCGCGAGCCGCTCGAGCTCGCGCTCCGGGTCCTGCCACGGGTTGATCACCGCGTACGCTGCGACCCGGCCGGGGTATGCGTCGACCGCGGCGAGCGACTGCGAGTTGCCCAGGTGCGCATCCTGCTGGATCGCACGATTGGATGAGAGCACGGTGACCTCGGTGCCGGTCCGGTCCATCACCGCGACCATCGTCGCCACGTCCGGCTCCGGGATGTAGAACAGCGAGTACGGGCCGAGATGTGCATGGACGTCGATGATCCGATGCGTCGGCCGGCGCCCGATCATGAGCGGCCTCCCGCGGTACTGCGGACGCCGAACAGCCGGTCCGCGTTGCCGGAGCCGACCAGCCGGACCGTCGCGTCGTCGAGACCGGACCACGCCAGCCGTACGACGCTCTCACCCGGATCGCGGAGCCCGAAGGCGGTCGCGAACAGCAGCCGATCGACGAGGCCGTTGGCGGCCAGCCACTCGACGCCTTGGTGTGCGGCGAAGTCGACCAGGTCGACGTAGATGTTGGTATGACCATCAAGCGCCGCCCAGAGCTCGCGGAGCTTCCGGTAGCCGAGGTTCGACACGATGACGGGCAGCTCGGGGTAGCGGGTCGCGATCGCAGTCAGGTCCGGCCAGCTGATCTCGGCGGCGTCGATGCACAAGGGCAGCCGGTTGACCTGCAGTCCGGCGTACAGCTCGTCCAGCAGACCGGGGGAGAAGCCGTGCGAGGTGGGGTGGATGCGGAAGGCCGCGACGCCGTCGTCCACGGCGCGGTCGACCAGTGCGGTCAGTGAGTCCAGTTCGCCTGGTGTGGCGGGAAGTGCGGTCCAACAGGCGAGTACGCCGCGATCGGCCAGGTTGTGCGCTATTGCGGAAGCCTCCGCGTTGCCGCCGATCGGATCGTGCAGCCAGGACGCCATCGCACCGACCAGCGCGCCGGACAGTGCGAACCGATCGAGATGCTCCGCGATCGCATCACGACCCGTCGGCGGCTGCAGGCTGGCCGGGTGAGCCCCGGTCAGGACCCGGGCATCGAACCACCCACTCGTCACGGCATCACTCATCACTGCCCCCCTCGACAGTCCAGGGCCCGGCGTACGGCAGTGTCAAGTGCGCCCACCCGTCGTCGATCTGCGGGTCGATCACCACTGCGTTCAGCCGGATCTCACCGCGCGCACGAATCCACAAACCACAGCGTCCGGAGCAGGCGATCTCGAACCGTACCGAGCCGTCGGTGACTGTGGCCAGCACGTCGACGTCGTCGGTGGTCCGGAGCAGGGACATCAGGGTGCGCACCCGCCAACCGGTTGCCCATGACAACTGTCCGTTGACCGACCGGGTCCAGGTGGACGAGCCGATTCGATCGGTCGTCGGGCCGTGATTGATCACCAATTCACCAGCTACCCGGGTCAAGGCGACGGTCGGGAGCGGGCCGGTGTGCGGGATGAGGACGGTGGTGAAGTCGCCGGTCGAACGCTGCAGGGAGAGCGAATGCAACGGGCCGTACTCAGCCGTCCGGGAGCTGAGGATCGGTCGACGGGCTGTGCCCTGTGTCGTGTCGATGGTTGTGGGCGAGGGGTCGCTTGCCTCGATGAGCAGGAGGCCGGGGCCGTCCGGCCCAGCGGCGGCGAAGGCGAGCGGACCGACCTGCTGCCACGGGTTGAGCGCGTGCCAGCGGGCCTGGAACGTGTGCGGACCGGTCGCGCGATCCGTCACCACGACGTACGCCGGCTCCTCTCGCACCATCGCGATCGTCCGCGCCTGCTCCAGCCCGTTGCCGTGATGGCGACCGGAGAACACGGCGACCGGCCCGGTGTCGATCAGTGGCTCGACCGAGACAGCACGATCCGTCGACAGTTCGAGATCGTCCACCAGCACGGTGTTGTGGCCCCGGCCCGACTGGTACCAGGTCAGGTACTCCGGATCGTCGTAGCTCGGCGGACCACCTGCCTCCCACAGTAGCGGCTGCCCCCACCCGTCCAGCACCAGATCCAGTACGGCGCGATGCGAGTGCGACTCCAGTTCGTGCTCGATGTGCGGCCCGTGGTTGATCACGGCCCGCAACTCGTCGCTGCGCAAGATCGTGTACCCCGACTCCGGAAGCACGGTCGCCGAGGGCAACTGAGTCTGGGCATGATCGTCCAGCAACGCACTACCTCGCTGCAGCATCTCAGCGGGCCACACGATCCCACTGTCCTGCAGATGCGGCACCCATCCACCTGACGACACCAGCTCGCGGAACCAGGTATGCATCGCGGCGAACCGTGGATGCGCTGCCACAGCGGGGTCGATCCGCGCCGCCGTCTGCAGAGCGCTCAGCACCATCCCGTGGTACCCGGGCGAGCGCTCGTAGTGCCCACCGTCCGGGTAGATGTCCAGCAGCAGATGCTCTTCGATCCGCTCGCGCGCCCGCTCCGCCCACGCTGCCGACTCCACGAGTGACGGCAGTACTGCGCTGATGTGTAGCAGTTCGGTCGCACACACCAGCTGCCAGTTCCCGTGCCGGAAGACGTCATGCTCGTCGTACGACCAACGGGCTCCACCAACCAGTGTCGCGACCAGACCGCCCCACACGTGGTCGGACAGTGGCGATGGGGTCAGGACCTCCAGTGTGGGCAGCAGGTTCCGGCAGCGCGCCCAGGTGCCGAGCGAGTACCAGATGACGTCGAGCCCCGGCCACTCACCGGTGACCGAGTCGCGCCGCTCGACCCACTCGTCCAGATGGCGCTCGAAAGCGTGCAGATAGCGGTCGTCGCCCGTCAGTAACCAGGCATCGACGCCAGGCTTCAGCCAGCCGAGGTAGTGGAAGCCGTACAGCTGCGACCGGCCACGTCCCAGCCCGGTCACGTCCACACCATCGAGCAACGGCGCGGCAGCTTGCAGCACGCCATCAGGTGAGTCCGGCAACGGCCAGGCAGGACGCTGCAGCCGCGTGCCGACGTAGGCGCGGAGCCCGGCGAGATCGTCCGCCGGAGACCCGAACGCCTTGAGCAGGTCGTCCGTCCCGATCTGGTTGATCCGCCCGTCGATATGCCGCGGCTTCTCAGGCCCGGTGCTCATGCGGCCCCGGGATCGGCCAGCATCGAGACGTCGACCGGCTGACGGGTCTCGATCGACAGGTGCGCAGCCTCCAGTACGGCGGTGACGTTGCGGCTGCTCTCGATCGTGATCAGCGGCTGCCGGCCGGTGCGGCAGCAGTCGACCCAGTGCGCGATCGCGTCGGCGTACGCACCGGCCGGGATGCCGTGCATGACCCGCTGCAGCATGTTCCGCGGGTAGCTGTAGCTGTCCGGACGCGCCAGTACGACGCTCTCCTTCTGCCGGTCGAGCTGTACGACGCCGTTGTCGGTGATGACCGCGACGTACGAGTCGACGGTGGTCGGGAACGTGTTCGGATAGATCCACGCCGACTCGAATGTGGCGACCGCGCCGCGCGAGTACTCCGCCTGGATCTGGATCGCGTCCGGGGTGTCGATGCCGAGCGAGCGCAGCTTGCCCCACCGTGCGGTCGCATACACCCGGCGCACCTGGTCACGCAGTAGCCACGAGACCAGGTCGATGTCGTGGCTGGACAGGAACCACGCACACGTCGTGCGATCCGCCCAGGACAGCATCTCGGTCGGCACGAAGATCGTGTCGTCCTTGCGCGCGTACGCCACCGCGGCCTCGCCGAGATCCGCGAGCAGCTCGTAGGCCTGCGCGTACGGCGGGACCCAGCGGTGGTTGAACAGGCACATCGCGACCACGTCGTTCTCGCGGATTGCCTTCACCGCGGCGTCGGCCTCCACGACGGACGTGGTCATCGGCTTCTCGACCAGGATGTGCTTCCCGGCTTCGGCGGCGCGCACCATCATCTCGCCGTGCACGTGGTCGGGGGTGGTGAGTACGACGGCGTCCACCGCCTCGTCGGCGAGCAGGGCCTCGAGGCCGGGATGGATCGTGGGCCGTGGCGCGCCCCGCTCGGCGATCTGGTCGGCCAGTTGCCCGGCCGACTCCGCCGACCGGCTGGTCACCGCCGTGATCTCGGCGTCGGCCCGGCCGGACAACGACAACGCGTTGCCACGCCCCATGATCCCGGCCCCGACAATCCCAATCCGCAGCACGCTATTTACCCTTCGCCAAAGTCTCGTTCCACGCCTTCTCGGCGTCGTCCAGTGCTTGCTTCGCCGACTTGGTGCCGGACATGTACGCGCGGATCTGGTCGTCGAACAGCTGCCGCAGCTGCTCGTCGTTCCCGGAGCCCATCGACGCGTCCACGCTGGTCTTGAAGGTGTCCACCAGGATCTTGCGGGCCTGGTCTGCCGGCGTGTTCCCGGCGATGGCGGTGAAGAACGGATCCGCGAGCGCCTTCACCGACGACGGGTAGATCGGCACGAGCTTGCAGAGCGCGAGCTGCTGCTCGGGCGCGGCGACGTACTTGAGCCACGCGGCCGCAGCGGCCTGGTTGTCCGACTTCGCCGGGATTCCCATCACCTGCTGGCCCGACATGTAGTACTTGCCGTCGGCACCGGTCACCGGCGGGCCCACCACGATGGACGAGTAGACGGCCGGCGCGTTCTTCTGGACGTTCAGCAGCGAACTGGAGACGGCCGCCGGGTTGAACGCGATCAGCTTGTTCTCCAGCGACTGCGGCAGGTCCCGCGGGTTCTCGCTCAGGCTTCCGGGCGCGATCGCACCGGAGCTGAACAGCGGCTTGAACTTCTCCACCAACGCGAGCGTCTCCGGGGTGTTGAAGGCGGCCGTCTTCCCGTCCTCCGACAGCAGCCGGATGCCGTCGGCCTGCACCACGCTCGAGTACGCCATGAAGTTGGTCGCCGACTTGCCGGTCGCGTCGTGGTACGTCTTCGCGAGCGTGAGCGCGTCGTCGTACGTCTTCGGTGGCTTGGCCGGGTCGAAACCGGCCTTGGCGAGCAGATCCTTGTTGTAGAAGGAGAGCGAGGTGCCGCCGTTGTACCACGGGATCGCGATGCGCTTGCCGTCGACAACCAGTGGGTCGGCCAGATTGGGCAGGTAGGCGGCAACGTCGTCCTGGCTGAACAACGAGCTCAGGTCGGCCATCGATCCGGCGAACAGCCCGGTGGTCGCCGAGGTGAAGTTGACGACGTCCGGCACCTTCCCGCTGGCGATCGCGGCCAGCAGTTTGGTGGTGATGTCCGCACCCGGCACGTCCACCCAGTTGATGTGAACCTTCGGGTGTTCCTTCTGGTAGGCGTCGATCCACTTCTGGATGTCCGGCCCGTAGTTCTTCTGCAGGTTGATCGTCCACCACTCGACGTCACCGGAGTAGGCGTCGGTGGACTGCTGCTTGGGATCGTCACCGCCGGCCGGACTGCCCGACACGCAACCGGACAGTGCGAGAGCGAGAGCGGCAACCACCGCAAAGTGCCTGAGCAGGGATCGGGCCATCGGTGGCTCCTCAGAACGGAATGTCCTAAACCTGGCTTACAGACACCATAGTGTTCGGCATCGATTGGCGTGCGTCAACGGAAGAGTGCAGAAAATTCTTGGAGTTAGCGCTTCCAGCGGCCGCGTGCGTGCGTTACGGTTCCGAACATCCACGAATCTGAAAGCTGGGTTTCAGACACAAGGGGCGACACATGCGAGGACGTGTAGTCGGGCAGCACTGGTACACGCCGTACGCCTTCATGCTGCCCGGGCTGCTGTTCTACGCCGCGATGTTCGCCTGGCCGGCCGTGATCGCGATCCAGCTGGCGTTCTCCGACTACGACATCGTCCATCCGGTGCGCTTCTCCGGGCTCGACAACTTCATCCAGCTCGGCCACGACCCGCGGGTCTGGATCGCGCTGCGGAACTCGCTGCTGTTCGTGCTGATGTTCCTGCCGCTGACCGTGGTCGCGCCGCTGTTCCTGGCGATGCTGGTGAATCTGAGGCTGCGCGCGATCCAGGCGTTCCGGATGCTCTACTACCTGCCCGTGGT
This sequence comes from Kribbella sp. NBC_00709, assembly GCF_036226565.1. Classification (GTDB taxonomy): domain Bacteria; phylum Actinomycetota; class Actinomycetes; order Propionibacteriales; family Kribbellaceae; genus Kribbella. The sequence goes on from NZ_CP108996.1 coordinate 5,454,225, forward strand.
GACGTCGATGGTCGCGGTGGCGGTCGCCTGGCGGTACGTCTTCAATCGCGAAGGCGTCGTGAACTGGCTGCTCGGCCTGTTCGGCACCGGGCCGATCGACTTCCTGCTCGACCGGCACTGGGCGCTGCCGACCGTCGTCCTGCTGGAGGCGTGGAAGAACGCCGGCCTGTTCATGATGATCTACCTGGCCGGGCTGCAGGCGGTCCCGTCGGATCAGGTCGAGGCGGCGACGATCGACGGCGCCAACGCGTGGCAGCGGCTGCTGCACGTCGTCGTACCGTCGCTGCGGCCGACGTTCGCGGTAACGCTCGTGCTCAGCATGCTCGAGGCGATGCGCGCGTTCGAGTCGGTCTACGTGCTGACCCGCGGCGGGCCGCTCGACTCCACCCTCACCCTCGGCTACTACATCTGGTCGAAAGCCTTCGAGGACTACGACATGGGCTACGCGAGCGCCGTCGGCCTGCTGCTGTGGGCGATCATGATCGTCCTGGCCGGATTCAACCTGCTGGTGACCCGGCGGAGGGACGTCTGATGGCCCGGCGCCTGTACCGGCGCAGGCCCCGGATCAGCGCGCGACGCGTCGGTCTGTACGTCCTGCTGATCGCGGTGGCGGCGTTGTTCATCGGGCCGTTCCTGATCCTGCTCAGCTCGGCGACCAAGCCGGCCAGCCAGGACGTGTTCGGGTTTCCGCCCGACCTGATCCCGCGACCACCCGTCGCCACCTGGTTCCGCGAGGCGTGGACGACGATCCCGTACGCGCGGTTCCTGGTGAACTCGGTGATCTATGTCGGCATCACCGTCCCGGTGTACCTGGTGATCTCCGCGCTGACGGCGTACCCGCTGGCCCGGATCGCGTTTCGCGGGCGCGGGGTCTTCTTCATGCTGTTCCTGTCGATCATGTTCCTGCCCGGCGAGCTGATGCTGATCCCGCGGTTCCTGGTGATGAGCCAGCTCGGGCTGACCGACACGTTCGCGTCGGTGATCCTGCCCGCCGTGCTGTCGTCGCTCGGGATCTTCCTGCTCCGCCAGGCGTTCTCGCAGATCCCGGACGAGATCGTCGAGGCGGCCAGGATGGACGGGGCGAACGAGTTCGCGATCTTCTGGCGGATCTGCCTGCCGATCGTCGCACCGACCTTGGCGGTGCTCGCCATCCTCGGCTTCGTCTCGGTCTGGAACAGCTTCATCTGGCCGCTGGTCGTGCTGACCAGCCAGTCGAAATTCCCGATCGCGCTCGGGATCGCCTACCTGAGCGGCGTCGCCGGGACCGATGTCCGCGGCCTCGCCGCCGGCACCGTGATCTCGCTGGTCCCGGTGATCATCGTCTTCCTCCTGCTGCAGAAACGCATTCTCAACAGCATGGGCGGTGCCGTCAAAGGCTGAACCCGCCCACCGCCCGTCCACCCTGTGAGGCTTTCCGATGAACCCTGCCCTGAACCGGCGCACTCTCCTCCTCGGATCCGCTGCCGGCGGTCTCGCCGCCTGGGCGGGTCTCCCGGCCCTCTCGGCGTCCGCCGATCCACTCGTCTACGACTCGCCCGAAGCCTTCGACGTCGCGCAAGCCGGCTACCTCGCGTCCAACGCGCAGGACAACGAGGCCGGCCTGTACGCCTGGGGCGAGTCCTACTTCCTGCTCAGCCTGCTCCGGATGTACGAGGCCTACCAGGACGAGCGCTACCTGCGCACGTTCGAGGACCGCGCCCGGCATCTGATGAAGACCACCGACCACGCCCGGCACGTCAAGGACTACGCCGGCCGGTCCGGCAAGGTCTGGCGTACGGCGGGCAACTACACCGCCGGCCACGGCGTGCTCCCCGACGGGAACGGCAAGCCGGCGATCCAGTTCCGCTGGGCGGGGACCCGCTCGGCCGAGTCGACCGCCGAGGTCTCGAACGTTGCCGACGGCACCTTTGATCTCGTACTCCGCAATCCGGCGACGACCGCGGTCGTCACCCTGCCCGCGGTCAGCCTCGATCCGGCGTCGCCGACGTACGTCGTGACAGCGGTCAACAACGCCTACACGGCGGCTCTGCGTTGGACGGCGGTCGATCTCCGTGCGACTCCCGCGGCAGTGACGGGCCCGGCGGCCGGCACGGTCGCGTTCCAGTCGCAGTACTACGTCTTCGCCGTCCACACCGGCATGATCGCGTTCCCGTTGGCGCGGTACGCCCGTATGGTGCTCGGGTCCTCGAAGCTGCGGCGGCACCACGGTTTTGCGCGGGAGGTCCTCGACGCGGCAACGGAGGCCGTCGCGTTTCACGACGGCGAATGGGTGTCGCGGCCGGACGGGTCCGGCGACTACGTGTGGCCGAAGGGCGCGCCGATCCCGTTCGACGGGACCGTCCAGCCGTACAACCAGAGTCAGGGCATCGGCCAGGTGCTGGTGGAGCTCTTCCGCGTGACCAAGCAGCCGCGCTACCGGACGCGGGTCCTGCAGATGCTGAAGGCGTACGAGTCCGCGCTCCGGCTCGTCGGCGACGCCTACGTGTGGACGTACTGGCCGCCGTACAGCGAGCTGTACGCCGGATACGCGAAGACGGCGGAGATCTCGGAGTACACCCCGTCGTACCCGGCGTCGAAGCAGATCGAGGACCTCAGCCACGCCGCGATCAGCACCGAGTTCGTTCACGCGGCGTACGACGCGGGGATCGACGGCGGACCGGCCACGGACATCCAGAAGTTCACGCACACGTTCACGCAGAAGCTGGTCCGGTCCGCGAACGAGGTCTGGTACCGGATCGACGGGACGGGTGACGCCGTACCGGCGAACGCGGTGCAGTGCGCACGATGGGGTGCGTACGCCGAACAGGATCTGCTGGTCTATCAGCAGTCGTTGCGCGTGTACGACGCCGCACAGCTGGTCCCGGTGCAAGGCTCGCACGCATTGGGTATCGCGTACTTGAACTGGGCGAAGAACTCTGGTTGGAGGAACAAGTGAGACTGCTCCGGATCCACACCGACGACGGACTACGGGACGCCGTACTCGACGACGACGGCCGGGTGCGACCGTTACCGGGCGCCGTCGAGCCGTTCGACCTGGACCGGTTGCGTGAGCGCGCGAAGTCGGCCGAGACGGCTGTCGACTTCGAGTCGGTACGGCTTGCCGCGCCGCTGAGCCCCGGAAAGATCGTGTGCGTCGGGCTGAACTACGCCGACCACGCGGCCGAGGGCGGGCAGGAGGCGCCGGCCGAGCCGATCCTGTTCATGAAGGCGTCGGACACCGTGGTCGGTGCGCACGACGACGTGATCATTCCGCGGGGCAGCGAGAAGACCGACTGGGAGGTCGAGCTGGGTGTGGTGATCGGCCGCACCGCGGCGTACCTCGCTGATGAGGCCGAGGCGCTGGATCACGTCGCCGGGTACGTGCTGGCCAACGACGTGTCCGAGCGGCACTTCCAGCTGGAGCGCGGCGGCCAGTGGGACAAGGGGAAGAACTCGGCGACGTTCTGTCCGCTCGGCCCGTGGATCCTGACCGCGGACGAGGTGCCGGATCCGCAGGCGATCAAGCTCGGGCTGGACGTGAACGGCGAGGTGCTGCAGGACAGCTCGACGGCCGAGATGATCTTCGGCGTCGCGCACCTGGTCCACTACATCTCGCAGTTCATGACGCTGTACCCGGGCGACGTGATCAGCACCGGTACGCCGGCCGGCGTCGGCGCAGGCCAGAAGCCGCCACGTTTCCTCCGCGAGGGCGACGTACTCCGGGTCTGGGCCGACGGCCTCGGCGAACAGCACAGCCGGCTTCGCTAGCTCCTCAGCGCGGCGGCGATCGAGTCCGTGATCGGGGTGGTGGGACGACCGATCAGGTGGGCGAGGTCGCTGCCGCGTCCCGACAGGAGGCCGCGCTCGATCGCGGCGTCGACGCCGACGAACAGGTGCGCCACCGGCTCCGGCAGACCGGCGTCGACCAGCACCTGCAGGTGGTCCGCGGCCGAGAGGTTGCTGTAGGCAACGTCCTGCCCGGACTGCTTCGCCAGCTCGGCGGCGTACTCGGTCAGCGTCCAGGACGCGTCGCCGTTCAGCTCGTACGCCTCCTTCTCGTGCCCGTCCCCGGTCAGCACGACGGCCGCCGCGGCCGCATAGTCACGCCGCGCGGCCGACGCGATCCGCCCGTCACCGGCGCTGCCGACAACACCGTTCGCCAGCTGTACAGCGATCTGATCGGTGTAGACCTCGTTGTACCAGCCGTTGCGGAGGAAGGTGTACGGCAGCCCCGAGTCGAGGACGGCCTGCTCGGTGGCCCGGTGATCCGCGGCCAGATCGAAGTCGGCCTCGGGTCCGCCGAGCGCGCTGGTGTACGCGATCCGCGCCACGCCGGCGTCCTTCGCGATCGCGATGATCGACTTGTGCTGGTCCAACCGGTTCGGCTCGAGGCCGGAGATCAGCAGGACGGTGTCCCCGGCGCCGAACACCTTGGCCAGCGCGGCCGGGTCGTTGTAGTCGGCGATCCGGACCTCGACGCCGCGGTCCGCGATCGGGGCGGCCTTCTCGGCGTTCCGCGCGACCGCGACGACCTGGCCGGCCGGGACCCGCTGCAGCAACTCGTCGATGACGAGACTGCCCAGGTGACCGGTTGCGGCGGTGACGACGTAGCTCATCCGCGTCCTCGCTTCGCTCCGGGCGCGGATGAGGCACGGTTCGCGCTGTGTTGAACGATGAACTCGCTTCGCTCGCTCATGTGTACTCCTAGTCGTTGATGTCTGTCACCGACACTAGGCCGACATGGCGAGCGGATCTATGTCTGTCAAGCGCTGATTTATGTCCAATCGTCTCTTCGGGTGCGCGTATCATGACAGGTATGGATGTGCTCGCCGATGTCGTCTCCGCGATGAAGACCGGTCCGGCCACGTCCGGACGCACCGACGTCCGGGGCCCGTGGGGACTGGGTTTCGTCCACTCCTTCGGTGCGACGTTCCACCTCGTGCTGCAAGGCACCGCCTGGCTGTTGCCGGCTGACGGGACCACGCCGGTGCAGCTCGGCCCCGGGGACGCGGTGCTGCTGCCGCGCGGTCTGGAGCACTCGCTGGCCGACCACCCGGATTCGCCGGTGGTTGCCTTCGATCCACGGATCGAGGAGCCGTCGCAGGGCCAGGGTGCCCGGGCGCTGCTGCTGTGCGGCACCTACGCGCTCGAGCGCGAGCGTCCGCACCCGGTGCTGAGCAGGCTGCCGGACATCGTCGTGGTCCCGGCGAACCCGGGCCGCCACCGTTCGTTGCATACGGCAATCAGCATCCTCGGCGAGGAGCTCGACGCGCAACGGCCCGGCTCGGCCGCCGTCGTACCGGCGCTGGTCGACGCGTTGCTGGTGCTGATCCTGCGGGCGTGGTTCGAGGACAACGACTGCCCGACGGAGCGCGGCTGGGCGCGGGCGTTGACCGATCCGGCGGTCGTGCAGTCGCTCGAGCTGATCCACGAAAAGCCTGGTGCTGCGTGGACAGTGGCTGACCTTGCCTCCGATGTGGGGTTGTCGCGGGCTGCGTTCGCGCGACGGTTCACCGAGGCGGTCGGCGAGCCGCCGCTCACCTACTTGTCCCGGTGGCGGATGACGACGGCGGCGCGGTTGCTGCGCGATCATGATCGTCCGCTCGCCGCGGTGGCGAAGGAGATCGGCTACACGTCGGAGTTCGCATTCGCGAAGGCGTTCAAGCGCGACTTCGGCGTACCGCCCGGAACGTACCGCAAGCAGCTCACGCCCGCCTGACGGTCAGGTCCTCCGGCCGGAGCGTCGCTACCAGCTCGCCGCGGCTGCGGACGCCGACCTTGGTGAACGCGGACTTCAGGTGGTCCTGGATCGTGTGCGGCGAGATCGACAACCGGTCGGCGATCTCGGTGGTGGTGTGCCCGGAGATGATCTCCAGACAGATCTCCCGCTCCCGCGTGGTCAGCCCGTACGCCGCCACCAGCATCCCGACCAGATGATGCCCGGACGCCGGCTCGATCGTGACCACGACCTCCTCGTCGGTGTCTCCGAGCAGTCGGCTCCCCTGCAACACGACCCATCCACCCGACGCCGTCTGCACCCGCGCCTGGAACGTCCCGGCGGAGGCCGCTCGGGTCCCGGTGACGACCGCTCGCAGCAGTACGTCGAACCGCCCGGGCGCGATGTCGTTCAGCTCGTCCTGCCAGGTCCGGGCGGCCGCGGTGATCGCCCGCAGTTCGCCGTTCGGGCCGGTGACGACGATCGACGGACCGATCCCTCCGCGGTACCCGTGCGCGTCCGTCCGGACGGCGACCCGGGTCGCCGCACCGATCACCGGCGCCACCGACCCCAGGAACTCCATCTCGCGCTCGTTGAAGTCCGCCGCGCTCCGCACGAACCCGGCCGCTCCCCAGCAGTCCCCGTCGACGGTGAACGTGGTCCGCACCTCGTGTTCGACCCCGAGCGGCCGCCACACCTCGTTCAGTCGCCGGTGCCCGACCACTTCGCGGTACGGCAGGTCGGACAGCCGCGCGACCCGGCGGTCGGCGCGGGCCAGCTCGGCGAACGAGTTCGGCACGGCTCCGGCGTACTCCGTCTCCGCCAGCAGCGGCTCGTACTCCGACGGGATGCGGGCCTGTCCGCTGGTCATCGAACTCATCACCAGCGTGCCCGGATCCAGGCCGGCCCAGCAGGTCAGCTCGCTGCCGACGACCCGCTCGACCACCTCGATCGCGGCCGCGTGCAGTTCGGCGACGCCCACCCCCGACGTCGCCAGCGCCGCGATGTCCCGGCGCGCGGCCCGCGCCCGGCCCTCCCACATGCGCTCAGTATGCGCCGCCGTACCAGGTCCGCCTATCCCGGAAATGTGGGGATTCCGTCGCCTCCACGAGCCCACCGGCACGGGATGCCGGCCGCGGCATCCGCTTCCTACCGTCGCAGTCATGACCGAATCAGTGCATCTGAGCAATGCCGGCAGCGGCGTCGAGCACGCCGCTCCGGACGCGACCGTGACCGTCAAGATCGGCGCCGAGCACACCGGCGGGCAGTACGAGCTGTTCGAGATCGACGCGCCCCGCGGCGACGCCACGCCTCCGCACAGCGAGTCCTGGAGCAAGGCGTTCTACGTCCTGCAGGGCCGGATCCTCGTCCAGGCAGGCGATCAGGGCTACGACCTCGGCCCGGGTTCGTCGATCAGCATCCCGGCCGGGACCCTGAACACCTTCTCGGTGCTCACGCCGGCGGCGAAGTTCCTCACCATCAGCCAGACCGGACGGATGAGCGAGCTGTTCGGGAGCCCGGCATGAGTACGGCGGCGCAGGTCCTGGCGATCTTCATCGCGGTGATGCTCACCGTGGTCTTCGTGATGGAGTCGATCCTCTACAAGCATCCGAGGCTGTACCCGATGTTCCTCACCAAGCCGACGGACTTCGATGCGGTGCGGCTGTGGACCGTGAACGTGGGCTGGTACAACCTGACCACGGCGGCCGCCCTGGTGATCGGCGTCGTCCTGGCGGCGAACGGTCATGAGTCCGCGGGCGAGGCGCTGGTGACGTTCACCGCGGCGCAGCACACGTTCATGGCCGTCGTACTGGTCGTGTCGGAGCGCCGGCTGTGGCTGAACGCGCTGATGGAAGGCATTCCTGCCGCGGTTTTGCTCATCCTCATGCTGTAGGAAAGTTACGAAAGCTGCGTAATCATGGGCATGAAACACCGCACACACTCAAGGTCCCTGAATGGTCACCCAGCGTTCGACCATTCCGGGGGCCTCCCGCCCTGAGTACCCGTGAAGGTGAGGCTCATGAGCCCAATCAGTCGCAGGACCCTTGTTCTCGGCGGACTCGCCGCGGCTGGTGTCGGTGCCCTCCCGGCTGCCGCCCAGTCGTCCGTGATCACCGCCACCGCCGCCGTCCCGTACCCGTTCCAGCTCGGCATCGCGTCCGGTGAGCCCGACGCGAACAGCGTCGTGCTGTGGACCCGCCTGGCCCCGGCGCCGACCAACGCCGACGGCCAGGGCGGGATGGCGAACGCCGATGTCGCTGTGGACTGGCAGGTGTCGACCAGCGACACCTTCAGCACACTGGTGGCTTCCGGCACCGTCACCGCCAAGTACGCCGCCGCCCACTCGGTGCACGCCATCGCCGGCGGCCTCAACCCGGACTCCGACTACTTCTATCGATTCCGCGCCCAGGGCCACGTCTCGCCCGTCGGCCGGACCCGTACTACACCGGCGATCGGTGCGGCCGGCCGCAATCTGGTGATGGCGTTCACCTCCTGCTCGCACTACGAGGAGGGGTACTTCACCGTCTACCGCCGAATGGCCGAGGAGAACCCGGGCGTCGTCCTGCATCTCGGTGACTACATCTACGAGTACGGTCCGACCACGGGTCGCCCGCGTCTGCACCTCGGCAACGAGATCGTGGCACTCGCGGACTACCGCCGCCGGTACGCGCAGTACAAGACGGACCCGGACCTGCAGGCTGCGCACGCGGTTGCGCCGTGGATCGTCGTACCGGACGACCACGAGGTGGAGAACAACTACGCCGGCACGGTGCGCGAGAACAACACTCCGGCGCTGACGGCTGCGCAGTGGACCGCCCGGCGGTCGGCGGCGTACCAGGCGTACTACGAGAACATGCCGCTGCGGCCTGCTCAGGTGAACAGTGGCAACAGCATCCAGCTGTACCGGCGGCTGCGGTGGGGGAGTCTGGCGACGTTCCACATGCTCGACACCCGCCAGTACCGCAACGACCAGGCCTGTGGCGATGGGTGGCAGCTGTGCTCGGACGCCGATCTGGCCAACCGCAGTCTGCCCGGGAACCCGCAGGAGAGCTGGCTGCTGGACGGTCTGGGGCAGCACCTGGGGACCTGGGACATCATCGGACAGCAGGTGTTCTTTGCTCGCCGGTTCAACTCGACCGGCGCGAGCATGGACTCCTGGGACGGGTACCGCGCCTCGCGGGCGCGGATCCAGCAAGGCTGGGTCGACCGGGCGGTGCGCAACCCCGTCGTACTCACCGGAGACGTGCACCGGGCTTGGGCCAATGACCTGAAGGCTGACTACAACAACGCGAACTCGGTAACGATCGGCACCGAGCTCGTCACCAGCTCGGTGACGTCGAGCGGTGACGGTGACGGGGCCACCACGGTCCCGGATGTCGGTACGAACCCGTGGCTGAAGTTCTACAACAACCGGCGCGGCTACATCCGTGCGACGGTCAGCCCGACCGAGATGCGGGCCGACTTCCGCAACGTGGCGAAGGTGTCCGAGCACGGCGCCGCCGCGGCGACAGTGAAGTCGTTCGTGATCGAAGAGGGCCAGCCCGGACTGCAGGCGGTGTGACTCATGAAAACCTTGGCTATCACCGCTCTGGCGGCCATTGCGCTCACCTTCACCACGCCTACAGCTGATGCCCACGTTGCTGCACCCACCTGGGTGACAGCGAACAGCGTGTCCACCGGTGACCAGGACAACGCGTCCATCGCGACCAACCGGAACGGGTACGTCGCTGTGGCGTGGGAGGACGACCGCGACACCGACAACGCGACCGACAACGTCCACAGCGACATCTGGGTGCGGCTGTTCCACAACGGCACCGCGGTGTACGAGAAGAAGCTCTCCGCGGGTGGCGACAGCGGAATCACCAACTGGCGGCATCTGCACCCCGATGTCGGGCTGGACGACAAGGGCAACGCTGTCGTGGTGTGGCAGGACGATCCGGACGGCAACGGGTACTACAACATCCCGTACCGCGTCGTGAACACCGCTGGCACAGTGACAGCGACCGGCAACGCCAACACCAGTGCGACTGGTCAGCAGATCAACCCGCGAGTTGCTGTGGACCCGGACGGTGCGCCGTCCACTGCAGCGGTCGCGTTCACCGTGGCCTGGGAGGACATCCAGACCGGTACGCCGGCCACCGTGAAGGCAGCCGGCTACACCGGTCCCACCACTCGCGCCTGGGAGGTCACCGCCTCGCAGACGACCGGTCAGCATCACAACCCGGATGTAGCAGTGTCGGCGTCCGGTGACGCAGTCGTTGTCTGGGACGAGGACGGCGACGCCAACGGTGACTACAACATCGGACTGATCCGGCTGGGCCGGACCAACGGCGCGGCCACCCTGCCCCGCCGGGTCGCGAACGCCACGACCGCCGGCCAGCAGACGCTCGCATCGGTAGCCGCGAACTTCAACGGCGACTTCGCGGTCGCGTGGCAGACAGGTACGGCGGTCGCAACGCGCTCGTTCGACTCGGCGGGCACGGCGCGGTACGCCGACGTACAGGTCGCCGCAGCTGGCATCGCTCCGTCGATCGGGATCGACGATCAGGCGCAGACCGTGGTGGGCTGGACGGTCCAGGCCACCGACCTCGACGTGTGGGTCCGCGGCTTCGGGACGGACGGCACCGACACCGGTCGGCTGTCGTCGCAACAGCTCAGCTCCGCAACGGCGGGCCGGCAAGAGCAGATGACGGTCGCGGTATCGCCGTACGCCGAAGTAGCCGTCGCCTACACCGACGACAACGACGGCAACACCTACGACCAGGTGATCCTCGGCACCGGCATCTCCAACAACAGCTGGTGATTTAGGCGTCCCATTTGCCTGGCAGACAGGGAATTTGCCTGGTCTGCCAGGCAAATCGGGGGTTCATGACCGTGGATACGGGTCCGGAACCCCCGACTTCGTGGGTGGGCCAGGCAAATTGCTGGGTGACCAGGCGAATAGGACTCGGTGGTGGGCTACCTCGTGGATGGGGTGATGGTGCTGAGGACTGCGTCGGCTGACGTCACCACCTGGAGGCTGGTGATGTCTTGCAGAGGGATTGACGTGCTGGCTGGGACCTGGGCCTTGTAGGTGCCGTTCGATGCCCACCAGCCGGCTGTCTCGGTGGTCCCGTCGCGGCCGTGGACGATCAGCATGCAGTGCTCGTCGGGCTGCAGGTCGGTCAGGCGGAGTTGGATGTCTGTGCCCCAGCCGTGTCCGGTCAGCTTGGCTGTGGTGTCGATGCCGCCCACGCCGTCTGTTGCGGTCCACGTAGCCGAGGCTGGAGCAGTCACGAGGCCCCAGCTGACCACACCACTGAGCACGGCGGCCGACGCAGCTGCCAGCACCCAGCGGCGCCTCGGCCGCTTCTTCTTGGCCAGTTGGAGGGGCTTGGTCAGTTGGAGCGGCGCCGGCTCCGGCTGGTCCGTCTCGATGTCCTCGACCGGTACGGCGTGCAGCAGGCCCGGGAGGTGGGCGAACTGCAGCAGCGTCTCCCGACAGGTCGCGCAGGTCGCGAGGTGCTCCTCGGTCGCGCGACGCTCGGACGCCTCGAGCGCGCCCAGTACGTAGGCGCCGATCGACATCGTCTCCGGGCACGTCATGAGCCGGTCACTCCTTGTTCTTCCAGCGCCGCCCGCAACGCGTGCAGCGCGTAGTAGCTCCGCGACTTCACCGTCCCCGGCGGTACGCCGAGCACCACCGCCGCCTCGTTGACGGTCCGCCGCCGGTAGAACAGTTCGACGATCACCTGCCGGTGGTCGTGGCTCAGGCCGCGCATGACCTCGATCACCTGCCAGACCTGCAGCACGTGGTCGATGTCGTCGCCGAGGGCCGCGAACTCACGGTCGTCGATCGGTACCTCCGTCACCCGGGCCGCCTGTTTGCGATGGCCGGAGATGACCAGGTTGCGCGCGACCGTGAACAGCCAGCGGCCGGCCCGGTCCGGGTCCAGCTCGGCCGCGTGCGTCCAGGCGCGCGCCATCGTCTCCTGCACGATGTCCTCGGCGTACTGACGGTCCCCGCCCACCGAGCGCAGGACATAGCCGTAGAGCGGCCGCCGGTACTTGTCGTACAACGTGCGGATCACCGTGTCGTCATCCACACCTCAGAACTACGTACAGAAGCCGTAGAAGGTTCAACTGAACCTGTCCGCGGTGTCCCGCGTATCTGCTGGTGAAAGGAGCAAACGATGAAAACGACAATATTGTTGCTGGGAGCAACGGTGGCCGCGGTCGGAACGCTGGCTGCGTGTGGCGGTGGTTCGAGTACTCGATCGACCACTGGCGGGGCGGTGGCGGGGGCTGCGGTTTCGGTCCAGAACGTGAGCGGGGTAGGTGACACGCTGGTCGACTCGGCCGGCAAGACGCTGTACTTCGCCGACCAGGAGGCCGGCGGGATGATCAAGTGCACCGGCAACTGCCTGAGCTTTTGGATGCCGGCCACCGGGACTGCCGCCGATGCGAAGTCGGTGACCGGCCTGGGCGTGATGAAGCGCTCCGACACCGGCGCCGACCAGCTCACCTTCCAGGGCAAACCGCTGTACACCTTCAAACTCGACACCGGCGCCGGTAAGGCCCAAGGCAACAACGTCACCGACGCGTTCGCGGGCACCAGCTTCACCTGGCACGCCGCAACCACCACAGCCGCCGCGCCCACCCAGGCCCCGTCGAGCACGTCCGGGGGCGGCGCCTATGGCTACTGACAGCCGCAGGCGCCGGTGAGACGGCATCACCCGGCGCCGTGCAGGTGGTCTGATCGGGGAGCGTGGTGCAGGCGGCCGGGACAACCGGCGGGTGGTTGACGAACTCGAGCGGCAACTCGCCCCCGACCAGACCCGACCAACGCAGGTGGCCGGTCAGCACTTTGTTGCTCTTGGCATCGACCGGGTCGCCCGGGTACTGCGGGTTCGCGGTGAAGGTGAAATGGTCCGAGGCTCCGGTGGAATCTTTCTAGTCCAGGGACCAACCTGTCAGCATCTGACGGGTTACCTTTCAGTGCCGGATCAGGGCCGTGGGACCAGCTTGATCACCGGCAACTCTCGATCGGTCTTCACCTGGTACTCCGCGAACCGGGGCGACGCCGCCGTGATCAGGTCCCATGCCTCGGCCCGCTCCGCGCCGTGCAGCTGCTCCGCGCGGACCTCGATCGTCTCGCCGTCGACGTCGATCCGAACCTCGGGGTTCGCAGCGAGGTTGTAGTACCAGGCCGGGTTCCCGGGGGCGCCGGCCGCGGAGGCGACGATCAGCCGGCTGCCGTCGGCGCCGGGGAACCAGCCGACGGGCGTCGTCCGCTCCTCGCCGGATTTCCGCCCGATCGTGCGCAGGATCAACGCGTCGAAGCCCATGAACTTCCCGCCGCGCCGGATCCGCCGCGCCATCAGGCGATTCACCCAGAGCATCAACCGCCCCTTCGGCTGTCGCGCGCCGCGAGTGCCGGCCTTCGTGTCGAAGCTCATCGGCTCGTCACCGCCTCGGGCGCGTGGACGGTGCGAGTCGTGGTGACCTTCACATCGTGGCTGAACGGCCGGCCCTCGAGGTTGAAGCTCCACGAGACGGTCGGAGTGATCCGCAGGTACGCCGCAGGCCCGAACTGACCGTCCCGCTCGACCAGCTCCGCCTCGCCGTAGATCCGCAGGTAGCGAGGGATCCAGGGCTTCACGGACGCCAGGTCGTCGACGACGAAGGCCACCTTGGTGTTGCCGTCGCGGACGTTGCGGTACTTGCGGGTGCGGACCGGGTCCATCCCGCCGACGTACAGGTGTGTTCCGTCGTACTCGAAGCCGACCGGGACCGCGTCCGGCTGGCCGTCGCCGGAGACGGTGGCGAGGCGGCCCAGGGGTTGGGACCGGAGATAGTCGGTCTCCGCGTCGCTGAAGGACATCGGTTCTCCTCGATAGTTAACGGCATGAACTGTATGTGTCGTTAACCATACACGCCCTGTACCGTATTGGATGTGACTGAGACGGAAGCCGCGCGGGCTGTCGTCCGCACAGGTCCGCTGCACAGCGTCGACCTGCCGGCCGACCAGCTGGACGCGGCCGCTGGCCTGATCCAGCTGACGTCGCTGGTGCAGGGGATCTATGCCCGCGTCTCCGACCGGCACGACCTGACGCCGGTGCAGGCCAAGCTGCTGTGCGTGCTGCTCGGCGGCCCGCGGGGGATGGCTGAGTTGGCGGGTTGTTTCGGCGTGGAGAAGGCGGCGCTCACCGGGCTGATGGACCGGGCCGAGAAGCGCGGGCTGGCGGAGCGTTCCCCGGTGCCCGGCAATAGGCGGGCCCTGCAGGTGAATCTCACCGATGCGGGTCGCCGGGCCGCGACGGCGTTCCATGCCGAGGTCGGCGAGGCGCTGACCCAGCTGATGGCGGACCTGAGCCCGGCCGATCGCGAGCAGTTCCGCGCGACCATGGCCGGCATCGTCACCAGCTGCCGCAGCGGGAACGGCCCCTGCTGACCGTCCGGCCGTTGAACCGACGCTCTTGCTGGAGAGCGGTTTCCTATACGATCGCAGCGTGCCGAAGCCGCTGAGTACCTGAGATGTCCGCCGTCGTCGGTGCCTTCGGTGCGCTGGTCGCAGTGGCCGTGCTCGGGTACGTCGTCGGCCTCCTCGGCGTACTGCGTTCGCAGGACGAGCTGGTGCTGTCGCGGCTCGCGTTCTTCGTCGCGACGCCGGCGCTGCTGTTCACGACGGTCGCGCGGGCAGACCTTCGGGCAATCTTCTCGGTCGTCCTGGTCACCAATCTGCTGAGCCTGTTCGTGGTTCAGGCGATCTTCCTCGTCGTCGCGGCGGTGATCTGGCGACGGACGCGGTCCGAGGCGACGATCGGTGTGCTCGCGTCGTCGTACGTGAACGCGGGCAACCTCGGCGTACCGGTGGCGGCGTACGTGCTGGGGAACGGTGCGTTGGTCGCACCAATCGTCTTGTTCCAGGTGGTGGTGATGGCGCCGATCGCGTTCGCCGTCCTGGATCATGATCGGCAGGGGACCGGGCGGCGGGTGTCGCTGCGGACCATGGTGACGCGGCCGTTCCGCAATCCGCTGACGGTGGCGTCCCTGCTCGGACTGCTGGTTTCGCTGCTGGGGCTGCCGTTGCCGGAGCTCGTGATGCGGCCGATCGACCTGGTCGCCGCGGCGGCGGTGCCGGTCGCGCTGGTGGCCTACGGGTTGAGCTTGAGCGCGGGGACGAAGGATTCGATCACGTTGCGGCGGGACGTCGTACTCGCGGTGGCGTTGAAGGCATTCGTCCAGCCACTGGCGGCGTACGCGATCGCGCGGTGGGTGCTCGACCTGCACGGTACGGCGCTGCTCGCCCCGACGCTGCTGGCCGCGCTACCGACGGCGCAGAACGTCTATGTGTACGCCGTGCACTATCGGGCGAGCCGCACGCTTGCTCGAAGCGCGGTCCTGCTGAGCACGCTGCTCTCGATCCCGATCATGATCCTGATCGCAGGGCTGCTCGCCTGAGTCAGCGCCCGGGAATCAGCGCATGGCCTTGAAGGCTTCTTCGGCGACTGGCTCGACCTGGTCGACGTTGACGCCCTCGTTGGCGGACTGGGCGATGACCGTGAGCGTGTTGGATCCCCGGTAGCACTGGGTCGGCAGGTTGCCGCTCGACTCGACGCAGGTGGAGGAGCCGACCTTCTTGATCTTGTCCGCGGCGGCGCCGGAGTCCGCGACGGTCTTGTCGATGTCGACCTTGCCGCGCAGCGCGATGATCACGAAGAGCCGGTCGCCGTCGAGGCTGCCGTACGCCTCCACGGTCACCTGTTTGCCGTTGTTGATCCGGCTCAGCGCTTCACGGGTCTGGTCGAGGCCGGCCCGGTCGCGGATATCGGGATCGGTGATCCGGTCGAGGCCGGCGAGCTTCGCGGGCGGTGTGATTCCGCGCTGCGCGTTCAGCCGGTTGAGCGGCCCCAGACCCCAGACGTAGCCGAGCAGCGCCAGCACGATCAGCACAGCCACCGCCGCCACGACCGTGACCCACGGCCCCCGCACCCGGATCCGCCACCACTTCTTCTTCGGCTGCGCGTCCTTTTCCGGCTGCCCGTCCTTCTGCGGTTGGCCGGCCGCAAACTCGGCCAGCTTGCTCCCAGCCGTACCCCCAGCGTTCTCCCCAGCGGTGTCCGCCGTTGTGTCGCCAGGCGTGTCCCCAGCCGGGACGGCGGCCAGCTCGGCAGTGTCCGCGCCGGCATCGGCCGTGGTGACGGCCTGCTCCGTCGGCTTCGGATCCGCCGGGTCGGTGGGGTCGCTCATGGGGTGGCTCCTCGGACGTTTGGTCACGGGGTTCGGACCCGATGCTTCCACATCAGCACAAACCGGTATCGCAGGGTAGTCGTTCGGCGACACGCACAGGTGCCCGCCTCCCGAACAGGAGACGGGCACCTCGAGACGTGCTCAGAGCGCGGCGACCACCTTGACCGCGTCGGAGTCGTCGGCGTTCCAGACGATCTCGCCGGTGATCCGGCCGGCGGCCCGCAGATCCGGCTCGGCGCGCTCGGCCAGCGACAGCCGCGCGGCAGGACCGGTGACCTCGACCTTGCTGACCTCGGTCTTCATCGAGACCTGCGCCTCGGACTTCGCCCCGCGGATCCCGGCGAGGACCTCCGAGACGGCGTCCAGCACCTCGGGCTCCTGCGCCGCGACCGCGAGATCGACATCCGGCTGCGGCCAGCTGGTCACATGGATCGAACCCTCCTGCCACCACGACCAGACCTCCTCGGTCGCGAACGGCAGGTACGGCGCGAGCAGCCGGAGCTGGACCGACAACGCGACCGCGAGGGCCGCCTTCGCCGAGGCTGCGCCGGCGTCACCCTGACCGCCGTACGCGCGCTCCTTGACCAGCTCGACGTAGTCGTCGCAGAACGTCCAGAAGAACCGCTCGCTGATCTCCAGCGCACCGGTGTAGTCGTACCGCTCGAAGGCGGCCGTGGCGTCCGCGACGACCGACCGCAGCCGCTGCAGCATCGCCAGGTCGACCGGCTCGGTGACCGCGGCCGCGTCGACCGTCGTCGCCCCGAACCCGAGGACGAACTTCGACGCGTTCAGAACCTTGATCGCAAGCCGCCGGCCGACCTTCATCTGCGACTCGTCGAACGGCGAGTCCAGCCCCGGCCGCGCCATCGCCGCCCGCCACCGGACCGCGTCCGACCCGAACTTCTCCAGGATCTCGGACGGGATGATCGCGTTGCCCTTGGACTTCGACATCTTCTTGCGGTCCGGGTCGACGACGAACCCGGAGATCATCGACCGCGCCCACGGCAGCGTGCCGTTCTCGAAGTGGGCCCGGACGACGCGGGAGAACAGCCAGGTGCGGATGATCTCGTGCGCGTGCGTGTTCAGGTCCATCGGGAAGGTACGCCGGAACAGGTCGTCGTCGCGCTCCCAGCCGCAGACGATCTGCGGGGTCAGCGAGGACGTCGCCCAGGTGTCCATCACGTCGGGGTCGGCCTCGAACCCGCCCGGCTTGCCGCGCTGGGACTCGTCGTAGCCCCGCGGCGGCTGCGACGTCGGATCGATCGGCAGCTCGGCCTCGGCCGGCATCAACGGGTGGTCGTAGTCCGGCTCGCTCTCGGCGTCCAGCGGATACCAGACCGGGAACGGGACGCCGAAGTACCGCTGGCGGGAGATCAGCCAGTCGCCGTTCAGGCCCTCGACCCAGTTCAGGTAGCGGTGGCGCATGTGCTCGGGGACCCAGGCGAGCTCGTCGCCGCGCTCGATGAACTCCTGCTTGAGCGCGGCGTCGCGGCCGCCGTTGCGGATGTACCACTGCCGGGTGGAGACGATCTCGAGCGGCTTGTCGCCGTTCTCGTAGAAGTTCGCCATCCGCTGCGTCGGCTTCGGCTCGCCGTCCAGGTCGCCGCTCTCACGCAGCTTGCCGACGATCAGCTCGCGGGCGCTGAAGACGGTCTTGCCGGCCAGCTCGGAGTACAGCTCCGAGCCCGCCGCGGAGCCTTCGAGCCACGCCGGGGTGTCGCGGAGCAGCCGGCCGTCGCGGCCGATGACCGTGCGGACCGGGAGCTGCAGCTCGCGCCACCACTGGATGTCGGTCTGGTCGCCGAACGTGCAGCACATCGCGATACCGGCGCCCTTGTCCTTCTCGGCCGCTTCGTGGGCCAGGACCGGGACCTCGACGTCGAACAGCGGCGTGCGGACCGTCGTACCGAACAGGTGCTTGTAGCGGTCGTCGTCCGGGTGCGCGATCAGCGCGACGCAGGCCGGGATCAGCTCGGGCCGCGTGGTCTCGATGTAGATCGGGCCGTCGGCGCCATGGAAGGCGATCCGGTGATAGGCGCCCGGATACTCCCGCGCCTCCAGCTCGGCCTGCGCGACCGCGGTCTGGAACGTGACGTCCCACATCGTCGGGGCCTCGGACAGGTAGGCCTCGCCGCGGGCGAAGTTGCGCAGGAAGGCGCGCTGCGACGTCCGCCGGGAGTCCTCGGAGATCGTGGTGTACAGATACGACCAGTCGACGCTGAGGCCGACCTGGCGCCACATCGCCTCGAACGCCTGCTCGTCGATGTGGGTCAGCTCGCCGCACAGGTCGACGAAGTTCTGCCGGGCAATCGGGACCTGCTTCTTCGGGTCCGGCTTGGCCGGCGGCGTGAAGTCCGCGTCGTAGGGCAGGGTCGGATCGCACTTGACGCCGTAGTAGTTCTGGACCCGGCGCTCGGTGGGCAGGCCGTTGTCGTCCCAGCCGATCGGGTAGAAGACCTTCTTCCCGCGCATCCGCTGGAAGCGGGCCACCAGGTCGGTGTGGGTGTAGCTGAAGATGTGGCCGACGTGCAGCGACCCGGAGACCGTGGGCGGGGGCGTGTCGATCGAATACACGTCGGCACGCTCGGCTGTGCGGTCGAAGGCGTAGGTCTGCTGCTCCTTCCATACGGCAGCCCACTTCTCCTCGAGGCCGTCGAGGCTGGGCTTGTCTGGAACGCGGGACGTCTGGCTCATGCGCACAATCGTAGTGGTTGTCAAGGGGTGCTCCGAACGCTTATCCACAGGCCCCTTCTAGACTGGGCCTCCTGATGAGCGACCTCTCTTACGCCGACGTGTCGGCCCTGCTCCAGGCGCGCTGGCCGGAGCACAAGATCGAGCCCACCCTGGATCGGGTCCGGCGGCTCGTCGAGCTGCTCGGCGACCCCCAGAAGGCCTACCCGGTGGTGCACCTGACGGGGACCAACGGCAAGACGTCCACGGCCCGGATGATCGACACCCTGCTGCGCGAGGCCGGGCTGCGGACGGGCCGGTTCACCAGCCCGCACCTGGAGTCGGTGCGGGAGCGGATCACGCTGGACGGCGAGCCGATCAGCGAGGAACGCTTCGTCGACGCGTACGCCGAGATCGCGCCGTACCTGGATGTCGTGGACTCCGAGCAGGAGCACCCGCTGACCTTCTTCGAGGTGATGACGGGGATGGCGTACTCCGTGTTCGCCGATGCGCCGGTCGACGTCGCGGTGATCGAGGTCGGCCTCGGCGGCAGCTGGGACTCGACCAACGTCGCCGACGGGACCGTCTCGGTGATCACCCCGGTCGCGGTCGACCACGCGCACCTGCTGGGCGCGGATCCGGTCACGATCGCCGGCGAGAAGTCCGGCATCATCAAGCCCGGCGGTACGACGGTGATGTCGGAGCAGAGCCTGGAGGTCTTCGAGGTACTGCTCCGCAGGGCGGCCGAGGTCGGGTCCCAGGTCGCCCGCGAGGGGATCGAGTTCGGCATCGTCGCCCGTACGCTCGCGGTCGGCGGCCAGGTCGTCACGATCAAGGGCCTCGGCGGTGAGTACGACGAGCTGTTCATCCCGCTGCACGGTGAGTACCAGGCGCACAACGCGGCCGCTGCGGTCGCCGCGGTCGAGGCACTGCTCGGCGCCGGCCCGGAGTCCGAGGGCCGTGTCACCACCGAGCTGCTGCAGGCAGGCTTCGCCAACGTCACCAGCCCTGGCCGGATGGAGGTCGTGCGGCAGAGCCCGACGGTCATCGTCGATGCCGCCCACAACCCGCACGGCGCAGAGGCGACCGCGGCGACGGTCTCGGAGGCGTTCCAGTTCCAGCCGCTGATCGGCGTCCTCGGCTGCATGAAGGACAAGGACGTGTACGGCGTCCTGGAGGCCTACGAACCGATCATGGAGACGGTCGTCTGCACCCGGAACAGCTTCGTCGAGCGCTCGATGCCGGCCGAGGAGCTGGGCGAGCTGGCGGCCGAGGTGTTCGGTGAGGAGCGGGTGCTGGTCCGGCCGCATCTGATCGACGCGATCGACGACGCGATCCGGCTGGCCGAGGAGAACGCGGTCGCGTTCGGCACCGGCGGCGTACTGATTACCGGCTCAGTCATCACCGCCGGTGAGGCCCGCACGCTGCTGGTCCGTAAGCCGAAGGACGAGCAGTGAGATCGCTCGCGTCGATCGTGCTCGGGTTCGAGTCGATCGTGCTCGCTCTGGTCACGCCGGTGATGATCTCGGTCGCGAATGTCCGTCCCGCCGTCGCGGTCCCGGTGTGCCTCGGTCTGGCGGTGCTCGCGATCGTCGCCGCCGGCCTGCTGCGGTTCCGGGCCGGGTACGTCCTCGGCTCGGTGGTCCAGGTCGGCGCGGTCGGTCTCGGCTTCGTCGTCTCGGTGATGTTCTTCCTCGGCGTCGCGTTCGCCGGCTTCTGGGTCGCCGCGATCGTCCTCGGCCGCCGCATCGAGGAGGCCAAGAAAGCGCACGAGCAGTTAGGCTCATCCGCCCAGACAAGTTCGAGAGAGAGTTGACAGATGTCGCAGCGCACGCTGGTCCTGCTGAAGCCCGACACGGTCCGCCGTGGCCTGGTCGGTGAGGTGCTCGGCCGGTTGGAGTCCAAGGGCCTCCGGATCGTCGCCATGGACCTGCGCACGATCGACGGCGAGATGGCCGACCAGCACTACGCCGAGCACGTCGAGAAGGCCTTCTACCCGCCGCTGCGCGACTTCGTCACCAGCGGCCCGCTGGTCGCGATGGTGCTCGAGGGCGACGAGGCGATCGAGGTCATCCGCGCGCTGAACGGCGCCACCGACGGCCGCAAGGCCGCCCCCGGCACCATCCGCGGCGACCTGTCGCTGTCCAACCGCGAGAACCTGGTCCACGGGTCCGACTCCGAGGAGTCCGCCGGCCGCGAGATCAAGATCTGGTTCCCGGACCTGCCCTGACTTGAAGGACTCGCCTGTGCTTCCTGACCCGACGGCGGTCCATCCCATGCCGGGGCAGCCGCGGGTCGTGCTGCTCAAGCCGCTGGTCACGACTACGGCATCGTCGGCGGCAACCCGGCGCAGGTCATCCGTCGCCGCCACAGCGACGCGGACGTCGACCGGCTGCTCGCCATCGCCTGGTGGGACTGGCCGCTCGAGCAGATCACCGAACACCTCCGCACGATCATGTCCGGGACGGTCGGCGACCTGGAGGCCGTTGCGGACTGCAGGTGAGTGGACCGATACGATCTGTTCCTGGACGGACCGGGTCGTGTCGGTCCACGGGCTGTGCGCGGGCGGCGCTTAGCCTGAAGGTGGTCGAGTGGGAGGTGCCGCGGTGGCGAACAGCATGCTCGGCCGCGACATGGCGGTCGATCTCGGTACGGCGAACACCCTGGTGTACGTGCGCGGACGGGGCGTCGTACTGAACGAGCCCTCCGTGGTCGCGACCCGGACGGACGACCCGCGGGAAGCGGTCGCGTTCGGGCACGAGGCGAAGAAGATGATCGGCCGGACGCCGGGCAACATCACCGCGATCCGCCCGCTCAAGGACGGCGTGATCGCCGACTTCGACGCCGCCGAGCAGATGCTGCGGTACTTCATCCAGCGCGTGCACCGGCGGCGGTACTTCGCCAAGCCGCGGATCGTGGTCTGCGTCCCGTCCGGGATCACCGCGGTCGAGCAGCGCGCGGTCCGCGACGCCGGGTACATGGCCGGCGCCCGCAAGGTGTACATCATCGAGGAGCCGATGGCCGCCGCGCTCGGCTCGAACCTCGAGGTCCGCGACGCCACCGGCAACATGGTCGTCGACATCGGCGGCGGTACGACGGAGGTCGCGGTCATCTCGTTCGGCGGCATCGTCACCAGCCAGTCGATCCGGGTGGCCGGCGACGCCATCGACAAGGCGATCGTGAACTACTGCAAGAAGGAGTTCTCGCTGCTGCTCGGCGAGGCCACCTCGGAGCAGATCAAGATGACCATCGGGTCCGCGTTCCCGACCACCGACGGCCCCGACAGCGAGATCCGCGGCCGGGACATGGTGTCCGGCCTGCCGCGGACCGTGAAGGTCTCCTCGGCCGACATGCGCCAGGCGATCGAGGAGCCGATCACCGCGATCGTCGACGCGGTCAAGGCGACCCTGGACAAGACTCCGCCGGAGCTGGCCGGCGACATCGTCGACCGAGGCATCGTGCTGACCGGCGGCGGCGCGCTGCTGAAGGGCATGGACGAGCGGCTGCGGCACGAGACCGGCATCCCGATCCACGTCGCGGAGAACCCGCTCGACGCGGTCGTCCTCGGCGCCGGCAAGTGCGTCGACAACATCGAGACCCTCAACCGCATCCTGGTCACCGACAACCGGCGCTGAGGTACCACCCGATGCTCAAAGACCTCGGTACCCCGGCCAAAGGCCTGCTCCGCGCGACCGGCATGCCGCGGCAGGTCCGCCGCCGCCGGACCGTGCTGGTGCTGGTGATCCTGGCCTGTTTCACGCTGATCGTGCTCGACGCCCGCCGCTCGGCCGGTTCGCCGGTCGAGCCGCTGCGGGAGGCCGCGGCCGGCGTGTTCGGCCCGCTGGAGTCGACCGCCAGCTCGGCCCGGCAGCCTGTGGACAACCTCCGTGACCGGTTCGCGGAAATGGATAGGTTGAAAGCAGAGAACGAAAAACTCAAACAGGACAACGAGAATCTGACCCAGGAGCTGAACACCTCCGACTACGCCCGCAACCGGGCGCAGGAGCTGGACAAGCTGCTCAAGGTCGCGCCGGCGTACACGATGACGCCGGCCCGGGTGATCGGGATCGGTGGCGCCCAGACGTTCAGCCACACGGTCACGATCGACGCCGGGACGGCGGACGGCGTGCACACCGACATGACCGTGCTGAACGGGACAGGTCTGGTCGGCCGGGTGGTGCGCACCACCACGGGGACCGCGACCGTGCTGCTGATCGGCGACCGCAACTCGACCGTCGGCGGCCGGCTGAACTCGTCGATGGCGCTCGGGTTCGTCTCCGGGCGTGGCGACGTGGACGGCACCCTCGACTACAAGCTCGTCGACCCGAAGGCGCGGCCCAAGGTCGGCGACCGGATCGTCACCTGGGGCTCGAGCGGCAACGCGCCGTACGTGCCGGGCGTCCCGATCGGCGTCGTCACCTCCGTGACGCCGAACGAAGGCTCCCTCGGATCCACCGCGACCATCAAGCCGTACGTCGACCCGACCCGGATCGACACCGTCGGCGTGGTGACCGGACCACCCGCTCGCCCACCAAGAGCCCAACTACCAGGAAAGGGGAACTGACACCGTGATCGCTTTGCGCATCGGCTTGGCTGCCCTTTTCCTGATGGTGGCCGTCACCGTGCAGACGTCCGTGCTGAGCAACATCGCCGTCGCCGGGGTCACCTGTGACCTCACGCTGATCGTGGTGATCGCCCTCGCGCTGTCCCGCGGGCCGGAGTGGGGTGCGATCGCCGGATTCGTCGGCGGTCTGCTCCTCGACGTCGTGCCGCCGGCCGACCACACGGCCGGCCGGTGGGCGCTGTCGCTGGCCATCGCGGGATACATCGCCGGCCTGATCCGCCGTGAGACCTCCAGCGGGCCGGTCGGGCCGCTCGGCGTCGCGCTGACGGTCGTGCTCGGGACGGCGGTCTCGTTCTTCATCTACTGCGCGACCGGCTCGCTGCTGCACGACCCGTCGGTCGACTGGAGCGAGTTCGGCGTCCGCCTCGGCATCGCCGCCGGGTACGACGTGGTCGGCGCGATCGTGGTCATCCCGCTGGTCATGTGGATCATGGGCCGCGTCCAGCCCGCCCGCGAGCGCCGGGTCGCGCCATGAGCCCACACCTGATCCCGGCCGAAGGCCGGCAACTCGATCGGCCGACGGCATGAGCTGGGACGGGTTCGAAGCGCCGCTCAAGGCCCGGTTGCGGTTGTTCGTGATCGGGGTGCTCGTCTTCTCGTTGCTCTGCACACTGTTCGGCCGGCTCTGGTACATGCAGGTGATGTCGAGCGCCGACTACAGCCAGGCAGCCACACAGCAACACATCCGCCAGGTCCTGATCCCGGCCCCGCGAGGCACGATCGTCGACTCGAAGGGCCGGACCCTCGTCGGCAACCGGGTCTCGCTGATGATCACCGTCGACCGGTCGGTGCTCGCCAAACTCCCCGACAGTCAGCAGAACGCCGTCCTCGCGCGACTGGCGAAGGTGCTCGGCCAGAAGCCCGCGGACCTCAAGGCCCGCACCATGCTCTGCGGTGAGCCGGGCGCGTCCAAACCACCCGCCTGCTGGAACGGCACGCCGTACCAGCCGATCCCGGTCGCGAAGGACGTCAGCGAGCAGGTCGCGATCGACGTGATGGAGCGCCGCGAGGACTTCCCCGGGGTCGCGGCCGATTCGCAGACCCTCCGCGCGTACCCCGCTCCGTACAAGGTGAACGCGGCGCACATCCTCGGATACCTGTCGCCGATCACCACCGACGAGCTCGCGGACATGGACAAGGCCGGGCAGGACTCGGTCCCGCACCGGTCGGACCTGGTCGGCCGGGCCGGCGTCGAGCGCTCGTACGACAAGCTGTTGCGCGGCACGCCCGGCGAGAAGGACGTCATCGTCGACGCCGTCGGGTACACGACCGGCATCAAGAAGCAGACCGCCCCGATCCCCGGTGCCACCCTGGTCACCACGATCGACTCGCGGATCCAGGCCTCGGTCGAGGCCCAGCTGAAGAACGCGATCATGACCGCGCGGAAGCAGACCGACCCGGTCACCCACAAGAAGTACGTCGCCGACTCCGGCGCCGCCGTGGTGATGGACACCAAGACCGGCCGGGTCGTCGCGATGGCCAGCTACCCGACGTACGACCCGGGCGTCTGGGTCGGCGGCATCACCCAGCGCGAGCTGGACGCGCTCTATTCGGCCAAGTCGGGGACGCCGCTGGTCTCCCGCGCGCTGCAGGCGCAGCTCGCGCCGGGGTCGACGTTCAAGCCGATCACCACCTCGGCCGCGATGGGCGCCGGGTACGGCCCGAAGACGCGGGAGGACTGCTCGTCGTACTTCGAGGTCGGCAACCGCCGGTTCAAGAACTACGAGTCCGCGTCGTACGGGATGATCGGCTTCGACCAGGCGCTGGCGCTGTCCTGCGACACGTTCTTCTACCGGATCGCGTACGCGCTCTGGCTGAAGGAGGGCGGCAACTCCAGCGACATCAGCACCTACGACCCGCTGGTCGAGATGGCGAAGAAGTTCGGCCTCGGCAAGCCGACCGGGGTCGACCTGCCCGGCGAGGCGAGCGGCCGGATCGCGGACCGCCAGTGGAAGAAGACGTACTACGACGCGATGAAGGACTACTACTGCAAGCTGTCGGCCAGCCCGCCCGCCGGGACGTCGGCGTTCCTGAAGCAGTTCGCCCGCGAGTTCTGCGTCGACGGGTACAAGTACCGTGCCGGTGACGCGGTGAACTTCGCGATCGGCCAGGGCGACACCACCGTCACCCCGCTACAGCTCGCGACCGTCTACTCGGCCCTGTCGAACGGCGGCACCCTGTTCGAGCCGCGCGTCGTCCAGTCCTGGGTCGGTGCGAACGGCAAGCCGCACGAGATCAAGCCGACGGTGAAGTCGAAGCTCCCGGTCGCGAAGACCACCCTGCGCTACATCGACAACGCGCTGAAGCAGACCACGCGGACCGGGACGGCGGCGTGGAAGTTCCAGGGCTTCCCGCTCGACAAGATCCCGGTCCGGGCCAAGACCGGGACGGCCGAGGTCTACGGCAAGCAGACCACGTCGTGGCTTGCGTCGTACACCGATCAGTACGCCGTGGTGATGATGATCAGCCAGGCCGGTACGGGTTCGGGCGCCGGTGGTGACGCGGTCCGGAAGATCTACGAGGCGCTGTACAACATCACGCCGGCTCCGCCGCCCGGGCAAGAGAAGCCGAAGCAGTGAGGGCACGCCGATGGCTCTGCTGACTCCGATCCGGACGCGACCGCGGATGGACCGGCGGTCGACCGTGTGGCAGGTGGACTGGGTCCTCGTGCTCGGCGTCGTCGCGCTGTCGTTCATCGGCGCGATGCTGATCTGGTCCGCGACCCACAACCGGACCTCACTGACCGACGGCAAGCCCGACGCGTTCCTGATCCGGCACGCGCTGAACTTCGCGATCGGTCTGGTCCTCGCGATCGGCGCCGCGGTCACCGACCACCGCCGGGTCCGGATTCTCGCCCCGGTCCTGTACGCCGCCTCGATCGTCGGACTGATCCTGGTCCTGGTGCCGGGCGTCGGCTCGACGATCAACGGGTCGCGGTCCTGGATCCAGCTCCCGTTCATGTCGATCCAGCCGAGCGAGTTCGCCAAGCTCGCGGTGATCGTCGGGATGGCGTTGCTGATCGCGGAGAAGGGCGAGACCGACCGCAACGAGAACGCCCGGACGATCGACGTCGCGCAAGCGGTCGGGGTCGCGGCCGTACCGGTGATCCTGGTGATGCTGCAGCCGGACCTGGGCACGGTGATGGTGCTCGGCTCGATCGTGTTCGGGATCATCGCGGTGTCGGGCGTGCCGAAACGCTGGATGCTCGGTCTGCTCACCGCGGGTGTGCTGGTCGCGGCGATCGCGATCAAGCTGCACATCCTGAAGCAGTACCAGATCTCCCGCTTCATCGCGTTCGCGAACCCGTCGTCGGACCCGCAGGGCATCGGCTACAACGTGAACCAGGCCCGGATCGCGATCGGGAACGGCGGCGTCTTCGGGCAGGGACTGTTCCACGGCGGCCAGACCCAGAACGCGTTCGTCCCCGAGCAGCACACCGACTTCGTCTTCACTGTCGCGGGGGAGGAGCTCGGGCTGATCGGCGCCGGGGCGATCATCGTGCTGTTCGCGGTGATCCTGTTCCGCGGGCTGCGGATCGCGATCAACGCGCGGGACGCGTTCGGCCGGCTGGTGGCGACCGGGATCGTCTGCTGGTTCGCGTTCCAGGCGTTCGAGAACATCGGTATGACGCTCGGCATCATGCCGGTCACCGGCCTGCCGCTGCCGTTCGTGTCGTACGGCGGTTCGTCGATGTTCGCCTGCCTGCTCGCCGTCGGCCTGCTGCAGAACATCCACCTCCGGTCCCACCGCTACTGACCAGAGCCCTGACACGTCAGGTACGCTCCCTCCGCGCTCCCAGTCCAGCCCGGAGAGGTCCATGACTCTACTGATGCCACGCCTCCGGCGCGGCGGGTCATGGGGCTGTGACTCTCGGGCTTCCCTCGTCGCTCCGGTCGCTTTGCTCCCTCCGCTCCTCAGTCCAGTCCGAGAGGCCCCATGACCAGGTACGTGTCGTTCCCGCTCGCGCTCGCCACCGCCCTCACGTTGTCTCTCTCCGCCTGCGGCGGGGACGACGACAAGAAGGACGCCGGTACGCCGCTCACCACGCCGACGCCCAGCGCGACGCCGAGCACACCGGCGCCGACGGCGACGTCGACGGTGCCGGTGACCCGGACGGCCGCCGAGCTCACCAAGGCGCTGCTCGAGCTGAGCGACCTGCCGAGCGGGTTCTCCCAGGAGAAGGACGAGCCCGACGACGGCTCGAAGCCGTTCTCGTCACCGACCAGTCGCTGCAAGACGCTGGTGAAGTACCTGAACGCCACCAAGGCCCCGGGTTCGAAGGCCAGCGTGACCCGCACCTTCTCCGGCGGCCAGGAGGGCCCCTACATCGACTACGGCCTCGACTCGATGGGCACCGCGGACGAGGTCGCCGACCTCCGCGACTCCTACGCCGACGCCGTCGACTCGTGCACGAAGGTCACGCTCAAGACCGAGGGCTCCGGCAACACCTCGATGAAGGTCGAGAAGGTCATCGCCCCGGCGTACGGCACGAAGCCGTTCGCGTTCCACCTCACCGGCACCAGCGGACCCAAACGAGGCCTCGAGTACACCGCTGTCGTCACCGGTGTCGACGACGTGATCCTCTCCATCGGCGTCCTCGCCAGCGACGGCGCCGAGCTCGACCCCGCCACCGAGGCAGCCGTTACCAAGGCCCGGCAGGTGCTCAAGCCGGCGTGACCGGTGTCACACCGCTCGTTGTCACGCCGGGGTCGCCGATCACCGTCGTGTTGGCATGGACGAGCGGATGAACTTCAGCAAGGTCTCGCCGGCCGGCTTCCGGGCCGTGTTCGGCGTCGAGAAGTATGTGCAGGGCGTTCTGGACCACTCGGTGCTGCACCTGATCAAGGTGCGGGCGTCGATACTCAACGGGTGTGCGTTCTGCCTCGACATGCATACGACGGACGCGTTGAAGGAGGGCGAGAGCAGTCAGCGCCTGTTCGGGCTCGCGGCCTGGCGCGATTCGTCGTTCTACGACGACCGTGAACGCGCCGCGCTGGCGCTGACCGACGCGGTCACGGTGCTCGAGCGCGACGGCGTACCGGACGAGGTCTGGGACGCGGTGGTGGAGCACTTCGGCGAGGAGGGGGCTGCGAACGTGCTCCTCGCGATTGGCACCATCAACCTGTGGACCCGTCTGAACGTCGCGACCCGGAGACAGCCGGAACTGGCCGGTTGATCCTGCACGAATTCGAGTCGGCCCGCGGCATGCTCGCCGGCCTCGCGTACCGGTTGCTGGGCAGCTGGCACGACGCCGAGGACGTGCTGCAGGACGCGTACGTCCGCTGGTCCGCGGCCGACCGTACCGATGTGGCCGAGCCGCGTCGCTACCTGACCAGGGTGGTGACGCGGCTGTCCATCGACGTACTCCGAACCCGGAAGGCGCGCCGCGAGAGCTACACCGGCGAGTGGCTGCCCGAGCCGGTGCCATCGGATGCCCTGGAGCTCGAGGACATCTCGATGGCGCTGCTGCATCTGATGGAGCGGCTCACTCCGCCGCAGCGCGCTGTCTACGTGCTCCGCACCGCCTTCACTCTCCCGTACGACGAGATCGCCGAGATCCTCGACCGTACGCCGGAAGACTGCCGCCAGCTCCACCGCCGGGCCTTGCACGAACTGGCGGACGATCGGCCCCGCTTCCAGCCCTCGGCCGCCGAGCAACGCCGCCTTCTGCTGGACTTCGTCGCTGCCGCCCGCGACGGCGACCTCCAGCGCCTGGAGCATCTGCTCAAGGACTCGGTCACGTCGTGGACCGATGGCGGTGGCCTCCGCCGGGCTGCCCGCAAACCGGTGGTCGGACGCGAGAAGGTCGCCAACTTCTTCACCCACATCTACGCCCACGCCGATCTCACCATCACACCGGTCGACCTGGCCACCGGTCCCGCCCTGAAAATAGTTGTCCGCGGCAACCACCACGTCCTCACCGTGGACACCGACGGCACCCGGATCACGACGATCCGGGTCCTCGCCAACCCGGAGAAGCTCGGCGTACTAGCGGTAGAGCGGGAGGGCGCCCGTGAGGGAGTCGACGGTGGGCCGGGGGCCGTAGAGGGCCAGGCCTAGGTAGTCGATGTCTTCGGGCTTGGTGCCGCTCAGCCTGGTGGACATCTGGTCGTACGTGCGGGCCTGCTGGGCGACCTGGGTCATGTCGTGGATGGTGATGTCGGACCGCGTTGCCGCCTCGGCCCGGAGCGAGCGGAGGTGGTCGGCGGGAGCCCGGAGTACCGGGATCGGGTGGGCGCACATGCCGGTGTGGGGTGTGCCGGAGGCGTCGGCAGTGTCTGGGCCGACGGTGTCGTCGTGGTGGCGGCCGAGGCCTACGCCTAGGAGCGCGGCGGTGTTGAGGGCTACGCCGACCGGCGCTTCGGTCGCGATGATCACGACCATCTTGTTCGTCAGCACGCTCGCGAAGGTAGCCCAACGCGCGGATGATGCGCGCTGACTCCGAACATCGTTCGGCGGATCTGCGAAAATGGGCGGCATGGACGAACTTGATACGGCGCTGCTGCGGATGCTGCAGAACGATGCCCGCCGGACGAACCGCGACATGGCGGCCGAGCTCAAGATCGCCCCGTCGACCTGCCTGGAGCGGATCCGCGGGCTGCGCGATCGCGGGGTGATCAGCGGGTACCACGCGGCTGTCGACCTGAAGGCGATCGACCGCTCGACCCAGGCGATCATCTCGATCAAGCTCCGGCCGCAGGCGATGGCGGTGGCGACGGCGTTCCAGGCGTACGTGATGGACCTGCCGCAGACGTTGGACATGTTCATGGTGTCGGGCGGGTCGGACTTCCTCGCCCACGTCGCAGTCAAGGACACCGAAGCCCTCCGCGACCTGGTCCTCGCCCTGGCCAAACGCCAGGAAATCGCCGACATCCGCAGCTCGGTCGTCTTCGAACACCACCGGCGAACGACGGTCATGCCGCTGCCAGAGTCCTGAACCCGCCCGCCCGGCGCCGTAAACCGTGCCCTCGCACACCATCCGGGGGCTGTGAACAAGCAATAACCTGTTCAAGCCCCCCACAGCATGTCCAAACCCCCGATCCCCGGCGCCGCGGTTGGGGACTTCGTAGGGTGGGACGTATGCGACTCAATTACGTGGAGACCGGTCCGGCCGACGCGCCTGTGGTGCTGCTCGGGTCGTCGCTCGGTGCCAACCAGGCGATGTGGGCGCCGCAGGTCGAGGTGCTGGCGCAGCGGTTCCGGGTGGTGGCGTTCGATCATCGCGGCCACGGGAAGTCCGACACACCGGACGGGCCCTACACGATCGACGACCTGGGTCGCGACGTCGTGGAGTTGCTGGACACGCTCGAGATCGAGCAGGCGTCGTACGTCGGGATCTCGCTGGGCGGATCCGTAGGCCTCTGGCTGGCGCAGAACGCACCCGGCCGATTCCACCGTTTCGCCGTGATCTGCCCGCCGACCAACCCGGCGGACAACGCGCAGATGTGGACGGACCGCGCCGCGCAGGTCCGCGCCGAAGGCACCCAGGCGATCGCCGACGCGACCCTCGGCCGATGGTTCCTTCCCGGGTTCACCGGCATCGAGCCGGTCCGTCAGATGCTGCTCGACTGCTCCGACGAGGGGTACGCGGCCTGCTGCGAAGCGCTCGGCTCGACCAATCTCCTCCCAGGCCTGTCGACCATCACCGCCCCGGTCCTCGTCATCACGGCCGACTCCGACACCTCGATCCCGCCGGAAACCGTCGTACCCGCGGCCGGCCAGATCCCCGGCGCCCACCTCGAAATCATCGAGAACGCCGCCCACCTCGTCACCTATTCGCACCCCCACCTCATCAACCCCCTACTCCTCGCCCACCTCGGCTGAATGCGGCGTACGGGCGTCGCGGCGTTAACCTGGTAGGCGCTCTGCTCGCTGACTGGAAGTGGCTATGACTGTCGAATCGCTGTTCCCGCGCCTGGAGGCGTTGCTGCCGAGTGTGCAGAAGCCGATCCAGTACGTCGGAGGTGAGCTGAACTCGGTCAGCAAGGAGTGGGACGCGGTCAGCGTCCGCTGGGCGCTGATGTACCCCGACGCGTACGAGGTCGGCCTGCCCAACCAGGGCGTGCAGATCCTGTACGAGGTGCTGAACGAGCGCGACCACATCCTGGCCGAGCGGACGTACTCCGTGTGGCCGGATATGGAGCAGATCATGCGGGACAACGACATCCCGCAGTTCACCCTGGACAGCCACCGGCCGGTCCGGGCGTTCGACGTGTTCGGGCTCTCGTTCTCGACCGAGCTCGGGTACACGAACATGATGACCGCGCTCGACCTGGCCGGCATCCCGCTGCATGCCGTCGACCGGACCGACGAGGACCCGATCGTGCTGGCCGGCGGGCACGCCGCGTTCAACCCGGAGCCGATCGCGGACTTCATCGACGCCGCCGTCCTGGGTGACGGCGAGGAGATCGTGCTCGCGATCTCCGAGGTCATCCGGGAGTGGAAGGACGAGGGCCGCCCGGGCGGTCGCGACGAGGTACTGCTCCGGCTGGCGAAGTCCGGCGGCGTGTACATCCCGAAGTTCTTCACCGTCGACTACCTGCCGGACGGCCGGATCCAGCGCGTCGTACCCAACCGCCAAGGCGTTCCGTTCCGGACCGCGAAGCACACGGTGATGGACCTCGACGCGTGGCCGTACCCGAAGAAGCCGCTGGTGCCGCTGGCCGAGACCGTGCACGAGCGGTACTCCGTGGAGATCTTCCGC
This sequence comes from Kribbella sp. NBC_00709, assembly GCF_036226565.1. Lineage (GTDB taxonomy): Bacteria > Actinomycetota > Actinomycetes > Propionibacteriales > Kribbellaceae > Kribbella. The sequence continues at coordinate 5,486,151 of NZ_CP108996.1, forward strand.
GGCTGTACCCGTGGCTGCCGGTTCTGCCAGGCGGGCATGATCACCCGGCCGGTGCGCGAGCGCAGCATCACCACGATCGGCGACATGGTCGAGAACGGGCTGAAGCAGTCCGGGTTCGAGGAGGTCGGCCTGCTGAGTCTGTCGTCGGCCGACCACAGTGAGATCGCGGAGGTCGCCAAGGGCCTCGGGGACCGGTACGAGGGCAGCAACGTCTCGTTGTCGTTGCCTTCGACAAGGGTCGACGCGTTCAACATCACGCTGGCGAACGAGTTCTCCCGCAACGGCCGGCGCAGTGGTCTGACCTTCGCGCCCGAGGGCGGGTCGGACCGGATGCGCAAGGTGATCAACAAGATGGTCACCGAGGAGGACCTGATCCGCACGGTCGCGGCGGCCTACAGCCACGGCTGGCGGCAGGTGAAGCTGTACTTCATGGTCGGCCTGCCGACCGAGACCGACGAGGACGTGCTGGCGATCGCCGCCCTGGCGAAGCGGGTGATCGAGACCGGCCGCGAGGTGTCCGGACGTCGCGACATCCGGTGCACGGTGTCGATCGGTGGATTCGTGCCGAAGCCGCACACCCCGTTCCAGTGGGCCGCGCAGCTCGGCGCCGAGGAGACCGATGCCCGACTGTCGAAGCTGGCCGCGGCGATCCGGTCCGAGAAGGGCTACGCGAAGGCGATCGGCTTCCGGTACCACGACGGCAAGCCGGGCATCATCGAAGGCCTGCTGTCGCGCGGCGACCGTCGCGTCGGCCGCGTGATCGAGGCCGTCTGGCGCGACGGCGGCCGGTTCGACGGCTGGAGCGAGCACTTCTCGTTCGACCGCTGGGTCGCAGCCTGCGAGACGGCGCTGGCCGGCGAACCGGTCGACCTCGCCTGGTACACGACGCGGGAGCGCGAGTACGCCGAAGTACTGCCGTGGGACCACCTGGACTCGGGCCTGGACCGCGACTGGCTGTGGGAGGACTGGCAGGACTCGCTCGAGGAAGACGGCGCGATCGAGGTCGAGGACTGCCGCTGGACCCCCTGCTTCGACTGCGGCGTCTGCCCGCAGATGGGCACCGAGATCCAGATCGGTCCCACCGGTAAGAAGCTGCTGCCTCTTTCGGTGCTCTGATCCTCACCCGACCGTCCACTCTCGGCCCCGCGGACGTCTCAGGGGTCAACCCCGGAGGTGGTCGGTTTGGGCCCCTGTATTCCGAGGGCTAACCGGCAAGCTGAGGGGTTGACCCCTGAGACGTCCGCGATCAGTTGCGGGAGTACGCCGGGATTGCGCGGCCGTCGCTCACTCAGTTGCGGCCCGTCGAGCCTTTCGAGCCTGCTGAGAGGAGCAGGTCGGTGAGCAGTACGTCGTCAGCGCTGCTCAGAACCAGGTCGGCGGCTGCGACTGCGGCGGGGGTGACGAACGGATTGGGTACGGCGACCGCGAACATTCCGGCCGCCTGCGCCGCAGCCACGCCGTGTGGAGTGTCCTCGACAGCGATCGCCGACAACCCGGGTACGCCGAGACGCTGCAGCGCGAGCTGGTAGATCGCCGGATCGGGCTTGTGTGCCGTGACCTCGTCCCCGGTGACGACCTCGTCGAACAGGTCGACCGCGTCGACCCGCTTGAGGTGACCGACCACCCAGTTCCGCGGTGAGCTGCTGGCGATGGCGACTCGGAGGCCCAGCTCCCGGGCTGACGAGATCCAGCCGCGGATCCCCGGCCGGAAGTCGAGCTCCTTGTGCAGCCGCTCCCGATGGGCGAGCCGGCGCGCATGGCTCTCGTCCCGGTCGAACCCGGTCCCGACCGCCGCCGCGAGGACGGCGTACCGCTCCTCGCTGATGTCGCCGCCGTGGCCCGGCCAGAAGCCGTCGAGGCTCAGCTCGAGACCGTGGTAAGCCCACTCGGTCTGCCAGCTCTCGACCATCGTCGTCTCGGTGTCCATCAGCAGACCGTCGAAGTCGAACACGATCGCCTGCGCGTCCGTCGGCACCAGCCGGGTCGCCAGCTGGTGGATCTGCGCGACGCTCAGCCCGAGGCTGCCCAGATACCCCCGGACGCCACCGAATCGCTCGTCGATGAACTCGAGCGACGCGAGGATGGTTTCCGGCCGGGATCGCGAGAATTCAGGGGCCTCCAGCAGACCGAGGTTGGTCTCGCTGATCGCGTAGTCCGCAGCGATCTGCGAGCGGGGCACACCGACGAGGTCGAGCAGCACCGCAACCGTCAGGCCGGTCCGGTCCTTGCCGGACTTGCAGTGCACGACGACCGGCCGCTCCGCCGGCGCCTCGGCGATCGCGGTGAAGATCCTGCCGATGTGGGCCGCGTTCCGGGTCAGGCTGTTGCGGTACACGTCGACCAGCTCCGGCTCGGCGGCCGAGTCGCGAGTCGCCTCGGCCACCGGGTCGATCCACGAGATCCGCTGGTACGCCGGACTGTCCTCGAGCGGATGTGGCTGCTTCAACTCCCAGTCGGAGCGCAGATCGAGCACCAGCCCGGCGCCGACCGTCTCGAACTCGGCCAGCCCCGCGGCGTCGATGCACTCGCTGCGGAGCAGAGCCCGCGCACGCGTCGGCACGCCGTACCGCGTCGGAAGTCCGCCAACGTCACGCGCATTCGGGCTCCACATACATGTCAGCTTAGGCGGTGTCCGGTGATCCAGCGGACACCGCCTGGACACCACCTCCTAGCGACTCGAAGTCGCTCCAGTTTCCGTCGAAGGCCTTGTGGTGCAGGGCGGAGTCCATGCCGACCGCGAACACGTCGATCCGGCCGGGGCCCCAGGAGACCACTGAGCCCGCTGGTTGTGGACGGCGTCGCACCGCGGCCGGTTCGAGCCAGCCGGCCAGGGCGGCGATGTTCATCCGCAGGATCTCCGTGGCCAGCGACCAGTCGATGAAGTTCAGCGTGTCGTTGGCGGAGTGGATGTGGCCGTTCGCGCTGTCCCCGCCCTCGATCGTCAGAACGGCCGGTACGCCGGCGTTGATGAACGGGACGTGGTCGCTGGCGAACGGGTTCAGCGAGGTCTCGACCGTCAGCCCGGTGTACGTGGCGGCCGCGGTCGCGAGGGCGGCGATCTGCGCTGACGACACCTGTGCGCCTTCGAGCAGCACGCCCGGTGTCGCGGTGTTCTTGGTCCCGATCATGTCCATGTTGAGTACGGCGCGAATCCGGGACCGCTCCGCCGGCGGCAGCGCGGCGACGTACTGCTTGCTGCCGAACAGGCCTTCCTCCTCGCCGCCGAACAGGATCAGGCGAATGTCGTGCTGCCAGCTGCGCGTGGACAGCAGGCGGCCGAGCTCGAGTACGCCGGCCGAGCCGCTGCCGTTGTCGTCCGCGCCCGGGGACGTCGCGGCCGGACCGCCCGCGATATTGATCGAGTCCAGATGCGCGGTCACGACGACCAGTTGGCGATCGGTGCCGACGCCGGGCCGATCGCCGATCAGGTCCGCCGAGTGGCCGGCGCCGACGGTGATCGGCATCCGGGTCACCTGGTAGCCGAGGGCAACCATTCGGTCGGCGGCCAAGTCCATCGCCTGGGTGAACGTCGTACTCAGCGAATGCCTGGTCGGAAGGCTCGCCAGCCAGGTCAGGTCGCTCTGGTACGACGTCGTGGACACGTCCCGGACCAGGTCCGCGACGACCGGGTCGGCCCGCGCGGCGGAGACCGTCTGATTGTCGACGACCGTCGTGTTCGGGCGGAGCGGCTCGATCCGCCAATGATGGTTGGACCGCCGACGGGGTTTGTCGGCAGACGAGATGACCAGATGCCGGCCGTGATCGAGCAGCGGCACGACATCGGGGTAGTCGTCCTGGAAACTCCGGCCCACCTGCGTGACGAGCAGCAGACCGGGAGCGGTCCGGGAGGCCCGGCCGAGGCGTTGGTCGGCCGGGACCCAGAGGAGGGTCTTGTCCCCGAACCGCGCCGACCGCGCGCCGCCAGCGGCATCCACGGTCGGTACGACGAGATAGCGCACATTCATTGTTGGTCCTGCCAAGCAATCTCGAGTCGATCGGGCGCCGAGGACACGATCCGCCCGGTCCCGTCCGGGAGGTGCAGGCGGCCGGCCGGGTCCCAGCGCCCCGGCGGGCCGGGGGAGGGGGCGTCACCGCGGCCGATCATCAGCGGTGCGAACGTCCCGTCCGGGCGGAACTCCACCCCCCGCCGGCCACGGGCCGGTGGGAAGGCGAAGTCGTCGCGGCGGTAGACGCTGATCCCGTCGTGGTCCTCCTCGAAGGAGTGCGTCCAGCGCCCGGTCGGCGTGGTGGTCAGGTCCGTACCGCCTGTCCGATCGAGGCGGGCGAATCAGGAACCGTGACCCTGAAGTCGCTGATGGTCCCGCCGAGTCCTTCGTACCCGGTCAGCGACGGTCCCCAGGCCGATCCGTCCCACCACTTGTGGTAGAGCTGCTTGTCGGTGCCGGTGACGAACACGTCGAGCCGGTTCGTGTCCCACGAGACCACGCGTGGCTCGTCGGTGCAGATCCCGCCCATGTACTCGTACCCGGTGACGGACGGTCCCCAGGCGGTCCCGTCCCACCACTTGTGGTAGAGCGCGGAGTCGGTGCCGAGCACGAACACGTCCAGCCGGTCCGAGCCCCACGAGACCACGGTCGGCGCCGTCGTACACACGCCGCCCATGTACTCGTACCCGCTCCACGACGAGCCGTCCCACCACTTGTGGTACAGCGCCGAGTCGGTGCCGATGACGAACAGGTCGAGCCGGTTCTCGCCCCACGCCACCACCCGCGGGGGTGAGGCGCAGACGCCGCCGAGGTACTCGTACCCGCTCCACGACGAGCCGTCCCACCACTTGTGATAGACCGCGTTGTCCGTGCCCAGGACGAACGTGTCGAGCCGATCGGGGCCCCAGGCAACCACTTCCGGTGGGCTCATGCAGACCCCGCCGAGGTACTCGTAGCCGTTCCAGGACGAGCCGTCCCACCACTTGTGGTACAGCGCCCGGTCGGTGCCGAGGACGAAGGCGTCCAGCCGGTTCTCGCCCCAGGTGGCCAGCCGCGGCGGGCTCATGCAGACGCCGCCGAGGTACTCGTAGCCGTTCCAGGACGAGCCGTCCCACCACTTGTGGTACAGCGCGTGGTCGGTGCCGAGGACGAACGCGTCGAGCCGGTTCGGGCCCCAGGACGCGACTTCAGGAGCACTCATGCAGACACCACCCAAGGACTCGTAGCCGGCGACGGACGGTCCCCAGGCCGATCCGTTCCACCACTTGTGATACATCGCCAGATCGGTGCCGAGCACGAACGCGTCGAGCCGGTTCGCGCCCCAGGAGACCACCGAGCCGGCCGGTTCCGGCGTACGGTCGGAGTCGATGAACGGCAGGTCCTGGCGGACGGTGTCCAGCGTCGCCTGCATCCGCGCCACCTGGTCGGTGGTGAACATGACCATGCCGCGGTCGTCGGTGTAGTCCATGTAGTCGTAGAACAGGTCACCGTTCGGCCCGTTGCTGCACGTCACGTGCGGGAACGTCGGTACGCCGAAGTTCGGGCCGGCCGCGTTCGGGGTGTCGGCGCATTCGTCGGTGCCGCTGCAGCCGCTGCCGTCGTCGCCCCAGATGTGGAACAGGTTCAGGTAGTGCCCGACCTCGTGGGTCGCCGTCCGGCCGAGGTCGAACGGCGCCGCCGCCGTACCGTTCGTGCCGAACCCGCTGTGCAGGATCACCACGCCGTCGGTGTTCGCCGGACCACCCGGGAACTGCGCGTACCCGAGCAGACCGCCGCCAAGCTGACACACCCAGATGTTCAGGTAGCGGGTGGTGTCCCACGGGTCGATGCCGCCGGTCGCCGACGACTTCACCTTGTCGTCGGTGCCGAAGCCCGTCGTACTCGTCTGGGTCCGGGTGACGCCGGTCGTCGGGTTCCCGTTCGGGTCCTCGGTCGCGAGGAAGAACTCGACCCGCGAGTCCGCGATCAGGCCGCTGAACACGCCCGGCACGATGCTGGTGTCCGGGTTGGTGGCCCGGTAGTCGCGGTTCAGTACGTCGATCTGGCTGTCGATCTGGGCCTGCGAGATGTTCTGGGCGTTGGTGTTCCAGACGACGTGGACGACACACGGGATCCGAGCGGTCCCGGCGAGACGTTCCTGGCGGGAGACGTAGTCCATCGTCGCGGTTTCGAGTGCGGACCGTGCCGCGGCGTACGCGGGGTTGGTCGACAGCAGTCGCCGGTGCACATCCATCACACCGCACTGCCTGCGAGTCGGGAACTCTGTTCGCCCGTCCGCGCCGCTCATACCGGCACCACTGGCCTGGCCGCCGCCCGTCATCCCCGCGCCTGCAGGCGATCCGCCGCCGCCCATGTCCGCCGCGGGCGATCCGCCGCTGCCCATGTCGGCTGCCGGTGACCCGCCGCCGCCCATGTCTGCGGCGGGCGATCCGCCGCCGCTCATCGTCGTACTGCTCGAGGCCGGTGCCCCAGTCATCGGCATGCCGTCCGCCGCGGGCTGTCCGTTCGCGGCGTGCCCGTTCGTGACCTGCTCGGCGGCCGGGACCTCGCCCGGCATCCGGTGGTCGTCCGGGTGCTTGTCCGCTCGCCCGTTGGCCTTCCTCGGCATCTCTCCCCCTTCCGGCGGGGGCGCACGAGCAGGTCGGCGTACGCGCGCCGAACCGAGAAGATTCACCCCCAGCGCACCCCTCGACCGAAGGCGGTCCATACCGCCTTCCCCCACCGAACAGTCGGCCCCCAAGTCACTGTTCTGCGTTTCACCTTGCTCCCATAACCGCTTGCAGACAAGGCTTCAGCGGACGTGGAGTGCACTGAGAAGCATCGGCAGCGAACTGTGCAGCTCGCGTTGCCAGTAGAGCCAGCCGTGGGTGCCGGGGCCGTAGAAGTTCGTGGTGACGTGCTTCGCGCCGACGCGGGCGAGTTGGGCTGCCAGCGCATGGTTCTGCCGGTTGAAGTCGGCCTCCAACGCATCCGTCTTGCCTGGCGGATCGAACGGGCCGGCTGTGCCGTCGCCACAGGACAGGTAGACGGGCAGCGACTTCAGCTTCTGCGCAAGGTAGTACGGATCGTGCGCGGCCCAGATGCCTCGCTGCGCGACCGGGTCGCCCCAGACGCGGAGCGGGTCGTTTCCCTGTCCGGCGAAGAATCCCATGATCCGGTTGACCGACTCGTCGTTGAGCAACGGATGCGCCGACCCGGAGTACGCCGCGACCGCGCGGAACATGCCGGGATGCCGCGCGGCGTACAGGAGCGCGCCCTGGCCGCCCATCGAGAGCCCGGCCACGACGCGGTTGCTGCTCGCACCCCAGCCCTGCTCGAGGAGGTGCCGCAGCTCGACGGTGTGGAAGGTCTCCCAGGCCGGGTCGCCGCCGGCGCCGTAGTTCCACCAGTCGCTGTACCAGCCGTTCCAGCCGGCCTCCGGCATCACGACGAGGACCTTGCGCAGTTCGGCGATCTGCGCGATGTCCGTGCCGGACCAGGAGGTGTAGTCGCCGCAGCAGCCGTGCAGCAGCCAGAAGGTGGGCCAGTGCTGGTTCTTGGCTTTGGGATTCCAGCCGTCCGGGGTGAGCAGGCGGACCTTGACGATCCGGTTGCCGAGGGCCGGGGATCGCACGGACAGGTCGGTGAGGCGATCCGCGACCTGCGTAACCTGCACGACCTCGGCGCCGCTCGACCGGACGGCCGGTGCGACGGGTGCCGCCGGGCCGGGCGGAGCGGCGTACGTCGGAGTGAGCGGCGAGAACGCGAGCACGATCGCGGCGATGAGCAACCGGATCGGCGAGGACTTCGTCAGCGACACAATCTCTCCCAGGGTGAGGGCGGAATCACCGGGCGTGAAGAAGCTAACCCATACCGCACAATGTGCGCTATGCGCCAAGAGCTGTCAGTCCCGTTCGAGACCCGGGCTCACCGCGGGCTGATCTCGGTGCGGGTCGTGCCGAACGACGACCCGTGGGCGTCCGGGCATCAACTCGTCGTACCCGGTCTGAACGCCGAGGCCTTCCGGGGCTTCCCGATCTGCACCGCGCCGATCCGGTACCACGGCCACGGCCTCAACGCGATCATGGGCTGGATCCAGGTCGTCGCGCGCGGGTCCGACGTCTCGGTCGATCTCGCGCCGAACCTCGACGCGACCGACCCGTTCTACGCGTACGGCTACCTGCCGACGTTCTTCGATGCGCCGGCCAACCCGGACCATCCCGACGGGACGTGGCGTGCGGACACGTTCCTCGTCGTCGTACCCGACGTGATCCGCTCGCGCACTGTCGTGCCGATCGCTGCGTTCACGTGGGGGTACGAACTGCGGTCCGGGCGGCCGACGGTGCTCGATGTCGCTGCCATCGCCGCGGCGGACTGGCACGGGCATCGCGACGTGCTCGCGGCCAACCACCCGGCGTGGAGTTTCGCCTAGAGGACCCGCTCCCACATCGTCCGTTGCGCGACCGGGCGGAATCCGAGCTTGGTGTTGACCGCGATCATCGGGGTGTTCTCCGGCGCGTTCCAGGTGTGGAGTACGGCGGGGCGCGCGACACCGGCCTGGATCGCGCGCAGGTTCGGGGCCTTGACCGCGATGCCGAGACCGTTGCCGCGGTGGGTACGGCGTACGTAGGTGTCGTACTGGTTGAGGCGGTCCGGGGTTTCCGGCGTACCGCCCATCTGGGTGTACGCCGCCAGCTCGCCGGACGTGGTGTGAACGGCGGCTGTGGTGTACGTGAACCGCCCTTGAGCCACCCGCCGGGCCTCGGCGTCCCGCACCAGCTCCGGCGTCCACTGCACGGGCTCGTCCGTCCGGTCGCCGGTCGGCACGTCCTCGCTCATCCCACTCAGCAACTCCACGAACTGCTCGAGCCACTCGTCCGGCGCCTGCTCACGCCACTGGACCAGCTCGTACCCGTCCACCGGCCGCCCGAACGCCGACAAGTCCACGGGCAGCTCAACAACCTGATGCAACTCGGCATGCTTCTGCTCGAACCCCCGCGCCGCCGCGAACGCTGCACCCGGACTGTCACCCGTCACCGGATCGCCCGCCATGTTCGTCCCCGACAGGATCCGCCGTCCCTCCGCCCGCGCCCGCTCGACCGCCGCCTCCAGCAACCGACTGGCAACCCCACGCCGCCGGTACTCCGGAACCACCGCAAGCTCGATATCCACCGTGTCGGTATTCCCCACCAACCACCAGTCCAGCCAGGCAATCCCCAGCCAGGTATCCCCATCCACCAACCCGAGCCCGTCGGCCCGCACATCAGCATGCGACCCAGCCATCACCACCCGAGCCTCCTCAACCCCCAACCCCACCGGAAACTCGAGCTCTTCCTGCCGAACCCCGAACTTCACCTCGTAGAACCGCCGAAACACGTCAGCGTCCTGTCCGTCCACCGCAATAATCTCCACCCGCGCACCCTATGCGCCCACGTCCGAACAACCACGCGCACATGCCACCGAGCGGCGACCGGGAAGCACGCGGGGCTGACTACACCCCGAAACAACCGGTCAGTGGTGGGGACGGAGGGCGCGGTTCGCGGCGGGTTCGGCGATCTGGGTGCGGAAGGGATGCGACGGGTAGACCCCGAGCACGCGCACCTCGACGGAGAAGAAGGCCAGCTCCTCAAGAGCCAGCGCGACGTTCGGGTCCTCCGGGTGCCCTTCGATGTCGGCGTAGAACTGGGTGGCGAAGAACATGCCGCCCAGCTGGTACGACTCCAGCTTCGTCATGTTCACGCTGTTGGTGGCGAACCCACCGAGCGCCTTGTACAGCGCGGCGGACACGTTCCGCACGCGGTACACGAAGCTGGTGATGACCGGACCTGAGCCGACCGGCGGGACCTCCGGCTCGCGGGACAGGACCAGGAAGCGGGTCGTGTTGTGGTGCTCGTCCTCGACGTCGGACGCGAGCGTCTCGAGGCCGTACAGCTCGGCGGCCGCACGGGGCGAGAGCGCCGCGACCGTCGGGTCGCCCAGCTCGGCGACCTCGCGGGCCGCGCCGGCGGTGTCGTCGGCCACGACCGTCGACCAGCCGTGTTCGCGGATGATCTTGCGGCACTGACCGAGCGCGTGCACGTGGCTACGGACGGTCCGGATCTGGTCGATCGACGTACCGGCGGTGGCGAGCAGCTGGAAGTGGATCGGCAGGAAGTACTCACCGACGATATGCAGCCCGGACTCCGGCAGCAGGTGGTGGATGTCCGCGACCCGCCCGGCGATCGAGTTGTCGACGGGGATCATCGCGAGCCCGGCGCGCCCGCTGCTGACTGCCTCGAGCGCGTCCTCGAACGTCGTACAGGGCAGTTGCTCGCGCTCGGGGAACATCTCGGTGCACGCCATCGCCGAATTGGCGCCTGGCTCACCCTGGTATGCGATCGATCCGTCCACGGTCTACCAGCCTAGACCCCGGACGTCTCAGCAGACGGATCAGGTGTCCGTCTTGCGGACCTTCTCCGGTGCGCCGGTGACCGCGCGGCCCTCGAGTGCCTTGGCCTTGGTGGCGTACATATCGATGTACTCCTGCCCGGACAGCTCCATGATCTTGTACATGATCTCGTCGGTGACGGCCCGCAGGATCAGCCGGTCGCTCTCCATCCCTTCGTACCGCGAGAAGTCCAGCGGCTCGCCGAACTTCACCGTGGGGGAGGCGAACGACGCGACGACCTTGCCGGGCGGCGCGACCACGTCGGTCCCGATCACGCCGCACGGGATCACCGGCACCTTGGCCTCCAGCGCGAGGCGGGCCACGCCCGTCCGGCCCTTGTACAGCCGCCCGTCGTGCGACCGCGTCCCCTCCGGGTAGATCCCGAACAGCTCGCCGCGCTCCAGCACCTTCATGCCGGCCCGCATCGCGCCTTCGGAGGCCGAACCGCCGGACCGGTCGATCGGCACCTGCCCGGTGCCCTTGAAGAACCCCCGCTGGAACCGGCCCTTGATCCCGGCGCCGGTGAAGTAGTCGGACTTCGCGACGAACGTGACCCGGCGCCGCAGTACCAGCGGCATGAAGATCCAGTCGGAGTACGAGAGGTGGTTGCTGGCGATGATCGCCGGGCCCAGCTCCGGGATGTTGTCGGCACCGACCACGTTCGGCCGGAAGATGCGCTTCACCGGTGGCCCGACCACCACGTTCTTCAGCACCCAGTAGATGCCCTTGCCGTCGCCGTCACCGGCATCCACGACCGCAGGGTCCGGCTCCCGCCGCGGCGACTGTGCCGGTTCCGTCATCGGATTCCTTCCTCACGCGTTCCCCGAACCTTCATGATGCCGTACGGCACCCCGGATCGGGATCAATCGCCCTGGGCAGGCCTGAAGTGTGCCTTGACGTCGGGGCGGTTGGCGAGGACGAAGGTGGTGATCAGTACGACGATCTGGAGGCCCTGGCCGATGCTCATCCAGACCGGATTCTGGCCGGACGCGATGTAGTACACGTTGAGCACGGTCACCACGATCGCCACGAGACGGATCCGCCGGTACGACGAGCGCTTGCCGTGCCGCAGTCCTTTGATGATGCGCAGGTAGACGAGCAGGATGATCAGCGCCGTGATGGGCCGCGACCACAGCGCCCACGACAGGCTGGTCCGGACCTGGTCCCGGACGGCCGGATCGGGTGAGTCGTGGTTCGGGGCATGGGCGAACTGGTAGTTGAGCACGCTGTGGTGGAAGACGGCGACGAGGACCGCGATGAGGATGCTCAGGCCGAGGTAGATCGCCACCAGGCGGATCACCGGACGCATCACGCGCTCGCGTTCGACGGCGATGGTGTCGTCAGTTGGATTGGTCATGAATGCAAGTTAGTGCCGGTGCCGGGGCATCGTGCTGGGTCGCCACGCGGAAGCCGCTGACATCGTGGCGTACCCCTTCGTAAGCTGCTGACCACACCGTCGCCCAGGTGGGGGAGAACCATGCGCACCAAGGTCCTGACCGCGGTACTCGCGCTGCTCGCCGGCGCACTCGTCACGATGCCGGCCAGAGCGGCAGCGCCGGACGCGACCGTCGTGCCGATCCAGGTGACCGGTCCGGCGGCGTCGCGGTTCAACCTGGTGGTGATGGGCGACGGTTACACCGCGGCCGAGCTGCCGAAGTTCCGCGAGCAGCTCGACAAGCACCTGAACATCCTCTGGAGCATCGAGCCGTTCAAGTCGTACCGGAACTACGTCAACGTCTACGCCGTCGAGATCGCCTCCCCGGAGTCCGGCGTCGACTGCGATCCCGGCCTCACCTCGCCGCAGCGCGACACCCCGCTGCAGATGGGTTTCTGGGGCGGTTGCAACCCGGGCAGCGTCCAGCGCCTGCTGACGGTCAGCTCGGCGGCCGCGACGCAGTACGCCGATCTGGTCCCTGGCACCACCTCCGCCAACCGCCAGATCCTTGCTATCGGCAACAGCGACACCTACGGCGGGGCGGGCGGGACGTACGCGACCGCGTCCGGCGGGAACGCGCTGTCGGCCCTCATCACGCCGCACGAGCTCGGCCACTCGCTGGGCGGACTGCAGGACGAGTACGACTACTACGCCCGCGGCGAGCGCGGAGCGCCGTACGCCGGTCCCGAGCCGTCCTCGATCCACCACACGTTGCTGACCGAGCAGCAAATGCTCGACCAGCACGCGAAGTGGTACCGCTGGCTGGGGGAGCCGTCGGAATCCGGTGGCACGATCGGCCGCTACGAGGGCGGGATGTACGCCGGATCAGGCGTCTGGCGGCCCAGTGCGCACTCGATGATGAAGGCGCTCGGCTACTACTTCGACCAGGTCGCGCGCGAGCGGATGACCCAACGACTCTCGGCCAAAGCGAACCTGTTCCAGGACAGCACGCCCGTCGGCGCGGTCGCCGGAAACCAGGTCATCTGGCTGCAAACCCTGCATCCGGTCGACCATGAACTGACGGTCTCCTGGGCCGTGGACGGTACGACGCTGCCGACCGCGAACGCCCGAGCCGTCGACCTCTCGACCCTGCACCTCACCGCCGGGAAACATGCCCTGACCGCGACGATCGTGGACCCGACCACGTTCATCCGCGATCCCGCCGTACGTCCGACCGCCACGCGCTCGTGGACCATCGACACCGCCCTGACCGCGCAGCCGCCGACCGGTACGCCGACGTTCACGGGATCGACCTCGACCGAGCATCCGGTGAGCGCCGACGAGGTCGTGTACGCCGAGACCACGCAGGCGAAGGCCCCGATCACCTGGCAGGTCGACGGGCAGACTGTGGCCAACCCAGGCAACGACCGGGACTTCGAGCTCGCGCCGTTGAAGCTGACCGGCCGGCACGCGCTGACCGCGCGGACGGGTACGTCGACACTCACGTGGACCGTCGACGGCGTCGAGGCGGTCGTCACGCCGGCGATGTCGAAACCCCTGCTCACAGTGCAGAAACCGACCGGGCCCGAATACGTGTACAACGACGCCTTCACAATGGGGCTCACGGCAACGGACGACAGCCCGGGGTACGTCGTACCGGAGTTCCGCGTGGACGGTGACGGTTGGTACAACTACTACGGCTGGCCGACGGATGCGTCCGCGCCGTTCAAGTTCACGGCTGAGGGGACCGAGATCGACCAGCTCGTGTACGGCAAGCTCGGCGTACCGCGGGTGGTGCCGTGGGACGACGTACCGCCTGGATACGGGCGTCATCAGGTCGAGTACCGCGCAATCGATGCCACCGGCAACATTGCGAGCCCGCGCCGCTTCGCGGTGACGCTCCTGCGCCCTGCGCCGGTCTGCACCACGACGATCAGCGGCACGCGCAACGGCCCGCTGTACCTCCGCTCCGGCGTCACCTGCCTGACCAACGCGACCGTGAACGGTCCCGTCCTGGTCGCGGCCGGTGCTTCACTCGTGGCGACCGGTTCAAGAGTGTCCGGTCCGGTCCGCGCGGATCAGGCCGCGGACCTGCAGCTCCTCCGCTCCACCGTCGCAGGCCCGGTCGCCGCCGATCACGTCAGCCGGAGTGTGGTTGTCGTCGGAAGCACGGTCCAGGGGCCGGTCTCCGTGACCAACAGCTCGACCGCACAGCCTCCGGCCCTGGCCGGAAACACCGTCAACGGTCCGCTCGCCTGCTCGGCCAACGCTCCGGCGCCGACCGATCTCGAGGCGCCGAACACGGTGTCCGGGCCCCGATCCGGCCAGTGCGCGAGGCTCTGAGCCGAGCAGACATGGACGTGAGTTTCGCCGACATGTCCCCGGCGGCGCCGTTCTCCTAACTTTTCTGGTGCGGGGAGTTCCCGCCGTACAGAAGGAGTGAGATGAACGGACTGCGGGTGGCGTCCCTGATGGCGGCCACGATGACCACCGGCCTGGTGGCCGGCGTCTATGCGATCTATGCGAACGCGTTCATGCCCGGTCTGGCCAAGACCGACGACAAGACGTTCGTCGGGGCGTTCACCGCGGTGGACCGGGCGATCGTGAACCCGCTGTTCCTCGGCCTCGGCTTCGTCGGCGCGCTGCTGTTCGCGCTGCTCGCCGGCCTGCTCAGCCTCAAGGAGAAGGCGCTGCCGTGGATTGCGGTCGCGTTCGTGCTGTACCTGGTCTCGATGATCCTCACGGTGGCGGTGAACGTCCCGCTGAACGACGCGCTGAAGGCCGCCGGCGACCCGGCCACGATCGATGTCGCGGCAGCCCGGGCCGCGTTCGACGAGGCGAAATGGGTGGCCTTCAACCTGGTCCGCACGATCCTCGCCCTACTCTCGTTCGGCCTCCTCGGCTGGGCCCTCTACCTGACCGGAAAGTCCGCCGCCCAGCCGTGAGCTACTGGCCCTGGCGGAAGCGGACGTGGAGCTCGCAGAACTGGTCGGCCAGCTCCGCCGAGGTCGCGTAGACGATGTGGCCGAGGCCGACCCGGCCCTGCGCGGACCCAGCACCTCACCCAGCACCTTCCCGTCGCCGCCGACCAGGACCGAGCCGAACGGCCCGTCGATGGCTTCCTCGTCAGGCATGTGCCCGGCGTTCTCCCCGGGGCACTTCGCCTGAGAGGATATGAGCCGTGCCACCAGTTCAAGCTCCGCCGTCACAGCAGCTTCCCGCGGTCCAGAAGCTGCGGGTGCGGTTCGCCAAGCGCGGGCGGCTGCGATTCAGCTCACACCGCGACTTCCAGCGGGCGTTCGAGCGCGCTGTCCGGCGCGCCGAGCTGCCGGTGGCGTTCTCGCACGGCTTCAGCCCGCACCCGAAGATCTCGTACGCCGGCGCCGCGCCGACCGGAGCCGCCTCGGAGGCGGAGTACCTGGAGATATCGCTCACACACGAGCGGGACGCCGACCAGGTCAGGGCTGCGCTCGACGAGGCCCTGCCGCCCGGGCTGGACGTGCTCGAGGTGGTCGTCGCCGGGCCCGGGTCGCTGGCCGAGCAACTGGAGGCCAGTGAGTGGCGGATCGCGTTGCCGGGGGTGGATCCGGAGCCGGCCGCGGCAGCGGTGGCGGCGTTCCTGGCCCGGGAGGAAATTCTGGTCGAGCGCATGACCAAACGAGGGGTTCGCTCGTTCGACTGTCGGGCCGCCGTTCTCCGACTCACCGTCGCGAGTGAACCGGGGTCGGTTGAGACGTGTGCGATACTGCAAGTGGTGTTACGGCACGGAACCCCGGCCGTGAGACCCGACGACGTTCTCGCCGGCGTGCTCGAGGTAGCGACGCTCACGGTGACGGGCCCGGCTCTTTTGACCAGGCTCGCCCAGGGCCCGCTCACCGCGGACACCGGCATGGTGGAAGACCCGCTCGCTCGTGACCGCGACGCCAACCAGGCGACCGCGACCGGCCAGGCAGATCCCCGCCAGACGCACACAGCGGAGGGCGACGCCGCCGCTCCCTCTGTGCCCTGAGCGCGGGCGGAGCGGATCCAGCAGGCTTCCGCCACGCGGCGGCCCCGGGCAGATTTCCGGGCCGGGCGCGGCGAACCGTGACCGCCTTGTGGCCGCGCCGGACCCGTGACAGGGGTCGCAGGATGCGCCGGAGGGCTTGAGGAGACCCGCACTACATGCTCGACAACGAGCCGACCACCGAGGCAGCCGACACGGCTGCCACCGCCCAGCCCGCCGCCACCCGCAGGACCGCGAAGAAGGCGCCGGCCGCGAAGAAGACCACCACGACGCGCAAGCGCACGGTGAAGACCGCCGAGTCGGCGGTCCCGACCCAGTCCGACGCCCAGACCGCCGATCCGGCGCCGGCGCCGGCCAAGAAGACGGCAGCCAAGAAGGCCGCCGCGAAGAAGACCACGGCCAAGAAGGCCGCGGCGAAGGCTCCGGCCAAGAAGACCACCCAGCGCGCTGCCAAGAAGGCCGCGGACCAGGAGATCTTCCCGCAGTTCGTCCCCGACGATGCGGCCGAGTCCACCGACGCCGCCCCGGCGGCGAAGAAGACCACCCGCAAGCGGACCACCAAGAAGGCCGCTGCCGAGCCGGCCCTGCTGACCGCAGACTCCCCGGTCACCGACGGCCCGGTCGCCGACGCCGAAACCACCGCCGGCACGCCGGACGCCACCGCCTCCAAGCGCACGTCCCGTCGCCGTACCACCAAGACCGCCGAGTCCGGCGCGAACGCCGACACCAGCACCTCCGCCGACTCCGGCGCCACGTCCCGCGGGCGGGGCGGACGGAGCCGTGGCGCGGTTGACGCCAACTCCGGCGCGACCGCGGACCACGCCGGTTCAGCCTCCGGCCCGGCTGCAGCTTCCGATGCGCCCGCCGAGGAGACGAGCACCCGGCGTACCCGTCGGCGCGCGGCCGCCCCCGCGGCGGTCCTGTTCCAGGCACCGACCGGTGGCCCGCAGCAGACTGCACCTCAGCAGCCCGAGCCGAGCGCCCCGGCTGAGGTCACCTCGGACGCGACCCCGGAGCCGGGGACCGACGAGCAGCCGAGTGGCAACCGTCGTCGCCGGAGCCGGCGTAACCGCGACGCCGAGGCCCGTGAGGTCGAGGTGGCCGAGGAGAGCACGGACGCCCAGTCGCAGGCCGTGAGCGCCGCCGATGACACCACCGAGCCGGCGCCCGAAGACAAGCCCGCGGGCCGGACCAGGCGGAGGTCCTCAAGCAGGTCCACCGAAGCCGCCGGCGCCCAGAGCCGCGCCGCCGAGGCAGACGCCCCAGCCACCGAGACCGCTGACGCGGAGGCCGACGTCGAACTGGACGCCGCGGCCGACGGTCAGGCGGAGGACGGCGAGGAAGGTGGCGAGGGCACTCGCCGCCGCCGGCGTCGTCGTGGCGGCCGTCGCCGTCGCAAGTCTGGTGACGGTGCCGACGACAGCGCCGACGAGCAGTCCGACGACGAGGACGAGCAGGACACCCAGGACGCCGAGCAGGACGCCGACGCGTCCGACGACGCCGACAGCGACGCGGCCGACTCCGACGAGGACGGCAGTTCGTCCCGGCGCCGCCGCCGTCGCCGTCGCCGCAAGGGCGAGGACAGCGTCGCGTCCCCCGACGACCCGGACGAGACCGTCGTCCGCGTCCGGGAGCCGCGCAGCAAGACCGTGAACAACGAGATCACCGCGGTCGAGGGTTCGACCCGCCTGGAGGCGAAGAAGCAGCGCCGCCGCGAGGGTCGCGCCGCCGGCCGTCGCCGCGCGCCGATCGTGACCGAGGCCGAGTTCCTGGCCCGCCGCGAGTCGGTCGAGCGGACCATGGTGATCCGGTCCCGCGACGACCTGACCCAGATCGCGGTCTCCGAGGACAACGTCCTGGTCGAGCACTACGTGACCACCGCCGAGCAGACGTCGCTGATCGGCAACGTGTACCTCGGCCGCGTGCAGAACGTGCTGCCCAGCATGGAGGCCGCGTTCATCGACATCGGCAAGGGCCGCAACGCGGTGCTGTACGCCGGTGAGGTCGACTGGGCGACCCTTGGTGGCGCCAACGGTCCGCGCAAGATCGAGCAGGTGCTGAAGTCCGGTCAGTCGGTGCTGGTCCAGGTGACCAAGGATCCGATCGGCCACAAGGGCGCCCGCCTCACCAACCAGATCAGCCTGCCCGGCCGGTACGTCGTGTACGTCCCGCGCGGCGGCAACGGCGGCATCAGCCGCAAGCTGCCGGACACCGAGCGGAACCGGCTGAAGACGATCCTCAAGGACATCGTCCCCGACGAGGCCGGCGTGATCGTCCGGACCGCCGCCGAGGGTGCCTCGGAGGAGGAGCTGACCTCCGACGTCAGCCGCCTGCAGGCCGCCTGGGAGGACATCGACAAGAAGTCCAAGAACGGTCAGGCCCCGCAGCTGCTGTACGGCGAGCCGGACCTGCTGATCCGGGTCGTCCGCGACCTGTTCACCGAGGACTTCGCGAAACTGGTCATCTCCGGCGACCAGGCCTACGAACAGGTCCGTGAGTACGTCGCGGGCGTCGCGCCGCACCTGGCTGACCGGGTCGAGAAGTGGGCCGGCGACAACGACGTGTTCGCCAACTTCCGCATCGACGAGCAGATCAAGAAGGCGCTGGACCGCAAGGTGTGGCTGCCCTCGGGTGGCTCGCTGATCATCGACCGCACCGAGGCGATGACCGTCGTCGACGTGAACACCGGGAAGTTCACCGGCTCCGGGGGCAACCTCGAGGAGACGGTCACCAAGAACAACCTGGAGGCGGCCGAGGAGATCGTCCGGCAGCTCCGGCTCCGCGACATCGGCGGCATCATCGTCATCGACTTCATCGACATGGTGCTCGAGTCGAACCGCGACCTGGTACTGCGTCGCCTGGTCGAGTGCCTGGGCCGCGACCGGACCAAGCACCAGGTGGCCGAGGTCACCTCGCTCGGCCTGGTCCAGATGACCCGGAAGCGGATCGGCACCGGCTTGCTCGAGGCGTTCAGCGAGAACTGCGACCACTGCGGTGGCCGCGGCCTGATCCTGCACGACGAGCCGAAGGAGTCCCGCCGCCGCGACAGCCGCAACGGCCAGAGCAGCGGCCAGGGCAATGGTCAGGGCAATGGTCAGGGCAACAGCCAGAGCAACAGCAACGGTCAGGACCACGGCAAGTCCGCGCCGGCGGAGGAGGGCGGCCGGAAGAGCTCGCGCCGCCGCCGGGGCAAGGGCCGCGGCGAGGAGGAGGCCACCGAGGCCGAGACCGCGCAGCACACCGCCGACGCCGCCCAGAAGCTCGCGCAGATCGCCGCCGCCACGGTCAAGAAGGACGACGAAGGTACGCCGGAACCCACCGGCTACCCGGTGTCGGCTGCCGACGAGGAGCACGTGAGCCCGGAGGCGACCGGCTTCCCGGCCGAATCCGCCGCGGCGACGACCCTGATCACCGAGACGCCGGCCGGCTCCGAGGCCGGGGCCACCGAGGCCGACGCCGCCCCGAACGGCGCCACCAAGAGCACCCGGCGGCGGCGCAGCAGCCGCAGCCGGAGCAAGACCACTACCGAGAGTGAAGGCGCGGACCCGTCCGAGCTGGTCACGACCGGTAGCTGACGCGATGTGATGTGGGTCCCGTTGCAGGCGGGGGAGTCAGTTTGACCCGTCTGTGAGGGGACCCGTAAACTTGGGCGTCGGCGCGCGTTCAGCGTGCCATGTTTGTGTGGGCCGCCAGGTCTGTGCAGGCCCCCGTAAGTTTTCCGAACCAGCAGAGAGTGAGATCCACGGTGTACGCGATCGTGCGCAGTGGCGGCACCCAGCAGAAGGTCGCCGTCGGCGATGTCATCGAGATCGACAGCCTGACGGACAAGGTGGGCGACACCGTGTCCCTGCCGGCAGTCCTGGTCGTCGATGGCGACACCGTGACGACCGACTCTGCGGCGCTGGCCAAGGTGGCCGTTTCGGCTGAGGTTCTCGGCCGCACCAAGGGCCCGAAGATCACCATCCTCAAGTACAAGAACAAGACCGGTTACCGCAAGCGCCAGGGGCACCGTCAGCACTACACCCAGGTCAAGGTCACCGCGATCGACGCGAAGAAGAAGTGAGCTGATCTCGAGATGGCACACAAAAAGGGAGCGGCCTCGACCCGCAACGGTCGCGACTCCAACGCGCAGCGCCTCGGCGTGAAGCGGTACGGCGGTCAGCTGGTCAACGCCGGCGAGATCATCGTCCGGCAGCGCGGCACGCACTTCCACCCGGGCAACCTGGTCGGCCGTGGCGGCGACGACACGCTGTTCGCGCTGGCCGAGGGCCACGTGGAGTTCGGCACGCGCCGCGGTCGCCGCGTCGTCAACATCGTCCCGGCCCCGGCGGAGTAACACCGCCACCCGGACGTTTCAGTAAGCTCTGCAAGGGGCGGGTCGCGGAATTCCGCGGCCCGCCCTTTGCGTTGGAATCGAAGTTGTACCTGCGTGCAGGCAGAACCCCGCGAAACGAGCTCGTTCCGGGCCGAAAACGCCGGTTTCGCCTGCGTGGCGGACCACCCCCACAGGAAGTAGACACCGATGGCAATCCCCAGCTTCGTCGACCGCGTGACGGTGAATGTCGCCGCGGGCCGCGGCGGAAACGGCTGCGCCTCGGTGCACCGGGAGAAGTTCAAGCCCCTCGGCGGCCCCGACGGCGGGAACGGCGGTGACGGCGGCAGTGTGATCCTGCGCGTCGACCCGGACGTCACCACCCTCGTCGACTACCACCGCTCCAGCCACCGCACCGCGACGAACGGTGCCCAGGGCAAGGGTGACCACCAGGCCGGCAGCAACGGCGGCGACGTCGTCCTGCCGGTCCCGGACGGCACGGTCATCAGTTCGCCGGACGGCGTCGTCCTCGCGGATCTCGTCGGACCGGGCGCGGAATTCGTCGCTGCCCAAGGCGGCAAGGGTGGTCTCGGCAACGCGGCGCTGGCGAGCAGTGCCCGCAAGGCTCCCGGGTTCGCGCTGCTCGGTGAGGAAGGCGAGGAGCGCACGCTCGTCCTCGAGCTGAAGGTCGTCGCGGACATCGGCCTGGTCGGTTTCCCGAGTGCGGGCAAGTCCTCGCTGGTGGCCGCGATCAGTCGCGCCCGCCCGAAGATCGCCGACTACCCGTTCACCACCCTGATCCCGAACCTCGGCGTCGTGGTCGCCGGTGACGTCACGTTCACCGTCGCCGACGTACCAGGTCTGATCGAGGGTGCGAGCGAAGGGCGTGGCCTCGGGCACGACTTCCTGCGGCATGTGGAGCGGTGTGCGGCCCTGGTGCACGTCATCGACTGCGCGACGTACGAGCCGGGCCGGGATCCGCTCAGCGACCTCGACACGATCGAGGCCGAGCTGGAGGCGCACGGTGGGCTCGAGGACCGGCCGCGAATCGTTGCCCTGAACAAGATCGACGTACCCGACGCGCGCGAGATCGCCGACATGGTGCAGGCCGAGCTGGAGCAGCGCGGGCTGCGGGTGTTCCCGATCTCGACCGCTTCGCACGAAGGCCTGGAGGCCTTGAAGTTCGCGATGGCCGAGATCGTCGTCCGCCGGCGCGCGGAGCAGGAGAAGCCCGACACCACGCGGATCGTGATCCGGCCGCAGGTGCAGGGCGGGCCCGAGTTCAAGGTGAAGAAGCTGCCGCACGACGACGGCTGGCTGGTGCAGGGCGCGAAGCCCGAGCGCTGGGTCCGGCAGACCGACTTCGCGAACGCGGAGGCGACCGGGTACCTGGCCGACCGGCTGAACCGGCTCGGCGTCGAGGAGGAGCTGCTCAAGCTTGGTGCGAACGCCGGCGACGCGGTCGTCATCGGCGACGGCCCGAACGCGATCGTGTTCGACTTCGCGCCCGACATCCTCGCCGGTGCGGAGATCCTGGCCCGGCGCGGTGAGGACCATCGCCTCGAGGAGGACCGCCCGGCGGCCCAGCGGCGGCGGGAGAAGGACACCGAGTACCACACCAACAAGGGTGTCCGGACCGACTACAAGCAGGAATGGGCCGAGGACGAGGTGGACCTGTCCCCGGCCGAGGCGAAACGAGCAGCGGTGAAGGCGGAGAAGCTGGCGCGCAAGGAAGCGCGCGAGCTCGAAGCGGCGGAAGAAAGCACAGATCAGGACTTCTGATGGAAGCTCGCGCGGAGGTCCTTGCGGCCACGCGAATCGTCGTGAAGGTCGGCTCGTCATCGCTGACCCAGCGCGGCAAGATCGATCTCGAACGACTCCGGCTGCTCGTCGACGCCATCTCGGCGCGCCGGGTGGAGGGGGCCGAGGTCGTGCTCGTCTCCTCCGGTGCGATCGCCGCCGGGCTGGCGCCGATGGGGCTACGGGCTCGACCGCGTGACCTGGCCACGCAGCAGGCCGCTGCCTCGGTCGGGCAGGGCTTGTTGATGGCCCGCTACAGCGATGCGTTCGCGGCGCACGGGTTGCGGGTCGGGCAGGTGCTGCTGACCGTCGACGACGTGACGCGCCGCAGCCACTACCGCAACGCGTACCGAACGTTCGCGCGGCTGCTCGAGCTGGGCGTCGTACCGATCGTGAACGAGAACGACACCGTCGCGACCACCGAGATCCGCTTCGGCGACAACGACCGGCTGGCGGCTTTGACCAGCCATCTCGTCCATGCCGATCTGTTGCTGCTGCTCTCCGACGTCGACGGCTTGTACGACGGGGATCCGCGCAAACCCGGGACGTCGATGGTCACCGAGATCCGCGGCGCCGCCGACCTGGAGCCGCTCGCGATCGGCAAGTCGGGCTCGTCCGGTGTCGGCACCGGCGGCATGCAGACGAAGGTCGAGGCGGCCGCAATCGCCACCGAGGCAGGGATTCCGGTCGTCCTGACTTCGGCGGCGCGGGTTGGCGAGGCCCTTCGCGGCGACCCGGTCGGCACGCTCTTCCACCCGACCGGCCGACGCCGCAAGACCCGCCTGCTGTGGCTGGCGCACGCCACGTCCGGCCAAGGCGTACTGCGTTTGGACGAGGGAGCCGTCCGCGCCGTGACGCAACGGCGGGCGTCGCTTCTCCCGGCCGGGATCTCCGCTGTAGAAGGCAATTTCTCTGCTGGTGACCCCGTCGACCTGGTCTCGCCATCGGGCGTCGTCATTGCCCGCGGTCTGGTCAACTACGACGCCTCCGAGCTGCCCGACCTCCTGGGCCGATCGACCCGAGACCTGGCCCGCGAGCTGGGCGCGGCGTACGAGCGCGAGGTAGTCCACCGAGACGACCTGGTCCTATTGTGAAGAAGGTCGCCTGGGGGTTGCTCGCGGCGTGGATCGTCCACGATCTCGAGGAGCTCGCGACGATGCCGTCGTACTCCGCCGCTACACACCGGGCCTGGTGACGACGCCGCTCGTCGTGATCCCGTTCAGCGTGTGGGCCTGGAGGCGGCTGAAGGCGGACGGCGTACCGATCGCGCCGAGCGACCGCCGCCTCAACATCGCGCTCGCCGCCGCCGTACCCCTCGCGCATGCGATCGCCCGCCTACCACGGTTGAGACGGCAGGACCCGGACGGGAACAACGGACCTAGGATGAGTGGATGAGCGAGATCATCGAGCTGGCGCGGCAGGCGCGGGAGGCGTCGTACGCCTTGGCCGACGCGTCGCGGGCGACGAAGGACGCGGCGCTGCACGCCATGGCGGCGGCGTTGCGCGAGCACACCGACGCGATCGTCACGGCGAACGCGAAGGATGTGGCGGCGGCGCGTGAGGCCGGTACGCCGGAGTCCACGGTCGATCGTCTGGCGCTCAACCCGGCCCGTGTCGACGGGATGGCGGCCGGGCTCGAGCAGCTCGCCGGGCTGACCGACCCGGTGGGCGAGGTCGTCCGCGGGTACACGCTGCCCAACGGGCTCGAGCTCCGTCAGGTTCGCGTACCGTTCGGCGTGGTCGGCATCATCTACGAGGCCCGTCCGAATGTGACTGCCGACGCCGCGGGCATCTGCCTGAAGTCCGGCAACGCCGTACTGCTCCGCGGCTCGTCCTCCGCAGCCGCGTCCAACGACGCGATCATCGCCGTACTGCGGGACGCCGCCGAGTCGACCGGACTGCCAGCGGATGTGATCCAGGGCGTGCCGACGGATCGCGCCGCGGTCAAGGAACTGATGCAGGCTCGCGGGCTGGTCGACGTACTGATCCCGCGGGGAGGCGCCGGCCTGATCCAGACTGTCGTCGGCGAGTCGTCGGTGCCGGTGATCGAGACCGGTGTCGGCAACTGCCACGTGTACATCGACGCCGACGCGGATCTCGAGCTCGGCCTGGAGATCCTGCTGAACTCGAAGACGCAGCGGCCCAGCGTCTGCAACGCGGCCGAGTCGCTGCTGGTTCACGCCGCCGTCGCCGACGAGTTCCTGGCCCGCGCCCTGCCCGCCCTCGCGCAGGCCGGTGTCACTGTCCACGGCGACCCGTCGGTAGTTGCTGCTGGCAAGGATATTGTCGCGGCGACCGAGGAGGACTTCGGGACGGAGTACAACTCGCTCGATCTGTCCGCTGCCGTGGTGGATTCTCTGGAGGCGGCCGTCCAGCACATTCGCCGGTACAGCTCGGGGCACACCGAGGTGATCATCACCCGGTCGCAGGCGGCGGCTCGGCGTTTCACGCAGGCGGTGGACTCGGCTGCGGTTGTCGTCAACGCCAGCACTCGCTTCACCGACGGTGGTGAGTTCGGGTTCGGCGCCGAGATCGGCATCTCGACTCAGAAGCTTCATGCGCGCGGGCCGATGGGGCTGCCCGAGATGACCTCCACGAAGTACATCGTCACCGGCGAAGGCCAGATCCGGATCTGAACCGTTCAGCTCAGGAGCTGGGTCGCGTCCTCCACCTGTACGACGGGCGGCTCGGCGGTCACCACGGCCAGGGCGGCCCGATGATCCGCGCCCACCGCCAGCTCCTGCACGTGAATCCCGGCCGGAACAGCCGCACGTAAATCGCCCCGCAACCCCGCACCCGTCGCCTTCACAACGGCTTCCTTCCGCGTCCAGTACGCCGTGAACGCCCGCGCCTTCGCGATCCCGCCGTACCTTTGCAGCTCCTGCACTTCTTCAGCCGACAATGCGATCCGGGCGACCGCATCGACGTCCAACTGCGGGTCAACCTTCTCCACATCGAGGCCTAGAGGCCGATCGCCGAACGCGACCCCGACCAGATCGCCGGAGTGCGTCACCGACAACTCAACCCCTGCGGCGACCCGCACCTTCCCATGCGGCTTGCCGCACTCCTCGCAGGTCCGATCCAGCGAAACCTTTGCCGCCGGCAACGAAAGCCGCCGTCCCAGCACTCTGCGCGTGAGCGTCACCCCCAGCAGGAACCGATCCTTGTCCTCGTCCCGCACGTACGCCGCGAACCGCGCCTGCTCGACCGCGTCCAGATCTGCAGCAAACTCCGCGCGCGCCTGACCGATCCGAGCCCACCAGACCTCAACCGGCGTCCCCGCACCCGAGCCGGCCCCAGCGGTCATACCGGGCCTGGTGTCCAGGTGAGGGTGCCTCTGCTCAGGTCATGCAGGACGCCGTCGATCCACTTCGCCTCGGCGACCGCCACCGCGACCTGGTACTCCGTCTCGAGCAACGCGAACCGTGGAATCGGCTGACCGTCCACTGTCGACCGCAACTCCAGCTGGAGCTCGGCGATCCGCTTCGTCAGCAGCTCTCGCCGCTGCCCCAGCAGATCGCCGGCGGTCTCCGGCGTCAGCAGCATCACGAACGACAACGCCGCCGGGAACTCCGGGAACTCGTTCCGCGGGGTCGTCAGGATCTCCGCCAGCCACTCCCGGCAGATCTTCCGGCCGTCGTCGGTCAGGTGGTAGACCGTGCGCTCCGGATACCGCTCGTCCCGCTCGGTCGCCCCGGCCGTCAGCAGCCCGGCTTCCTCCAAGCGCACGATCATCCGGTACAGGCTGGTCCGCTGCCCGACGTTGACGACCTGGTCCTTGCCCCATTGCTTGATCAGCCGCTGGATCCCGTACGGATGCATCGGCCCGTTCTCCAGGAGGCCGAGGATCGCGAGTGCGAGCGGTGAGCGTCGAAACGTCATGGCGTCAGCTTAAGGGTTCAAAGATACTAGTTGCAATGCAACTAGATGATATGTAACTATCGAGCCATGAAGACAGCAGAACTGACCCAAGGCACCGTGACGTCCCGCGACGGCACCGAGATCGGCTACTACAAGACCGGCCAGGGCCCGGCCGTCGTCCTGCTGCACGGCAGCATGGAGTCGGCCCGCAGCCACACCCTCTTCGCCGAGGCGCTGACCGACGAGTTCACCGTCTACCTCCCGGACCGCCGCGGCCGCGGCCTGTCGGGACCGCACCGCCCCGACCACTCGGTCCGCACCGAGGTCGAGGACCTGGAAGCAGTCCTGACCGCGGCCGGCGCCGACCGGGCGTTCGGCGTCAGCGCCGGGGGAGCGGTCGTCCTCGAAGCAGCCCGCATCCTCCCCGCGTTGAAGCAGATCGCGCTCTACGAGCCGGCGATCGTCGCCGACGGCGCCCCGCAGCGCGAGTGGCTCGCCCGCTTCGACCAGGAGATCGCCCGTGGCGACATCGCTGCCGGGATGGTGACGAGCATGTTCGGCCTGGAGCTGGCGCCGCCGTTCCTCAAGATCATGCCGCGCGGCCTGCTCCGCTGGACGACCGAGAAGATGATGGCGAAGGAAGAGCGTCAGGCTCCCGCGGGCGCGATCACCATGCGTCAGCTCGCTCCGACGATCCACGCCGAAGGCGTCATCATCGCGGAGCTCGCAGGTACGTTCGACAACTTCCGCGCCGTCAACGCCGACGTGCTGCTGCTCGGCGGCAGCAAGGGCCTGCCCGCTCTCAAGCCCGGCCGCGCCACCCTGGAGCAGGTGCTGCCGCACTGCCGGCGGATCGAGTTCGACGGCTTCGAGCACGGTTCGTCATCGGACCCCGGCAGCCTCAACCCGAGCGGCAGCGCCGACGCAGTACGACGGGTCGCCGCCGAGGTGAAGGCGTTCTTCACGCAGTCGTGAGCGCCCACTCGACGGCATCCGCGATATCGGTGACCGGATACCGCACGGCCCGCACGACCCGATCGTTGCCGATGACAAGCACGACCCGCTTCAATCGCTCGTACCCACCGGCCCGGAACGTCGGCAGCCGCAGCGCCGCCACCAGTTCCAGGTCGAGGTCCGACAGCAGCAGGTGGGGAATCTCCTCCGCTCGCGCGAACGCCTGCTGCTCGTCGGTGCGCTGCGTACTGACTCCACGGACCGCGATCCCGCGAGCGGCGAAGTCGTCGTACCGGCCCGCGAACAGCCGGTTCTCCAATGTGCACCCGCTGGCGCCCGCGATCTCGTTCCAGCCGTCCGGCAACGGGGTCGGGCGCCCGGTCGCCGGATACCCGAAGAGGACGGTCGCCCGCGCGTCCGCGTCCACCACGTCAACCGTCGTACCAACGATCGACGGCAAGGCGACCGACGGCACCCGCTGACCAACCAGCTCGTGCAGGCGATGCGCCGGCGGCTCGTCGACCGAGTTGGTGCCGCTGAGTGACCCGTCGCCGAGTAGCCATCGATCGCCCCAGTCCTGCAATGCGACGAGGACCGGCAACAGGGCCCGCCCGCGCGGTGTGAGCCGGTATGCGTAGCGCGTCGGGCGTTCCTGGTACGCCGACCGCGTGACGATCCCGCTCTCCAGCAGACCGTTGAGCCGCTCGGTCAGCACCTTCCGCGAGATGTGCAGCGACTCGGCGAGCTGGTCGAACCGCTCCAGCCCGCGCGCCAGATCCCGGACGACCAACAGCTCCCAGCCGTCGCCGATGACGCCGAGGGACTGTGCGATCGCACAGTCCGGCTCAGGCGAGAAGGTGCTCCGCCGCACGACGTACTCCTTCGATTCCGGTTGCCACCACGCTAGCCGTCCGAGTAAGTTCCTGTCAGGAACTCACTCTAGTCCAGGAGGGCGAGCCATGTACTGGCGCCGGATCGCGGACCTGCCCGCCTGGCTGAAGGCAGTCATGCTCGGCCAGCTGATCAGCTCCGCCGGTGCCCTCGCCTGGATCTACCTCACCCTCTACCTGGTCGAGGATCGTGGCATGTCGGCGCAACAGGCCGGGTTCGCGGCAGCGGCGTACGGCGTCGGGCTGCTCGGCGGCAATCTCGGCGGCGGCTGGTTCGGCGACCGCTTCGGCCTGCGTACGGCGGCCATCGCCAGCCAGCTCGCCTGGGTCGTCACCTGTTGCGCCATGCCGCTCGTTGCGGCGCCGTGGATCGGTGTGGTCGCCGCGCTCGCCGGCCTGTGCGGCGGTGCGAGCCGCCCGAACCTGAGCGCCCTCGTCGCAACCGCCCTCCCGGCCGAACGCCGCCGCGAGGGCATCGCGTTGTCCCGTACCGCGAGCAACGCCGGCTTCACCATCGGCCCACCTTTGGGCGGACTGCTGGCGGCGTACAACTTCTCGCTCGTCTTCATCGTCGACGCAGTGACCAGCCTGATCATGGCCGCCGTCATCTGGCGCTTCGTCCCGGCGCCCCGCCGTACGTCGTCCGTCCGCGTCAACGGCCTGTGGAGCGCGCTGACCCGCGACCGCTCGGTCCTCGTTCTGCTGGCGACGATCGTGGTCGTCGACACCGTCTACCGGCAGATCTTCGCCACGATGCCGCTGCTGCTGAGGGATGCCGGTACGCCGGCGGTCGCGTACGGCGTACTCATCGGAGTCAGCTCCGTCGTGATCGTCCTGTGCGAGGCGCCGCTCGCGGTACGGCTCCGTGGTCACCGCGCGACCCGGGTGATCGCGATCGGGTTCGCGCTCGTCGGCGTCGGCTTGGCGGTCCTCGGCGTCTGGCCTGCCCTCGCCGGCGCGACCCTGGCGATCGTGGTGATCACGGCGGGGGAGATGCTCTACAAACCGACCGCCACCGCGCACGTCGCCGACGCGGCGCCCGAGGGAATGGTCGGTCGCTACTCCAGCCTGTACGCCGCCGCCTCGATCAGCGGAATGTTCCTGGCGCCGGCCATCGGTGGATCCGTGTACCAGCACGCGCCGCGCGCACTCTTCCCGGTCGCGGCCGCGCTGGCCGTCGTCGCCGCCGTCACGCTGCTGTTCAGGTCCCGGGCAGTGGGGCCGGCCGACCCTCCCAGCGCGTCGAGAGAACAACGGTCGTCCGCGTTCTGACCACGCCGTTGACGCGGCGCAGCGAGCCGACGACGGCCTCGAGCTGGGTGACGTCCGCGACCCGGACCTTGACCACGAGCTCCTGGTCGCCGGCGACGAACCAGCAGTCCTCGACGGCGACGATGTCCCGCACCTGCTCGACGATGTCATCGGTCTCGACGTCGTCCTTCTGGAACAGCCCGATCAGTGCGCTCGTCCCGAGTCCGACCTGATCCGGCGCGACCACCGCGCGGTACCCGAGGAGTACGCCGCGCTCCTCGAGGCGGCGTACCCGCTCCTGGACGCTCGGGCCGGACAGGCCGACCACGCGGCCCAGCTCGGCCCAGCTGGAGCGGCCGTTCATCCGGAGCGCTTCGATCAGCTGACTGTCGATCGCGTCCATGACTTCTCCTGTTCACCGCAGATTCTAAGGCTGGGAATGTTCAATGCCTTTAATTCGTTTGTGAGAGCGTAGTTCAAACCGTACAATTTGAAGTACTGGGGTAAGTCCGCCCCAGCTCCGCCGTACCAACCCAGTGAAGGAATCATGATCACCCCCGAAGTTGCCCGTGCCCACATCGACGAGCGGCACCGCGTCGCAGCGCAGGCCCGCCGCGCCCACGCCGTACCGTCTGCCTGGCGCCGGCTGCTGACCCGTCACGTCCGCCACAGCTGACCTCTGCACGCGACCGGTGTCCTCCTGGGGCCACCGGTCGCTGTCGTCAGGACGGTCACGAGATAGGCTCTGCATCATGTTCTCGATCCTCGTGCCGCAGGTGGCGGCCATCGATGCGGCTGCCGTCGAGGCGTCGCACATCTCGAAGTGGTGGTACGGCGGGTTCGCGCTGGTCGTGTTCATCCTGCTGCTGCTCGTCACCGTCATCATGGGCAAGGGCCGGCCGCACAGCTGAGCGGCTGTTGTTGTGAAGGGCTGACGTGGCTTCTGTGGAGCGGGTACGACGCATCGGTGTGATGGGTGGCACGTTCGACCCGATCCATCATGGCCACCTTGTCGCGGCCAGCGAAGTGCAGGCGTACTTCGATCTCGACGAGGTGATCTTCGTTCCGACCGGCCAGCCGTGGCAGAAGTCGGACAAGAAGGTCTCCCCGCCCGAGGACCGGTACCTGATGACCGTGATCGCGACCGCGTCGAACCCGCGGTTCTCGGTCAGCCGCGTCGACATCGACCGGCCGGGTCCGACGTACACCATCGACACCCTGCGCGACCTGTCCCGGCTGTACCCGGACGCCGAGCTGTTCTTCATCACCGGTGCCGACGCGCTCGCCCAGATCCTCACCTGGCGGGACGTGGACGAGATGTTCAAGCTCGCCCAGTTCGTCGGCTGTACCCGGCCGGGGACGGAGAGCCTCGTGCTGCCGCTGGACCAGCTGCCGATGGACCGGATCACCCTGCTCGAGGTGCCGGCGCTGGCGATCTCGTCGACCGAGTGCCGTGCCCGGGTCGCCAAGGGCAACCCGACCTGGTACCTCGTCCCGGACGGCATCGTCCAGTACATCGCCAAGCGTGAGCTCTACACCAACCGTTAGGACGTTTATGTCTGCCAGTGAACGCGCAATCGAGCTGCTGACCGCGGCCGCGGAAGCGGCCCACGACAAGAAGGCCGAGAACGTCCTCGCCTTCGACGTGTCCGAGCAGCTCGCGATCACCGACGCGTTCCTGGTCGCCTCCGCCTCCAACGACCGCCAGGTCCGCGCGATCGTGGACGCGGTCGAGGAGAAGCTGCGCGTCGACTTCGACGCCAAGCCGGTACGCCGCGAGGGCGCCCGCGAAGGCCGCTGGGTACTGCTCGACTACCTCGAGATCGTCATCCACGTCCAGCACGACGAGGAGCGCGCGTTCTACTCGCTCGAGCGCCTCTGGCGCGACTGCCCGGTGATCCCGCTGCCGTCGCCCGGGCCTGGTTCGACTGTCCCTGGCTCGGCCGTGCCTGGTTCGGCTTCGGCGGAATGAGCGCGGGCCGACTGATCGTCTGGCGGCACGGCCGGACGGAGTGGAACCTGCAGGACAAGATCCAGGGCCAGGCCGACATCCCGCTGGACTCCGTCGGCATCGGCCAGGCCCGCGACGCCGCCGCGCGGCTCGCGTCGCTCGCGCCCACGCGCCTGTTCGCGAGCGACCTCAAGCGGGCCGCCGCCACCGCCGGTGAGCTCGCCGCGCTGACCGGACTCAAGATCGAGTACGACGAAGCGCTCCGCGAGATCAACGTCGACGACTGGGCCGGCCTGACCTCGGGCGAACTCGCCGCGATCAACCCGGAGGCCGCCGCCCGGATGCGCAACGGCGAAACCCAGCGCCGCGGCTCGAACGGCGAAACCATCGAAGAAGTCGCCGACCGCTTCGCCGCAGCCCTGTCCCGCATCTGCGAGGAAGGCTCCGCCGAGGACACCATCGTCATCGCCACTCACGGCCTCGCGGCCCGCGTCGGCATCTGCCAGTTCCTCGGCATCCCGCAGGCCAACTGGCCAGCGTTCGGAGGCCTGTCGAACTGCAACTGGGTCTCCCTCCTCCCCGGCCGCCACGGCTGGCGAATCGAAGAATGGAACGCCGGCTCCCTCCCCGAACCAGTCATGAGCGACGACCCCCAGCGGTAGAAGCCAAAGGACACCGCTTCGCGGCGGCAGTTCTGGTGCTGCCTTCGGCGGGTCGCAGACTGTGACGCGAAGTACTGTGGTCGGCGGACAGAGCGTGGTGATCGGCTGCCAGCGAACTGGCAACGAAGGGCAACTGGCCTGTCGCGCACCTCACCAGCCCCACGAGCCAACCGATTTTTCTTTGCCGCCCCCCATCCGCTAAACTTCCGGAGTCGCAAGACACCGCGGGGCTTTGGCGCAGTTGGTAGCGCGCTTCCATGGCATGGAAGAGGTCAGGGGTTCGAATCCCCTAAGCTCCACCGTGTGATCTCTCAAGAGATCCCGGACGGACCGGACCCCTGTTTGGGGTCCGGTTTTCTGTTCTTGGGGTGTGGGCCTGGGGGTCGGCCGAGGGGCTGGTAGTCGCGGGTGGGGTCGAGGGTGAGCTCGCGGAGGAGTTCGCCGGTGGCGGCGTTGATGATGCGGATGTGGAGGTCGTCGACGAGTTTGAGGACGGGGGTTCGGGCGTGCTCGGTGCCGATGGGGATGTGGTGGAGTCGGCCGGCGCGGCGGAGGGTGAGTTTGCCGGCGGGGTCTGAGATGTCGTGGAGCACGCGGTAGTGGGTGTCGGTGCTGCGGTCGGTGCCGGGGCCTGCTTTGGGGCGGACCTGGTAGGCGGTCGCCGGGGTCGCGCGGTGGTGCAGCGACCGGTGTGGGCGGGCGTGGTTGTAGATCTGCACGAAGGTGTCGATCAGGGCCTGGAGTTCGTCCAGGCCGGCGGGTTGTTGAGGTTGCGCGGCCAGCCAGTTCTTCATCGTCTGTTGGAACCGTTCGACCTTGCCGCAGGTCGTGGGGTGGTTGGGGCGGGAGTTCTTCTGAACGATGTCCAGACGGCGTAGCTCGGTCTCGAGCCCGTTGCGGCCGCCGGTGAAGCGGGTGGTGTAGACGAAGCCGTTGTCGGTGAGCACGGAGGCGGGATAGCCGTGCTGGGCTGCGGTTTGGGTGAAGGTGTTGAGCACGATCTGGCCGGTGATGTGGCGGTGGGGCGAGACGTGGAGGGCGTAGCGGGAGTGGTCGTCGAGCCAGGTGATGGTCTCGGTGTCGGTGCCGTCGGTGAGCGGGTAGTGGGTGAAGTCGGATTGCCAGGTTTCGTTGGGTTGTTCGGCCTCGAACCGCAGGTAGGAGCTCTTCGGGCGCTTCTTCGGCTCCGGCACCACCAGACCTTGGCGGGTCAGAGTGCGAGCGACCGTGCTGACCGAGACCGTGACCTGATGGCGGTGCCGCAGATGCCAGGCGATCGTGTCCGGACCCGCGTCCAGACCGGACTCGATCAGCTGCTTGCGGACCGTGATGATCAGGTCGATCGTCGACTGCGGTATCGCGGTCGGGCTGGTCTTGGGCCGGCGTGACCGCGGCTCGAACGCCGCTTCGCCCTCGGCTCGGTACCGGGCGAGTAGTTCGTAGACCCACGAACGAGCAACGCCATAAGCGGCAACGACCTCGGCGACGCTACGTCCTTCGATCTCGATCGCGGTGACAACCAGCCGGGCTTTGGACACACCCGCAGCCTCAACGCAGCCCTGCCCGAACCCTCAGACCCAGTCCGGTATGTCTTGAGAGACCTGTCCGGTATGTCCTGACGGAGCACACCCTAAGCTCCACCGCAGGTCAGAGGCCCTTTCCCGATCGGGAAAGGGCCTCTGCTGTTTGACCCGGGAGGCAAAACGGGAGGCTAGGACTCCAATTCCTACCTGTGGTCGGTCGTCTGCTTGAAGATCTGATCCATCGTCGCGGCGCCTCTCGTCATCACCGGTCACAGCTCGTGCCGGTAGACCTTCTCGGTCACGTTGGTGCCCACGTGGCCGACCAGGCGCGATATGTCCTCGATCGGTACTCCGCTGCTGGACAGCAGCGAGACGAAGCTGTGCCGCAGCTCAGACGCCGGGACTCGGCTCGTGGCAGTTGGGATCGCGTGGACGGGGGCAACGCCCGGATCGCGGCAGATCCGGGCGCCGCCCTCACCGCGGCAGATCCGGGCGAGCGTGGCCGCCCTCACTGCGGCATGACCGGTAACCGCCTCACACGTGTGGTCAGATGGTCTCGAGCGAGCTGATGGCACGATCAGTTACCGGAACCAACCGCTGTCTCGCTGGCAACAAGTGCTTGTCGACGGCACATGAAGACTGGCTCCTGAGGGGAGATGGTCATGGCAGGCCCACTGCTCGAGACCAAGCTCCACGTCCCCAGGGGACGACGCGGTCTGGTAGCGCGTCCGAGACTGAGCGAGCGTCTGAGCCGCGGGGCGGAGTCGACGCTCACGCTCGTCTCAGCTCCGGCCGGGTTCGGTAAGACGACGTTGCTGGCCGAGTGGCTGGCAGGCGCGCCTGCCGAAGGACGGTCCGCGGCGTGGCTCTCGCTCGACCGGCGCGACAACGATCCCGCCCTGTTCTGGTCGTACCTTGTCGCCGCGCTGCAGGCAGCGTCGCCGGGGGTCGGTGCCGGTGCGCTCTTGCTCCTGCAGTCGTCTCAGACGCCGATCGAAGCGGTCCTCGCCACTCTGCTCAACGACCTCAGCGCCAGCTCGGACGACGTCGTGCTCGTGCTCGACGACTACCACGTCATCGACGCACGCGACGTACAGGACGGGATGGCCTTCCTGCTGGAGCACCTCCCCCCACAGATGCACCTGGTGATCGCCAGCCGCGCAGACCCGACGCTGCCGCTGTCTCGCTTGCGAGGGCGCGGCGAGCTCGTTGAGATCCGCGCCGCCGATCTGCGCTTCACGCCTGACGAGGCCGCGGCGTACCTAAACGAGGTGATGGGACTGGTACTGACGGCGCAGGACGTCGCAGCGTTGGAGGGGCGCACGGAAGGGTGGATCGCCGCGCTCCAGCTGGCGGCGCTCTCGATGCAGGGCCGCGCCGACATCGCAGGCTTTATCGCGGGCTTTGCCGGGGATGACCGGTACATCATCGACTACATGGTCGAAGAGGTCTTGCAGCGCCAGCCCGACAATGTCCGCAGCTTCCTGCTGAAGACCTCCATCCTCAGCCGGCTGAGCGGCCCGCTCTGCGATGCCGTGACCGGCCAGCACGGCGGCAAGCCCATGCTGGAGGCTCTCGATCGGGGGAACCTGTTCCTTATCCAGCTCGACGACCGCCGCCAGTGGTATCGCTACCAGCATCTTTTCGGAGACGTGCTGCGAGCGCATCTGCTGGACGAGCAGCCTGACCGCGTCCATGAGCTGCACCTGCGCGCGAGCGACTGGTACGAGCGGAACGGCGAACGATCCGAGGCGATCCGCCACGCGCTGGCCGCCGAGGATTTCGAGCGGGCGGCGGACCTGGTCGAGCTGGCGATCCCGGCCATGCGCAGGAGCCGGCAGGAGTCCACAATGCGTGGCTGGCTCGAGGCGCTTCCCGGCGAGGTGGTCCAGGTCAGGCCCGTGCTGATTGTCGGGTATGCCGGAGCGTTGCTGCTGGGCGGCGAGCTCGAAGGCGTGGAGGCGCGGCTGGAGGACGCCGAGCGGTGGCTGGACACGACGACCGGTACCCATGTGGGACCGGAAGCCTCGCCGGCGGGGATGGTCGTCGTCGACGACGAAGAGTTTCGAGGCGTCCCGGGGACGATCGAGCTGTATCGCGCTGCTCTGGCCCTGGCCCGGGGCGACGTGCCCGGCACCGAGGGGCATGCCCGGCGGGCGCTCGAGCTTTCGCCTGAGGAAGACCACCTCCGGCGCGCATCGGCATCGGGGCTGTTGGGGCTGGCGTACTGGACGAGCGGAGACCTGGATCAAGCGCACCGGGCGTATGCCGACTGCATGGCGGGGCTGCGGCGGGTCGGGCACGTCGCCGACACCTTTGGGTGCGCGATCGCGCTGGCGGATATACGGCGTAGGCAAGGCCGGCTCGGCGACGCGATGCACACCTACGAGCAGGCCTTGCAGCTCGCATCCGAGCAGGGCGGGTCGGCGTTGCGGGGGACGGCGGACATGTATGTCGGGATCAGCGAGATCCACCGCGAGCGGAACGACCTGCCTACCGCCACGCAGTACTTGCTGCGGAGCCAGGAGCTCGGCGAGCACCTCGGGTTGCTGCAGAACCCATACCGCTGGCGAGTCGCGATGGCTCGGGTACGCGAGGCTGAGGGGGATCTGGGCGCCGCACTCGACCTGCTCAATGAGGCGGAGCGCCTGTATGTCAGTGACTTCTTCCCCAACGTGCGGCCGGTCCCGGCGTGGAGGGCACGGGTCTGGGTCGAGCAGGGGGCGTTGGGTGAAGCGATCGGCTGGGTGCGTGAGCAGGGTCTTTCCGCCACGGACGACCTCAGCTACCTGCGCGAGTTCGAGCACATCACCCTGGTCAGGGTGCTCTTGGCCCAGCCCAGGGCAGAGCGTGCAGAGGGCTCCATCGACGAGGCGACCCAGCTCTTGGATCGGCTCCTGCAAGCAGCAGAAGAGGGGGGAAGGACGGGGAGCGTCATCGAGATCCTGGTGCTGCAGGCGCTTGCCCACCAGACGCGAGGCGAGATCCCGGCTGCGCTTGTATCGCTGGAACGTGCGCTGACGCTGTCTGAGCCGGAGGGCTACGTCCGAGTGTTCGCGGATGAGGGCGCACCCATGGCCAAACTGCTGAGAGCTGCCGCACGGGTAGCACCTGGCGAACAAGAGGGGATCGCTCGGGACGATGTGCGTCGGCTCCTGGCGGCCGTTGACAAGACTGAGGACAGCCCTCCCGTCAGTCAGGGCTTGCCCGAGGACCGACAGGGTTTGGTTGAGCCACTGAGCAAACGCGAGCTGGAAGTGCTTCGGCTGCTCGGGACCGACCTGGACGGCCCGGACATCGCCCGCGAGCTCGTGGTGTCCCTGAACACCGTGCGGACCCACACCAAGAACATCTACGCCAAGCTCGGCGTGAACAACCGTCGGGCAGCGGTGCGCCGGGCCGAGCAGCTTGACCTGTTGTCCCGGACCCGCGACCGCTGAACCCGGCGCCGGCCAGATCACCACATAGATCACCACACGTGGTGATGCCCGCTCACCACATCCGTTCCTACCTTTCGAGCATGCGAACGAACGGACCGTACGAAATCCGTCTCAAGGGGCACCTGGATTCCCGATGGGCCGGCTGGTTCGACGGACTGACCATCACCAGCGAGAACGACGGCACCACCCTGATCCAAGGCTCGGTGGTCGACCAGGCCGCGCTGTATGGCTTGCTCCAGAAGATCCGCGACATGGGCCTGCCGCTGGTCTCGGTCACTCAGGTCGAGCCCGACCAGCCCGATGTACCCACCGCCGATCCTCGATAGCTCGTCAACCCACTAAAGATCAATCGCGAAAAGGGATAGATCGACATGGCCACCACCGTCCAGACCGCAGCAACGAAACGAGTCCCGAAGGACCCAACGCGAAAGACCTCGCTCGTCGCGGGCATCTTCTACCTGATTACCTTCGTCTCAATCCCCACACTCGCCCCCCAGCCCTCTACAGCTCGGTGAAGGGCAAGGACTTCATCATCAGCTCCGCCGCCGACACCCCCGCCCTATGGGGCTGCTTCCTCGAGGTCATCGTCGCCCTCGCCGGCATCGGCACCGCCATCACGCTGTATCCGGTGGTCAAGCGACAGAACCAAGGCATGGCGCTCGGCTTCGTCGCCTCCCGCACCCTTGAAGCCGCCATGCTCTTCACCGGTGTCGCGAGCCTCCTCTCGCTCGTGACCCTGCACCAGGACCTGGGCACAGCGGCCGGAGCCGACGCAGCCTCGCTGGCCGCCATCGGCGCGTCGCACGTCGCGACCTACCACTGGGCGTTCACGCTCGGAGGGAGCCTCATGCCGGGCATCAACGCCATCCTGCTGGGCACCTTGCTGTACCGATCCGGCCTCGTGCCACGCGTCCTTCCCATGATCGGACTCATCGGAGCCCCACTGCACCTCACCGCGGTAGTCCTGACGATGTTCGGCGTCGTCGACCGGGTCGGCACGGTGACGGGGATCGCCGTCATCCCGATCGCCTTGTGGGAGCTCTCGCTGGGCGTCTATCTGATCGTCAAAGGCTTCAAGCCCTGCCCCATCACAGATGCCATCCGCGAAGAGGCAACCCCGCCCGCCTACCGCGAGGTCGCCGTCTGAGCGTCGAAAACGCGGCCGGGCCCACGAGGGGCCCGGCCGCTTCGTCGATGTGGGCGCTCAACGAACACCCTTCACGGGCAGGATGGCGAATGCTCCGATGATGGCGCAGAGCCCGGCGATCGCGTAAAGCACGCCGTAGCTGCCGCTGCTGCGGCACCATCAGTCGGACCCACGCGCCGTGACTAGCGGATCCTCTTTGGTTATCTGGAGCGTTGTCGACGTGGTGGAGGTCCCGGGCGTAGGGCGGAGCGAGCGCCAGGACTCCTCGACCTCGTAGAGGGTGACGGGCGAGGCAACCGGGCCGGGCATGCAACTCGGCGGCAGAACCAGTCGTCTTTACGATCGTCAACCAACACGGCAAAGGAAACAGATGACGAGCCGAAAGCAGCGTGACCAGGAGTTTTCAGATTTCGTCCTGGCCCGGCGGTCGCGGTTGATGGGGGCCGCCTACCTGCTCTGCGGTAATCGGCATGCCGCCGAGGATCTGGTGCAGACGGCGCTCACCAAGTTGTACGTGGCTTGGCCGAGGATCCACACGAGTGGAGCCGAGGACGCCTACGTGCGCAAGGTCTTGGTGCGTACGAACATCGACGCGAGTCGGCGGATGTGGCGGCGTGAGCTGAGCTCGGACGTCATGCCCGACCAGGAGGTGGACGGGCCTGATCTGGACGGACGGGACGAGCTCGTCAGCGCGCTGGCCGCGTTGGGCCCGCGACAGCGCCGGATTGTGGTGCTGCGGTTCTGTCTCGATCTCAGCATCGAAGAGGTCGCGGCGGACCTGGGGGTCAGCGCCGGCACGGTGAAGAGCCAGACCGCGCGTGCCCTCGATCACCTTCGGCGCCGCCTGACCGACCTCCGACTCGACGAACTGACCAAGGAGCGAGCATGAACGAGCAGGACCTGCGGGACCGGATGAGGGACACCATCAGCGCTGATCTCGACCGGTTCGTCGATCCGGAGCCGGACCTTGCGCGAGGCCGCAGGCGGCTTCGTCGGCAGCGGGCATTCAGCGGAATCGCTGCCGCTGCGGCGATCGCGGCGGTGGCAGCCGCGGGCGTCCAATACCTGCCCAACTCGGCCGGCCAGGATGCAGCGCCGCCCGCGGCTCAGGAACAGACAGACCCGGTAGCCGTTCGAGCGAAGAGTGCCTCACTGCTGACCGCCGTACTACGCAAGCACATCGACACCAAGGGCGCATACACCGTCGGCAAACCACAGCAGGTGATCGTCGGTACGGCGAACTCCAGCAAGCCTGGCGGAATCGGTGAACTGACCGTCACGCAGAACTGGACTCAAGGAGGCGGTGTCGGCCTGCTGTGGGTATCGGTGGCTCACAAGGAGGACGCGCTGGACCTGACGAAGTGGTGCGGCCCGAGGTTCACCGAGAACCTGCTGAGGTTCAGCTGCTACGAGCTGATCGCACCGAACGGTCGCTCGATCATCGGAGGTTCCGCGCAGCCGGTGAAGTCCTCGAAGGGAAAGGGCTACCCGGTCGCGGGATCGCAGAAGCCGCCCAAGAACCCCACCTACCGTGAACGGCTGCTACGCCTGCTCTGGCTGAACACCGACGGCGGGAAGTTCGTGCGTTACGAACGACCGGACGGGCAAGTGGTCATCGTCGCCATGCTGCGGGTGAAGTCGCTCAAGCGTGTGGCAGACGGGCTCCCCAAGGGAGTCGCGCTACCGGACGTGACGCAGGAGGAGTTGATCGCCGCAGCGACCGACCCGGCGATGTCACTGCCGAAGTAACCCGAGGGCCAGCCACTGGCCCACGCGACCACGGTCCGGCTTCCAGTATTCCGGCCAGCGACCTGACCAGGTGCCGTCCTGCTCGCGGGGGTGGAGTTCGGTTTCCAGGCCGTTGCGGCTGTTGCCGCCGTGTCGGCCGGCGAAGCGGGTGGTGTAGACGAAGCCGTTGTCGGTGAGTACGGAGGCGGGACAGCCGTGCTGGGCTGTGGTTTGGGTGAAGTTGTCGAGCACGATCTGGCCGGTGAGATGACGGCGGGCCGACACGTGGAGGGCGTAGCGGGAGTGGTCGTCGAGCCGGGTGATGGTCTCGGTGTCGGTGCCGTCGGTGAGTGGGTAGTGGGTGAACCGCAGGTGCCACACGATCGTGTCCGGGCCCGCGTCCAGACCGGACTCGGCCAGCTGCTTGCGGACCGTGATGATCAGATCGATGGTCGCCGGTGGTGTCGCGGTAGGGCTGGTCTTCGGCCGGCGCGATCGCGGCTCGAATGCCGCGTCGCCCTCGGTGCGGTAGCGGGTCAGCAGTTCGTAGACCCACGAGCGGGACACACCGTAGGCGGCAACGACCTCGGCGACAGCGGCCCTTTCCCGATCGGGAAAGGGCCTCCTCTATTTGACCTGGGAGGCACATCGGGAGGTGGGTAGGCACCCGATGAACGGATCATTGGTTTGTCTGCCGACTCGTCTGTGGGTTGCTGCGCCGGCGGGTGGCTGCGACGTACTTCACCGACTCCACGGCGAGAAATGCGGTGATGACGGCGATGAGGACGGGTGCGGTCTGCAGTGCACCCAGTTGGCTCATGAACCCGGCGAGCAGGACCAGCGCGAAGGGCGCGGAGACCAGGGCTCCGGGAACTGCGGCGAGCATGCACGTGAACGCGAGTCCCAGTGGTATGTCGGGGAAGACTTGGTGCACGAACACTCCGGCCGTGCCGCCGACGAAGAGCGCTGGGAAGATCGGGCCGCCGACGAATCCGCTCGCCTCACAGACGGCGAAGGTGATGATCTTGGCGATCACGAGGGCAGCCAGGAGGCCCGCGCCGAGTGTCTCGCCGGTCTGCAGCACGGTCTTGAGTTGGTCGCTGCCGGTGAACATCGTCAGCGGCAGGATCACGCCGACGACACCGAACACCAGGCCACCGATCACCGGCCGCACGATGGCCGGCACTCTGAGCCGGCCGAACGTCCTTGCTGCCAGCTTCATCACGACGCCCAGCAGCGTCACCACCACCGCCGCGAACAGGCCCAGGCCGAGACCGGCGAGCAACTGCCAGTCCTCGAAGTTGAAGGCGGGCACCGCGTAGGCGTCAAGGAAGAAGGCGCCCGCGACGACGAAGTAGATCGCGAACGAGACGCTGGAAGAAACGATCGTGGCAGCCAGCGTCTTGGCCATCCGTTGCCCGCCAGGGCGGGAGACCTCCAGGATTAGCATCACCACGATCAGGGTGCTGGAGAACAGTCCGCCGTAGGCGCCGGCGAACCCGGCCCTGGTGTTCACCTGGCTGTCTTCATCGTTGAGCCGGCGTCGTCGGGCGATCCACTGCGCGGCGCCGCCACCCATGGCTCCGAGTGCCTGCTCCGGGCCGAGGCTGGCGCCTCCGATCAACGAGGCAGCCGAGACGACCACCACCCCTGGCACCGATCGGCCATCGACTTGGCCGTGCTCGAGGTCATCGATCAGGCTCGGGATCTTGTCCGGCAGGTGGGTCCACCGGCGCAGGAGGCCGACCACGACTCCGGCCGCCGCCGTGACGGCCAGCCACCACCACTGCCCGCCGAACCATCCCGGATCCGAGACCGAGTACCACTCGTCCCCAAGCCCGATCAGCCCCATGAACAGCAGGGCGACGCAGGCGCCGAAGACTCCGAGTCCGAGCGCATTGACCATCAGCACCCAGAACTGTGGCGTCTGAGGGAACGGCGGCGCCGGTGCCGATCCTGACGTGGCGCTCATGAGGTGTGGTTCCTCTGCCTGGCCCGCATGTGGGCCCCCTTCAGTAGAGACAATCCCCGCACCGCGGTCTCGCTCCGTGTCCGCTGGTCCGCCTTCGCCGCGACATGCCGACAACTCGTCGCCGGTTCGGGTACCGCGATCTCAGGATGTCGGATCGGTCGGGGCGGGCGGGTCATCCCACTGGGGTGATGCGGCCTCCGCGAGGCGCGGTGAACCATCAGTAACGATCGCCAACGACGGTGCGGCTGCGCTCCGTCATCCAACACGGAGGGACTCCTACGGGGCGGCATCCCAATTCTGAGTTTGGGGGTTGAGGTCATGACGTTTGTGGCGAAGCGCCGCCTCATTGGGGGACGGTCGGAGCAGGAGTTTCTGAAGATCAGCTGGGAAGGGGAGATCTTCGGTGCCGCTTTGTTCGAGGGGATCGCTGACAGGTAACCCGAGTACGCCGACACGGCGCCGCACAGGTCTTCGCCTACCTCGAACGCCACGGAATCAGCAGGCAAGAAGCGGTGACCCCGCGCAAAGACAGAGAAGCGGTCCATGGGGACACCCAACAACTGGTGCTCGCGTTCTTCCCCAGCGAGGACCGCGCCGACGAGGCGGCGATGGTGATGAGGAACTGGGACGAGGCCACCGAGTACATGAAGCTCGACAGCGTCGGCGTACTCGTCATGGACGACAAGGGCAAGCTCGAGGAGCACAAAGCCGGGAAGCGCGCCAGGAAGAAGGGCATGGGGATCGGCGTCGACCCGGGCGTGATCGCGGCGAGTTCTTCCACAAGGGTCCGACCGGGGCGGCTCGGGTGGGACCCGAGACCGAGACTGCACGTGAGACACCGTCAGGGCTACTCATAACCCAGAAGTCGCAGCTCTGGTTCTCCGCTCGGAGAACCGGCCTTTTCGTGGCCCGAGTGACTGTGGGCTCACCGAGGAGTTGTGAGTACCTTGTTGACGGCGTGCTGTGCGTACTTTGCGAGGGCCGGGTTGGTGTCCTTGAAGTACCGCAGCACGATCAGGGCCTGGGACAGGACGCGGCCGCGTCCGCGGAGCCATGTCGCGTCGTCCACGTCCAGGGTGGCGCGGAACTCTTCGTGGACGTTCGCGGGCAGCAGGTACCACACGGGAAACAAGTCGCAGGCCGGATCGCCGACACCACACGTCTCGAAGTCGAGCACCGCGGTCAGCCGGCCCTCCGCCGACACAAGCAGGTTGCTCGGCGTCAGGTCCGAGTGCACCCACACCTCGCTCCCGTCGTACGGCGCCGCGAGCGACTCGTCCCACGACGCCAGTGCTGCGCGAGTGTCGATCAGGCCGTCCAGCTCGCCGATCGCCTCCCGCGTCGAGGAGTCCATCGAGACCATCGGAGCGCGCGTCCGGCGCTCGCCCGGGTACGCCGGCGGCCGGTCCGGCAGGTCGATCTGCCGGAA
Source organism: Kribbella sp. NBC_00709 (assembly GCF_036226565.1). GTDB lineage: Bacteria > Actinomycetota > Actinomycetes > Propionibacteriales > Kribbellaceae > Kribbella. The sequence continues at coordinate 5,528,805 of NZ_CP108996.1, forward strand.
CGCGTCGACGAACGCAGCGAGGTCCGTCGCCAGCCCACGCGGATCAACCAGCGCGTGGGGGGACGGGTGCGTGCCGGTGAGCCAGCGGTGGACCGACCACTCGCCCGGGAACGCGTCGGTGGGTGAGCCGATCCCCTCGACAGAAGGGATGGCCGCCGGCAGGAACGGCGCGAGTGCCGCGAGTTTCGCCTGCTCCCGTTGCACTATGTCGGTGCTCGAGGGCCGGAGCGCCAGCCGTACGGACAGGTCGGTACCGAGGCGGTAGACCGCGTTCACCAATCCACTGGAGTCGACCCGCTCCAGCGGCAACGCGGCCCACTGCGGGAACTGCGCGGCCACCAGTTCGCGGACGAGCGGTGTGTCGATGTCGGGCTGGTCGGCGTGGATCTTGCGGGGACTCACGAGCCAATCCGATCGATCGGACCCGTCCGCCGTCAACCGGATATCAGATCCTGCCGAGCGGTGGATCCCCGCGACGGCGATCATGCTGCGCCACCGGACGTACCGGCCTCTCCCGTGACCTGAGTGACTGCCGAGTTGCGGCCCCTTCACGGCGGGGTGTCGGCGATGCTGTGGGTATGGAGTACGTGTCCAGAGTGCCGCGACCGCCGCTGGACGGTCTGATCGACGACCTTTACTACCTGGAGGGGGCGCCGCCGTACGCCCGGCTGATGCTGCCGCCGATGCCGGCGGCGTTGCTCATCGTCAACCTGGGGGCGCCGTTCCGCATCCGCGCCGGCACCGACATCGAGACGGCCGAGTACGCCGACGGCTGCGTGGTCACCATGCCCACCCGCGCGTTGGAGTTCGGCTACCCATCCCGGACCCGATCCGTCGGCGTGCACGTGAAGCCGTGGGGGCTGGCGCCGTTCCTGCCGATGCCCGCGGCCGAGTTGTGTGACAGGCCGGTGCCGGTGGAGCAGGTTTGGGGCCGGCCGGCGGTTGCTGAGCTGCAAGACCGGCTGGCCACGGCAAACGGACCGCACGAGATGCTGACGCTGCTCGAGGAGGAGTTGATGCGGCGACTGGGCGAGACCACCGGCCTGGGGCTGGTCCGTCATACGAGCAGTGTCATCGCGGCGGCCAGCGGGGCGGTGGCGATCGGCGACCTGAGCGTGGCAGCCGGTGTCAGCAGCACTCATCTGGCCCAGCGGTTCAAGGAGCTCATCGGCGTCACGCCGAAGCGGCTGGCCCGCACCTGGCGCTTCACCGCCACCGTGTTCGCGATCGACCCCGCCGGACCGATCGACTGGGTCGACCTCGCCGCCGGTGCCGGCTACTTCGACCAGGCCCACTTCGGCCATGAGTTCCGGGCGTTCACCGGGCTCACGCCGACCCGGTACGTCGACGTCCGGCGGCGGTTCCTGCGCGAACATCCCGGCCACGCGATAGACGGCTGGCCGCTGCCGGTCGATTGATTTCTCACAAGAGCGACAGCTCGTGAGGCGCTAGCTTGGGGCACCCCGAAACCGCAGGTTCATCCTGGTGGGGTGACGTTGGCGCGTTTGCTGGGGGCGAGGATGGGTGCGGCAGCCGGGTGGGCCGGCGTCACCCTGGCTGCGACCTGGACAAGAACAGCGCAGTAACCGTGTTGACCCGCGCTCGGTTCGACTGAAGGCAAGGAGTGCACCATGGCCGCCTTTACGGTGTGGAAGTTCGACAGTCCGGCTGGAGCTCAGGGCGCTGCTTCGATCCTGAAGCGCTGTGAGGCAGACAAGCTGGTGAAGGTCCTCGACCACGCGGTCGTCTCGTGGCCCGAAGGTGAGTCGCATCCGATCACCAAGCAGAGCCACGAGGAAACCTGGCGCGGAACCGGGTGGGGTGCCTTGTGGGGAGTACTCCTCGGTTCCCTCTTTTTCGTGCCCGTGATCGGTGGCGTGGCCGGGGCCGCGATCGGCGCGATCAGCAAGATGACACAGGACGCCGGCATCACCAAGGAGCAGCTGCACAAGATCCGCACCGAGGTCACACCAGGGACCTCGGCACTGTTCGCGGTCACCGAGCAAGGCGACCTCGATCGGGTCGGCGAACGCTTCCACGGCATGCACAGCAAGCTCATCGACACAAACCTCACCGAAGCCGAGCGTCAGGTCCTGCTGGAGACCTTCGGCGGCAAGTAGCACCAAGCCGTCCCTCGCGCATGGGTGCCGCTGCGACGGCAGCACAGGTGTGCCGTACCTACCTCCTGATCGGCCGGCTGCCGGCCTGCCGATGTAGTTTCATGCCAGTTCAGCAGGCGTGACTGGAGGAGTTGGTGGTGGGATGACGGTAGGGCGACCCACGCAGGATGACGTGTTGGGGTACTTCGAGACGTTGTCGAATTGGGGGCGGTGGGGGGATGACGACGAGCTCGGAACGCTGAACCACATCACCGACGACGTTCGGCTCGCGGCGGCGCGGGCTGTGCGGCATGGCAGGAGCGTGTCGTGTGCGTGGGAGGTCGCCGTACCGGAGGAGATGGAGCGGGCGACGACGGCGTGTCCGTGTGCGGCCGAGATGCCGGGTGCCGAACACATGCCGGCCGCGTTCCACAACGACCGGCGCTGGGGGTTTTCGAACGAGCGGCTCGGGATCTTCTTTCACGGGAACACGATCACCCACGTCGATTCGCCGTGCCACCTCTTCTGGGACGGCAAGATGTACAACGGGAGGTCGCACTCGTTGGTCGACGCCGCGACCGGATCAGCGTGGGCGGCCGTCACCGCGGCGGCGAACGGGATCGTCACGCGTGGCGTCCTGCTGGACGTTGCGAAGGTCCGCGACGTGCCGTGGCTGGAGCCGGGGGAGGGTGTCTTCCCCGAGGATCTCGAGGAGGCCGAGCGTCGGCAGGGTGTGCGGGTGCAACCCGGCGATGCGGTGCTCCTGCGGACCGGCTACGGCCGCGCTCGGCACGAGGCCGGTGCGTCCGGCGGGATCACGCAGGCCGGGTGGCACGCGTCCTGTCTGCCGTGGTTGCACGAGCGGGGCGTCTCGCTGATCGGCGCCGACACTCCGCAGGACGTTCAGCCGTCGGGGTACGACGACATCTTGATGCCGGTGCACGCCGTGAGCCTCGTTGCGATGGGGCTGTGGCTGCTCGACAACTGCGACCTGGAGCTGTGCGCGACCACAGCTGCCGAGCTCGGCCAATGGGACTTCCAGCTCGCCGTCGCGCCGGTCCGCTTCGCTGGCACCTCCGGCAGTCCGGTCAACCCGATCGCCACCTTCTGACGCTTCCTCGTTGCGGACCAGCCGGCCCCAGGGGGACTTACGCGATCTTGTTGCGTGCTCCGCCCTCGAGATGGATCGTCTCGCCCGAAATGAAGCCGGCGTGGAGCAGCCACATCACAGCGTCGACGACGTCCTCGGTCTCGCCGTGCCGTCCGACCAGCGTGCCGGCGGCGCTCTTGGTCAACAGGGCGGCCTTGCCGTCGCCGAGCCGGTCCCAGGCGCCCGAGTCGATGACACCGGGCGAAATGGCGTTGACCCGCACCGGGGCGAGGTCCGCCGCGAGGTGGCGAGCGGCGAACTCGACCGCGCCGTTCGTGGTCCCCTTGACCAGTGAGCCCGGCCCAGGCCGCCAACCGACGACGCCGGAGAACAACACGATCGATCCGGTCGGTCGCAGTACCGGAGCGAAGCGCTTCGCAACCAGCAGCGGTCCGATCACCTTCGCAGTGAAGGCCGCCACCAGCTTGTCG